>UQKY01000020.1 GCA_900541785.1 uncultured Collinsella sp.
TAGCTAAGATGCGGCATGCGGTCTGTTCACTCCTCGAAGTTCTTAGCGGAGATAATTCGAGCTGCAGCTGCGATTTACTTGCGATGGCGGTTGAGCCGCAACCCAGTTTTTATTAGATCTCGAACCCTATACTCGATGTTCGCTTCGTTCATTGAGTTACCCTTTGCATGAGGCCGGGACATATCGTCCCGCCCGCAGTTTCGCAGGCCGAAGGCCGAGAATGTTTGAGGACGGGATGATATGTCCCGGCCTCCCGGGAGAGTTACCTATGAACTACGCGAACATTAAGTATTTCGACATTGCTGATGGGGAAGGCGTTCGTACTTCTCTGTTTGTGAGCGGGTGCCGTCGTGGGTGCAAGAACTGCTTTAACTCTGTCGCGTGGGACTTTGCTGCGGGTGAGCCGTTCGACCGTGCCGTCGAGGACAAGATTATCGAGAGTCTCGACCATCCCTTTATTGATGGCCTGACGATTCTGGGCGGCGAGCCTATGGAGCCCGAGAATCAGGTGGGGCTTGTTGACTTTATCGAACGCGTGCGTGCGGCCTATCCCGCGGGGTCGGGCAAGACCATTTGGTGCTTTACCGGCGACGTGCTCGAGGAGCTTATGCCGGGTGGCCGTCATCATACCGAGGTGACGAACCGTATCCTGGCCTGCCTCGACATGTTGGTGGACGGCCCGTTCGTTCAGGATCTGTACGATATCTCATTGCGCTTTAGGGGCTCGAGTAACCAGCGTGTGATCGATATGAACGCCACGCGCGCCCGTGCCGAGCGTGAGAACGTTGCGCTTTGCGACGCCGTGGAGCTTTGGCGGGACGATCCGGTCTATTCGACCCATACTATGTAGCTTGTGGCCGATGCCAAAGGGCGTGGTACCATAGCGCGAACGCAAAATCGGAAAAGTGAGGCCCAGATGGTCGATCAGGAAAAAGTCGAGGCCGCCATTAAGCTGTTGCTTGAGGGCATAGGCGAGGACCCAACTCGTGAGGGCCTGCTGGAGACCCCGGCGCGCGTTGCCCGTATGTATGGTGAGATCGCCGGCGGTATGGACCAGAGTGCCGAGGAGCACCTGTCCAAAACCTTTGCCGTCGCTTCGAACGATTTGGTTATCGAGCGCGACATTACGTTCTACTCGCTGTGCGAGCACCATCTGCTGCCGTTTTATGGCAAGGCCGCCATTGGCTATATCCCTAACGGTCGGGTGGCTGGGCTTTCCAAACTCGCCCGCACGGTTGAGGTTTATGCCCGCCGTCTGCAGCTGCAGGAGCAGCTGTGTGCGCAGGTTGCCGATGCCCTCATGGAATATCTTGCTCCCCAAGGGGCGATTGTGCTGATGGAAGCCGAGCACATGTGCATGACGATGCGCGGCGTGCAAAAGCCCGGCACCAAGACCGTGACGCTCGCTCGCCGCGGCGTCTTTGAGACTGATCCCGCGCTCGAGGAGCGGTTCTTTAGGATGCTGGGCCGTTAGCATGAGGGTCGTCAACGACTTTACATCGAAGACCGATGAGGGGACGTCGCGTCGCGGCTTTATGGCTTCGGGCCTGACTCCCTTTGGTGCCATGCCTCGCATTGATTACATTTGTGCCAACGGGCTGTTCCGTCGGCACCTGGGCAACATTGCACAGTTGGAATCGGGGCGCATCTTCTGCCGCCACGGTATTGATCATCTTCTCGATGTCGCTCGCATTATGTGGATCAAGAATCTTGAGGAACAGCTCAAATTTGACCGCGAGGTCATCTACGCCACGGCACTTCTTCACGATATCGGCAAAGATGAACAGTATGAATCGGGTATATCCCATGATGTTGCAAGCGAACGCGTCGCTGATGCGATTCTCGGCGGCATGCCCGATGATGTGGCGTTTGAGCCGGCCGATGCCGCAGCCATTAAGACGGCCATTCTGGGCCATCGAAAGCTGCGCGTGAACAGCCAACCGCTTGAGCGTCTGCTCTATGCAGCCGACAAAGCGTCGCGCGCCTGCTTTGCATGCCCCGCGCGCAATGCTTGCAACTGGAGCGATGATAAAAAGAACCTGTCGATTCGCGTGTAGTTAGTTTGCGCGGTCGGGGTTCTAAACGAAGGAGACGATCGCGATGAGCAACAAGAAACTGCCCGAGAATGCAACCAAGACTGAAGGCGCCGAGCTCGCCCGCCGTGGAAGGGGCGAAATATCCACCGCAACGGCGGTGCCCCACGTGAGTTATGACGATCTGCGCCATGCTGACCGCATTACTATCGACGGTCTCGAGGTCTTTGCCAACCACGGCGTGTATCCCGAAGAGAATGCGCTGGGCCAGAAGTTCATCGTGTCCTTGGTGCTCTATGCCGACCTGCGTGCAGCGGGGGAGCACGATAACCTGGACGCTTCGATTGACTACGGCTCGGTGTGCCACGATGTCGATGGCTATCTGCGCGAGCATACGTTTAAACTCATCGAGGCGGCAGCCGAGGGTGTGGCCCAGATGCTGTTGCGTCGTTATCCCTTGCTGCTTGGTGTGCGCATAAAGCTCGATAAGCCGTGGGCGCCCGTCGGTCTTCCCCTGGCAAGCTGCGGCGTCGAGATCGAGCGCGTGCGCTAGTCGACGCTAGAGCTTGTTGAGGGGTGGCTGCTTGAGCCGCTGCGACAGGGCTCTATTGTTGGGGCAGTACGTGTCGAGCAGGGCGTGAAACCGCTGATTGTGGCTTGGCTCGAGCAAGTGGACGAGCTCGTGGGCGACAACCATGTCGAGGCATTCGACGGGGTAGGCGGCGAGCTCGCGCGCGATGCGAATAGCGCCGGATTTAGGTGTGCATGAGCCCCAACGCGTTTTCATGCTGCGTACGGAAATGCGGGCCACGTTGACGCCCATTGCGATTTCGTACGCATGCACCATATCGCGCAGCGCTGTGGTGACCTCGGAGGCATAGAGCTGGTCGATGTGGGCTTGGAGCTCATCGGACGTTAGGCCGTCGAGGATTGCGTACCGCTTGGCCTGTAGGCGTTCGTCCGATTTGTCGGCATCCATAAAGCTTGCGAAGGTGGCCTGCTTGGGTCGCGGTGCGGGTGACGCAAAGTTGTGATCGAGTGCGTCCTGTACCGTGATGGGCATGCCCCAAAGTGCAATGATGGACGAGGGGCTGAGCGGCTCTTGTGCCGTCGCCTGATGTTGCTCGCGCTGGGCAAGTCGACCGATAATCCAGGTGCTGTTGCGCTTCACAAACGCTTCGATACGCTCGCGGCTGGCGCCGAGCGGTGCGCTGGCGTGGACCTCACCGCTCGATGTGACGCGTAGGTTGAAGTTCTTGACGCGCTTTTTGGTAACGACGACGGGGATGGATGTGCCATCCGGTCGGGATACGGTAATCGTAAATTGCTGCGTCAAAAGCGGTCCTTCAGGTTGGGGACGGGCCGGCATGTCGACCGTTCGGCATGCCGGCCCGCTCAAGGGACGTGATATTAATAACGCTCAAAGAAGGCAAGCGCATTATCGCTGCAGAGCTTCTGCATCACGGTCTTGCCAAAGTGCTTGGAGAGCATGTTCTGGAACTCGGGCATCTTGCTGGCATCGGAGAGGAAAGCGGGCACCGTGGCTCCGTCCCAGTCGCCGCCGAGTGCGATGACGTCCTCGCCGCCCAGGTCGAGCCAGTGCTCGATATGTGCCGCCAGCTGGTCGAAGGTGACGTCTGCGGCGGTCTTGTCGGTTGCGTCGTTGGAAAGGAACTCGCTGCAGTAGTTGAGGCCGACGATGCCACCCGTGTCGCGAATGGTGCGGAACTGGTCGTCGGTGAGATTGCGCTTGACGCCGCAGACGGTGCGGGAGTTGGAGTGGCTGGCGACGAAGGGGCGCGTGGCGTGGGCGACAACCTCGTCAAAGCACTCATCGTTGAGGTGGGAGACGTCGAGTACCATGCCGGCGTGCTCCATCTGCGTAAGTGCCTCGATGCCGGCAGCGGTGAGGCCGGCGTGGGTATCGTGCCCGCTCGCGAGCGGTCCCTGCGCGTTCCAGCTGAGTGACGACATAAGCACGCCCAAGCTCTTGAGCACCTCGATCAGCGCGGGGTCCTCGGCAAAGAACGTGGCGTTTTCGATGGTGTGGATGCAAGCGACCTTGCCGTCCTTGAGCGCGGGGCGAATGTCTGCGGCGCTGCGTACGTTGACCATGCGGTCGTGGTTGAGCATTGCCTGGCCGCTCATATGCGCCATGATCTGCGCCTGGAAGCGCGCGGCGTGGGCGGTGGGAATCTCGTCGGGGACAAACGTGGCGAAGCACTGTGCCCACGGCGTGTTGCCAATCTTTGCGAGCGAGATGGCGCAGGCGTTGCCCTCGATGAGATCGAAATCTTGCGGATGTGTTTCGTCGCCGGGGAAATAACCGTCGGTGCCGGCGGTAAAGCGCAGGTCGAGATCGAGTGTGGCCCAGCCGATGCGGTCAGCGGTGTCGCAGTGAAGGTCAAATACGGGATATGCCATGGTTCCTCCGGTTGCAGCGTTTCTTTGCAAACTGTCATTGAATTGTATGACTAGGGTATAGTTAGCGCCATATGTTCATGGCGGCCCGCGTTGTGCGCCGCCCTTATTACGGAGGTTACCATGTCCAACCAGGGCAAGAAGGTCAAGACCCATTATCGCGGCACGCTCGATGACGGCACGCAGTTCGATAGCTCCTACGATCGCGGCGAGCCGCTGGAGTTCACCTGCGGCGCCGGTCAGATGATCAAGGGCTTCGACGCCGCTGTTGTCGACATGCAGGTGGGCGAGAAGAAGACCGTGCACATTCCTGCTGCCGATGCCTACGGCGAGCACAATCCCGAGATGGTTATTACCTTCCCGGCCGAACAGGTTCCCAACATCGAGCAGATCGAGAAGGGCATGAAGCTTTTCCTGTCCACGCCGAGCGGTATGCCCGTTCCCGCCGTGGTCATCGACGTAACGCCCGAGGCTGTGACGCTCGACGCCAACCACGAGCTGGCCGGCAAGGACCTCAACTTTGATATCGAGCTCGTCGAGGTCGAGGGTTAGAGTATGCCTGAACGCTTGGTTTCGACGACATGCTTGGGAAATCTCAACGATCCGTCCTATGAACTTCTGCTTCGCCGGAAGCTGGGCGGCGTCTTTGAAGTTGACGATCTGCTGCTCGATTGGGACCAGGCTGATGTATGCGCGTTTGTGGGCGTGACGGAGCTGGGGCGCACGGTCGATGTTCGGCTGGATACTGCCGACGGCGGTCGTCTTGCCGATGGCGACGTGCTCGCCATCGACCGTTCGGGCATGGTGCCCGTGGCAGTTGTCGTGCGCTTGCGCAGCGCCGAGGTTTATTTGGTCGAAGTTGACCGCATGGACCCGATTGCGCTCGCGCATTCGTGCTGGGAGATCGGCAACATGCATGCGCCGCTCTTCCGAGGCGACTCGGACGAGCATACCGTGCGCATGTATACGACGGTGCAGCCTGTTTTGGGCCGCATGCTCCGGGGTGTCGAGGGTGTTCGGCTCTCGGTGGTCACACGCGAGCTCGATGCCAGCCGGCGCTTTGCGTCGAGTGCGGCGGAGGTCGTCGTGAGCATGGCTCCAGACTTTACCATCGTAAAAAAGGTGCGCGGCTAAGCGCGCGTATGCGCAAGATGGGCTTTAAGGGGCGACCAATCAAGGTCCGTCTTGCTGTTGATAGGAGGCTTTGGGGAAGCATATGGGTCTTGAGGGAATCAAACTGATTGCATGCGATTTGGACGGCACGTTGCTGCATCCGGGGGAGCGCGAGCTGCGTTCCGAGGCCTTTGAGCTTATCGATGAGCTGCATCGTCGCGGTATCGTGTTTATGCCGGCGAGTGGCCGTCAATATGCGAGCTTGCGCTACCTGTTTGCCCCGGTGGCCGATGAGCTCACCTATGTATGCGAAAACGGAACCCTGGTGATGAGCGAGGGGCGTGCCGTTGTCAAGCGCTCTATGGAGCGTAGCCTTGCTATGGCTATCGCGAATGCCGTGGTTGCGTATCCCCATACCGACGTGACCCTTTCGTGTGAGGGGCACATCTACGCCATGAGCGGTAACGATGCGTTCGTCGACCATTTGCGCTATGTGGTCCACTGCGATGTGGCGGTGGTCGACCGTCCCGAGGACATCGACGAGGATGTCATTAAGATTGGCTTCCAGACGCCCGAGGTGGATTATCCGGCAGCCCGGGAGTATTTCGAGCGCCTCTTTAGCGATCGTGTCGAAGTGATGACGTCGGGAACCGCATGGACGGACTTGATCGGTTTCGGTTCGGGCAAGGGCTCCGCGCTTGCCGATTACGGTCGTGCCCTGGGTATTTCGCCCGATGAGATGATGGCTTTTGGCGACAATGAGAACGATCGCGACATGCTCAACGTCGTGGGCCATCCCTATCTGATGGAGAGCTGCAACCCCACCATGCGTGGCGTCAACGACCGCGTCCGTTACGTGCGCACGGTCGAAGAAGAACTGCGCCGTCTACTTGCTGAGTAAACATTTGGGGCATGTCTAAAATCTACTTCTTGCTGCAAAGTGCGGAAAGGTGGATTTTAAGGCATGTTCCAAACGTCTACCGGCAATCGGGGCAGAGACCCTCGAAGATGGTGTAGTGCGACGTGACGTGCCAGCCGATTTGCTCGGATGCTTTGGCGTCGAGCTGTGCATCGAAGGGGAGTGGTACGTCGATGACGCGGCTGCACGAGGTGCAGATGATATGCGCATGCGGCTCGACGGTGCGATCGAAGCGGCTGCCGCCCGGCGTCTTGATGGAGAGGATTTCGCCGGCGTCGGCCAAGAGATTGAGATTGCGGTAGACCGTACCGCGGCTGATTTTGTCATCCTGCGCGCGCACGACGTTGTAGATTTCGTCGGCGGTGGGATGGTTATAGCTTTGGCGCACGGCGTCAAGAACCAGCTTTCGCTGCTTGGTATTCCTTCTTTGCACCGCCATGCGCCTCGCCTCTTTTCTATTAACGGTCGTAGGTAAATGATACCGTATTTAGCACACAATACTAATAATGAGGACTGAAACCGTCTTCATTGGCAAGTGGGGCTCGGGCCTGGGCGTCTACAAGGCGAAAACGCGTTCCCATGCGCTCGTAGGAGGCATGAAGCGCCTCGAGATGAGATAGGACGTTTGCCGGAGTTCCCTGTATCTCCATCTCGACTGAGCCGTCTTCCATGTTACGCACCCAGCCGGTGAGTGCGCGTGCCTGTGCGAGGTTGGTGTTGGTAAAGCGAAAACCAACGCCTTGGACTTGCCCCGCCCAGCGCAGGAAATAGCGCAGGGGAGTGTCTTGAGTGGCCTCGTCGCTTGCGAGTACGGTAAGCCTGCGGCGCAGCTCGAGCTCGACGTTTGATGGTTTTTGAGGCTCTCGACTGCCGCCGGTGACGCTGGAGAAGAACGTATCGAAGAGGCCCATCGCTATGCCTGCTTGCCTGCGTCGGCCGGGAAGGTAATGCCGGCCTGCTGGCGCACGGCATCCATGATGCGCAGTGAGACGAGCGTGACATCGCGGTAGTGGCCAAGCTCGTGGCGTCCCGCCGGGGTCTCCCAAATCTCTTCCTTAACGTTATCGATGCCGTCGATGGCGGTGATAAAGTCTGTGAGTTCGTATTCCATAGTGTTGCTCGATTTGGGCAGGTCGAGCACGCGGCCGTTGTCGCCCTGTTCGCGCGGTGCCTCGGTCGCCGAGCCGCGTACGACATCGCCGCGATAGTTGATGCGGACGTTGCGGGGCGTGGACAGATGGTCGATCTGGATAGTGCCACGCTCGCCTTCGATCTGCGAGGGCAGCAGGTCATTCGTAATTTTGGAGTGCGCGAGCTCGACGGAGATGCGGCCTCCGCCGTAGCTGGCGAGGACGGAACCGCAGCCGTCGATGGGGCCGTGCGTGAGCTGTCGCGTGGTGGGGTCGAGCAGAGTAGTCATGCTCGTAAGGCCGGAGGGCATGCCGAAAATCTCGACCATGGGCTCGACGGCGTAGACGCCAATGTCCATGAGGGAACCCGATGCCATATTGCAGTCGAAGATATTGGTGGCGCGTCCCGCGAGAATCTCGTTGTAGCGCGAGGAATACTTGCCAAAGCGCAATGAGGCGCGGCGGATGGGGGCGATCTCGCCCAGGGCGTCCTCGATGGCGTGGAAGGCGGGATCGTGGAGGGGACGCATGGCCTCGAGGGCTACGACGCCCGCCGCCTCGGCTGCGCGAAAGACCTCGAGCGCCTGCGCCTCGGTGGCGCAGAAGGGTTTCTCGACGATGACGTGCTTGCCACCGGCGATGCAGGCAAGGGCCTGCTCGTAGTGAAGTGCGTTAGGGCTGCCGATATAGACGGCGTCGACGTCGGCGGCTGCCGCGAGCTCATCGAGCGACGTAAAGTTTCGCTCACCACCGCGCTCGGCGGTAAAGGCAGTACCGCGATTGGCGTCGCGTGAAAGCGTGCCCACAAACGCGGCTTGGTCGTTGGCGTTGACGACTTGGATAAAGTCGTCGGTGATCATGGATGTGCCGATGGTCGCGATGCGCAGCATACGTCCCCCTTGCGTTGTTTGGTCTACAAGATGAGTGTAGCGCGTGGGGATATAAAGCTGCGCGAAAACGCTATTACAGGTCGCTCTCGTTAAAGCCGGTGTCGATATCGAGGTTGCTGCCGTCGGCCGCCGTGGTGGCGAGCTCGTCGCAGCGCTCGTTGAGCTCGTGGCCGGCATGTCCCTTAACCCAGATGAACTCAACCTTGTGCTTACTCTTGGCGGCAAGCAGGCGCTCCCACAGGTCGCGGTTCTTGACGGGCTGCTTGTTGGCAGTTTTCCATCCGCGTTTTTTCCAGCCGTCGATCCAATGTTTATTGAAAGCGTTGACGACGTACTGCGAGTCGGAATGGACTTCGACCTCGCAAGGGCGGTTGAGTGCCTCGAGCGCCACGATAACGGCCATGAGCTCCATGCGGTTGTTGGTGGTCTTGGCGTAACCGCGCGAAAGCTCGGAGGTGAAGGTCTTGCCGGCGGGGTTGGTGTATTTGAGCACGGCGCCGTAGCCGCCGCGTCCCGGATTTGATCGGGCCGAGCCGTCGGTATAGATGATGACCTTCACGGGCTTCCTTTCGTTGGGTACGTTTCGTGTGAGTGACCATTGTAGCGCCATGCCCGCCGGGGGCTAGCAATCTACGATTTCTATCCCGTCTTCCGACAGTTAGTTGGCATGGATGATGCGGTTGAGCTCGTCGAGGTATTGCTGCAAGAGGGAAGAGGGCTTGCGCTCGTTGTGCATGATATAGCCTACGTGCATCGTTGGGGCGTCTGCTAACGGGATCGATGCCATACCCCATTGCATTTCATTGGAGAGGACACCGGTCGACAGGGTGTAACCGTTCGACGTGATAAGTAAGTTAGTAAGTGTTCCGCGGTCCGAGATTCGTATGTTGCGGTCGCAAGGGATATAGCTAAAAGGTTCCTCGGCGTAATAGAAGGAGTTCGAGGTGCCTTGCTCAAAGCTGTAGCGCGTATAGGGTGTAAGGTCGGCAAGGGACAGCTGAGGGCGGCGTGCGAGCGGGTGGCGCTCGCTAACGAAGACGTGGACCGTCGCGTCGAAGAGGGGATGGAAGCTTGCGCGGGCATCGGCGAAGGCTTTCTGCAGAACGCGGGCGTTAAAGTCATCCAGATACAGAATGCCGATATCGCTGCGAAATGCGCGGACGTCATCGATGATCTGCGATGTGGTGGTCTCGCGCATGATGAACTCGAACTTGCTGTCGCGGCAGCGCTCGACCACGTTGACAAAGGCCTCGACCGAAAAGGCGTAGTGCTGGGCGGAAATGGCGAGGCGGGCTTGCGGGGTGCCGCCGTCCTCGTAGCGCGCCTCGAGCATGTCGGCCTGCTCTACGACCTGGCGCGCATAGCCCAAAAGCTCGGTGCCGTCGTTGGTGAGCGTTACGCCGCGGCTGGAGCGCGTGAAGATCTCCAGGTGGAGTTCCTGCTCCAGGCTTTTGACGGCGTTTGAGATGTTGGACTGAGCGGTATAGAGGCGCTGAGCTGCGGCGTTGATTGAGCCGGACTCTGCCACGGCGATCAGAAAACGAAGCTGCTGGAGGGTCATCGGCGCCGTCCTTTCGAGCGTTATCTATAAAACCGATAACAGGTTAGCGCTTTTAAGTGATTGACCGAGCGAAACAATGCTCGTACTATTCAAAACACACAAAGGCGGTAGGTAATTAAACCGACCACGGAACCGGGATGCGAAAGGAGGCCCGCATATGAATTGCTTACCAAGACGAATGCCGGGCTCCTGTTTGCGCCCGTCGGCGTGATCAGGAGACAGCGACTTACTTCTCTCTAATTAATTTACTTTTATTCGATCAAGGAGATCATCATGAGCCAGTTCATCA
Organism: uncultured Collinsella sp.; assembly: GCA_900541785.1. Taxonomy (GTDB): domain Bacteria; phylum Actinomycetota; class Coriobacteriia; order Coriobacteriales; family Coriobacteriaceae; genus Collinsella. The sequence goes on from UQKY01000020.1 coordinate 10,357, forward strand.
ACAACCCCGAGCACACCTTTGGTTTCGATACCCTGCAGCTTCACGTTGGCCAGGAGAGCGCCGATCCCGCATCCGACTCCCGCGCCGTGCCTATCTACCAGACCACGAGCTATGTGTTCCGCAATTCCCAGCACGCCGCCGACCGCTTTGGTCTTGCCGATGCTGGTAACATCTACGGCCGTCTGACCAACTCCACCCAGGGCGTCTTCGAGGACCGTATCGCCGCACTCGAGGGCGGCGTGGCAGGTCTCGCCGTCGCCTCCGGTGCTGCTGCCATCACCTATACTCTGCAGGCTCTTGCTCAGGCCGGTGACCACGTGGTGGCTCAGAAGACCATCTACGGCGGCTCCTACAACCTGCTGGAGCATACGCTCTCCCAGTTTGGCGTCGAGACCACGTTTGTCGACGCTCATAACCTGGAAGAGGTCGAGGGGGCCATCAAGGACAACACCACGGCCATCTATCTCGAGACGCTCGGCAACCCCAACTCCGACATCCCCAACATCGACGCCATCTCCGAGATCGCCAAGAAGCACGGTCTGCCGGTTGTCGTCGACAACACCTTCGGCACCCCGTATCTGTTCCGTCCGCTGGAGCATGGTGCCAACATCGTCGTCCACTCCGCAACCAAGTTCATCGGCGGCCACGGCACCTCGCTGGGCGGTGTGATCGTGGACGGCGGTAACTTCGATTGGAAGGCGAGTGGAAAGTACGCCCAGATCGCTGAGCCCAACCCCTCCTACCACGGCGTCTCGTTTGCCGAGGCTGCCGGTCCCGCCGCCTTCGCAACCTATGTCCGCGCTATCCTGCTGCGTGACGAGGGCGCCTGCATCAGCCCGTTCAACGCCTGGGTCCTGCTCCAGGGCACCGAGACTCTGTCGCTGCGCGTTGACCGTCATGTCGAGAATACCAAGAAGGTCGTTGAGTTCCTGACCGGTGACAGCCATGTTGCCAAGGTGAACCACCCGAGCCTGCCTGAGCACCCCGACCATGAGCTCTACAAGCAATATTTCCCCAACGGCGGTGCCTCGATCTTTACCTTTGAGATTAAGGGTGGCCAGGAGGCCGCCTGGAAGTTCATCGATCATCTGCAGGTGTTCTCGCTGCTCGCCAACGTGGCCGACGTCAAGTCGCTCGTCGTGCACCCGGCTACCACCACGCACTCCCAGCTCTCTGCCGAGGAGCTCGCCGAGCAGAACATCACGTCCTCCACGATCCGTCTTTCCATCGGTACCGAGAATGCCGAGGATATCATTTGGGATCTGAAGCAGGCCTTCGCCGCGCTGGACGAGTAAGGCGACTTGTGCAAGGACCCCTTGCGACTCGATAGGTATAACTGTATAAAATGCCTGCTCAAGGCGCCTGTGCGAACAATGGTTGCACAGGCGCTTTTTTTGCATAGAGAGGGCGCAAAAACAGGGTTTTTGACACGCTTTATGCATTCGAGTTGTGGAAAACTCCTGTTGAGAGGATGTGAGTTTTACGCAATTGACGTGCGCCTTTTAAGTAAAACCGCAGGTCGCGATTTGCTCGGGGTACTATGCAGCGCGATCGAATCACACGCAGCTCAAACGCAGCAAAAACGCACTACGGAGGTTTCCAGCTACATGAGGATTGATTCACGAAAACCGAAAGCCGCCGCCCTTTCCGCCGCTCTGACCGTGGCACTTTTGGCGGGCGCCGGTGCAACTGATGCCCACGCCGCAACACTGTCCGATACGGTTGGGTCTACGCCGTCCGAGACGACGCTGGTGCAGCCCGTTGACTATCGCGGCGATGGTTATGGTTCCATGCAGGAGTGGAACGCCTCGATGGAGGCCAAGCGCGATTCCCTGGAGATGCGCGCTCAGATCATCATGAATATGTATGGCGACTATGCCACCGATGACGAGCGCGCTGTGCTGCAGGGCTGTATCGATGGCGCGGGCAGCCTGTTGACGATGGGGGAGGTCGACGCGAAGTCGACCGAGCTCGATGAGCTGCGCACTGCGCTTGAGGATGCCAAGCGCGAAGCGCTCGAGGCTGCTGCCGCCGAGGCGGAGGCTGCCGAGGCCGCCCAGGCTTCGTACTACAACGCCGGTTACACTTCGTCCTACGCGTCTGCCGCGTCCTGCGCGAACGGATCGGGCCTGACGCGCTCTACGGGTGTCAATAACTACAACGGGCGCCGCGAGACCTATTACAGCAGCAATGTGCTTTATCACTATCGCACGGGCGAATGGACTCAGGATTCTGAGGGCTTTTGGCGTGATTCCGACGGCTATTACGTTGTTGCCGCGGGCGATATGGCCCAGGGCTCGACCTTTACGGGCTCCAAGGGTGATTGCAAGGTCTATGACTCCGGCTGCGCTGCCGGAACCACCGACTACTACACCGGTTGGTAATTTTTCTGCATCACGGATATTTGGCGGACGGGCGTCTTTACCGAGCTTTAGGGCAACGTAAGGGCGTCCGTTCTATGTATGCGTTTGAGTTAACAGAGCCCTTACCGTGGCGGTACGCTGGGCGTATGGATGCGGGGCACACTTGTTCTTGAGAAATAAGGTCTTTCTCTTGGAGGAAGTGGTCTTGTGAATGCTCGAGATATTGCCGTTGCCGCCGTCGCGTTGATGCTTGGCTGCCTTGGTCCCACGGTCGCGCTCGTCGCGGGCATGCAGGGGACATGCGGGACTGCTCCTATCGTGGTCGGCGCGCTGATCGCGGCCGCACTGCTGGGAAGCGCGGGCGTGGTTCTTTGCCGCGACGATGAGGACGAGGTGCCGGGGTCGCAACGTTAACTGTTGTGAGATCGGCCGCCGGTCATAGACGAAGATGAAGGCCGCCGCAGGGGAAAGGTTCCCTTGCGGCGGTTTTGCTGTTAAGGCTGTTGAATGCGGCGCGTTGGCGCTACCAGCTTTTCTCGATATCGCGGATGCGCCGATAGAGCCACTCGTTTTGCGGTGCCTGGATATCGTGTTTGGCTGCGAGGCGGCAGATGGTGCCCGCGAACTCATCAACCTCGGTTTTGCGCCTTGCGATGCGGTCTTGAGCCATCGAGGGCATACCGGCGGGGTCGATTCCCTCGATGAGGTGCACCATTTGCGTCAGGTCTGCCTCGGTCAGTTCAACGCCCTCGGCGTTGGCGACCGCAAGCGTTTCGCGCATGGCGGAAACAAAGCAGCGACGCTGCTCGGAGCCCGGCTCCGTGGCGCTTCCGTAGGTCCCGCCGTAGGCCATGCAGGTCTGGTTGATGCCGTCGTTGAGCATGAGTTTGGCCCACATGCGGTGGGCGATGTCGTCCTCGACGGTATGGGCGATGCCGCAGCGCGTATAGAGCTCGTCGATCGCGGTGATGGTTGCGGGGTTCGTGCCGGCCGCCGCGCCAAAGCGGATTTCGCCCGCATTGGTAAAGGTGAGCGCGCCGTTGAGAAACACGGCGTCCATGCCCTGGCAGATACCAAGAACGGTATGCTCCCAGCCAAAACGTTCGGCAATCTTTTGCTCGCTCGTAATGCCGTTGCACAGCGAGGCGATGAGCGTGTTGGGTCCCACGACGCGCTCCATAGTCTTGAGTGCTTGGTCGAGACCGGTGGTCTTGACTGTCAGGATGACCAGATCGGCGGGCGTCGCCTCGCTGGCACGGACGGACGTGAGATCGCAGGGCTTGCCGTTGACGGTGAGCGCGTCGTTCGCATGACGCTCAAAACGGGCATCATCCATGACGTATTCGACGGCGTCGTTGCCGAGCGCCCGGGCGATCATGCTGCCGTAGAGCAGGCCGACGCCGCCCTTGCCGATAAAGGCGACCTTGTTGATCTGCATGTGAATCATCTCCCCATGTAAAAGGCGCCCGCGTAAGGGGCGCCTGATGGATTGTATGCTGCCAGGGTGATTGGTGGGTGCGCGGGGCGGCTGTTATGAAAAAGAAACTATTGCGCTGTGCGCTTATGCCACGGGGCAGACCGCAAAGACATGCGCGTGGGCATGGGCGACTCCTTTCATCGGGCTTTTTGCTGATGTTAAAGCGGTGCCGTGACAGCTCGATTTCTACTGCGTTACGATACGTTCTCGATTGCGATTCCACGATGTTTCGGCTGCGTGACCATTGTGTTTCGCCTTGCCGGGGCGCTGATGGCGAAGGGAGGGGCCGTGCAATACCGTGTTGACCCCAAAAGTGGTAACCGAATATCCGCTCTGGGTCTGGGCTGCATGAGGTTTCCCGGTGCGCCGGGACACCCCGATGCGAAGACGGCCGATGCCATCATCTCCCGTGCGGTGGAGCAGGGGATTAATTATCTGGACACCGCGTATCTCTATCCCGGTAACGAGGCGTGCGTGGGCGCCTCGCTTGAGCGCTTGGGGCTGCGTGACCGGGTGTTGCTGGCGACCAAGTTGCCGCATGCTTCGTGCAAGTGCGCGGAGGATTTCGACCGGTTCTTCGATGAGCAACTGCGGCGCCTGCGGACCGACCATATCGACTATTACCTTATGCACAACATCACCTCGCCTGCGCAGTGGGAGCGCGTGGTGGCGCTGGGCATCGAGGACTGGATTGCGCGCCAAAAGGCTGCAGGGCGTATTCGTCAGATAGGCTTTTCGTACCACGGCAGCGCGGCGGATTTCCTGACGATGCTCGATGCGTATGAGTGGGACTTTTGCCAGATCCAGTACAATTACGCTGGAGAGCGATATCAGGCGGGAACAGCGGGGCTCATGGCCGCCGCCGAGCGAGGCCTCGCGGTGTTTGTGATGGAGCCGCTGCTGGGCGGGCGTTTAGCGGGCAAGCTGCCGCCACGGGCCCGCGCTGTGCTCGATAGTGCCCGTGACCCGCATTTGCGCACTCCTGCCGCCTGGGGTCTTTCGTGGGTGTGGAATCATCCTCAGGTGACGATGCTGCTTTCTGGTATGACCGATACCGCGCAGGTGGACGAGAATTCGTCACTGGCAGACCTCGCGTTGCCGAATTCGATGACTGCCAACCAGCTCGACACGATTGCGCGCGTGCTGGAAGAGTTTGAGAAAACGAACCGCGTGCCCTGCACGGGATGCGGCTACTGCATGCCATGTCCCAAGGGTATCAACATTCCCGGCTGCTTTGCCGCCTACAACGCGAGCTATGCGCACAGCTGGTTTACGGGGCTGTCGCAATACTTTACGGCGAGTGCGGTGCGCACGAGCGAGCCCAAGCTGGTGAGCAATTGCGTCAAGTGCGGTAAATGCGCACGTCACTGCCCGCAGCACATCGATATTCCCGAGCGTTTGGACGACGTACGCCGCCGTTTTCAGCCTGGCCTCGTGACGGCGGTGCTTAAGGCCTTCGGCAAAACGCGCTCCTGATGCCCCTTTTATAACTTGCGGTGGAATAGTTCCTGTTTGCGGCAGAATAGGGGCCAAACAGGAACTATTTCACCGCAACTGAAGGGGGCTGTCGTGGGTCATCGAGATTCATGTGATGATTTGCGCGAGGTTCGTTGGGGCATTTTGGGCGCTGGGCACATTTCTCATCGATTTGCATCGTCTCTCAAGAAGGTCGATGGGGCACGGCTGGTGGCTGCGGCCGGCCGCACTCCTGCACATGTCGAGGAATTTTGCCGAGCGTTTTCGATCGATGCTGCGCATGGCCATGCCTCGGTCGACGATAACGGCGATGCGGCTTATGACGCGCTGATTGCCGACCCCGATGTCGACGCAATCTACTTGGCTCTTCCGCATGGCATGCATACGCGTTGGGCCTGTCGCGCGCTGTGCGCCGGAAAGGCCGTGCTGTGCGAAAAGCCGGCCGTTTTGAGTGAGGAAGAGGCTCTCTCGATTGCCTCCACCTCTCGCGAGCGCGGCGTGCTGTTTATGGAGGCGATGAAGAATCGGTTTTGCCCGATGCACACTCGCGTGAAAGACTTGCTTGCGTCGGGTGAGCTTGGCCGTCTTGTCTCGATTGAAAGCGTGCAAAAGCTCGATTACGGCGAGTCTCCTTCGGGCTATCTGCTTGATCCGTTGCAGGGCGGCTGTCTATATGACATGGGCTGTTATGCGGTCGGTTGGTTTGAGGATTTGCTCGCGGGCGCGTGCGAGGTTTCGTCCCGTGAAGTTCGCTGGCGTGACGTATCAGGCGGCCGCGTCGATTGGGCCGACGAGATCCGTATGAGCGTCGGCGGTATACCCATTCATATGGTGTGCGACGGCAAAGCAACATATGAAAGCCGCTTAACGATTGCCTGTGAGCGGGGCTCGTTGGAAATCGAGCGTCTCCATCGCCCCGAGCTCGCCCATGTGAAGTATTCCGACGGTCGAGTACTCGAAATCGATACACCATTTGAGGTCGATGATTTTTACGGCGAAATCCAGCATGCGACCCAGCTCATCCGGGCGGGGAAACTCGAGAGTCCCGTCATGCCCCTTGCCGCCACGCAGCGCTGTGCACACATCATCGATGCGATTCGTCTATCCCTCTAGGACTTGGCGCTGACACGTAGGGGATCATGACGCCGGCGCCCGTGGTGCCTGGCGGCCCACATCTCTGATGCCCCTTTTATAACTTGCGGTGGAATACGGTCTGTTTGCGCCAAAATAAGGCACCAATAGACCGTATTTCACCGCAACTGATGAGGGGGAGCTGGAGATGCTGACGATCGGATGTCATCTTTCGACGACGAAGGGCTATCGGGCAATGGGGGAGACGGCGTTGTCCATTGGCGCCAATACCTTTGCGTTCTTTACGCGCAACCCGCGCGGTGGCAAGGCAAAAGACCTTGACATGGATGACGTGGCGGCTCTGCGCGAGCTTATGGCGCAAAACGACTTTGGACCGCTGGTGGCGCATGCCCCGTATACCTATAACCCCTGCTCCGCTAAGGAGCGGGCGCGAGAGTTTGCCTTGGAGGCTATGGCGGAAGATTTGCAGCGTCTGGAAGCACTGCCCGGCAACTACTACAATTTTCACCCCGGTGCGCATGTGGGACAGGGGGCAGACGCCGGCATTCAGATGATTGTCGACACGCTGTGCCAGGTAATGTTTGAGGGACAGCAGACGACGGTATTGCTCGAGACCATGGCGGGCAAGGGCACCGAGGTGGGCCGTAGCTTTGAAGAACTGGCGTGCATTATCAAGGGCGTTGCCGCCAAGTGCCCAGAGCTGTCCGATAAGCTGGGCGTTTGTTTGGACACCTGCCATGTGAGCGATGCTGGCTACGACATCATCCATGATCTGGACGGCGTGCTCGACGAGTTCGACCGCGTGGTGGGTATCGATCGCTTGCATGCCGTACACATCAACGATTCGAAGAACCCCTGCGGCGCCCATAAAGATCGTCACGAGTGCATCGGCAAGGGATACCTTGGCAGTGAGGAATTTGGTGGAGGTATGCAGGTTATGCAGAATATTGTATCGAATGGCCACTTGCGTTCGCTGCCGTTTATTTTGGAGACTCCGAACGAACTTGCAGGTTATGCAGCTGAAATTAGACTATTAAGGTCATTGCAGCAGTAATGACTGTCACAAAGTAGAGTATTCCATTCACGTTATGGGTTTGTTTCAATCAGTTTTCTCATTGCAGATTCGTAATTCCGGGTGCATAATAGCCAACAGTTTTTGCAGACCTCCGAATCAAACGAGGTCACCGGAAGGAGACTGATTATGAAGCTGAAGAAGCTTGGCGCATTTGCCGCCACGGGTGCTATGGCGCTCGCCCTTGCTCTGACGGGCTGCGGTTCGTCCAACGCCACCTCTGGTTCTGATGCCGGTTCCAGCAGCTCTGACGACGCTAAGGTCGAGAAGGTCGACGGCTCCAAGGAGTACGCGCTCGTCAAGGACGGCACGCTGACCGTCGGCACCTCTGCCGAGTACGCGCCGTTTGAGTACAAGGATGACAACGGCGACTACCAGGGCTTTGACCTTGAGCTCATCAAGGCTATCGGTGACAAGCTGGGCCTGGATGTCGAGTACGTCAACAATGACTTTGACACGCTGGTTCCGGGTGTCGCTTCGGGCGCCAAGTACGACGTCTCCATCGCGGCTATCACCGACACGCCCGAGCGTGAGAAGGAAGTCACTTTCTCCGATTCCTACTACATGGACGATCAGGCTATCGTGACCAAGGTCGATAACACCGACATCACGGCCGACAACTACAGCGAGAAGCTCAACAACGCCGACGCTACCATCATCGTTCAGTCTGGCTCGACCGCCGAGTCTTTTGCCCAGGAGAACTTCCCCAAGGCCAAGATCGTCCCCTACAAGGACGCTACCGAGTGCTTCAGCGCCCTGCAGTCCGATAAGGGCGACGCCGTAGTCACCAACCGCTCCGTTGCCAGCCAGCTGACCGCCGAGCAGTTCAACACCTGCCAGACCATTAAGCAGATCAGCACCGGCGAGGAGTACGCCATCGCCATCAACCAGGGTAACACCAAGCTCAAGGAAGACATCAACCAGGCCATCAAGGACCTGACCGACGACGGTACCATTGACGCCCTCATGGCTAAGTACAACATCAAGTAAAATAGCTACTTGATTGCTCACGGGCCCTTTCCGTTTTGGCGGAGAGGGCCTTTGCGCTTCTCTTGACGGAGAGTATTTCCGTCTCGTTTTGCCGGCAACTTCTACGATAGGAGCCACCTTGTCTCGACTGAACAAAGGGGCCGCGGAGCAGCGTTTTCCACTGCCCGCCTTGCTCCAAAAGCTAGTCTGCGTCATGGCCGTGGCGCTTGCGCTGGTGTGTGTGGGGGCATATGCGCCCACGACCGCTCAGGCGCTCGAGACCGCAAAGATCACCGCGCGTCCCAATACCGGTTCGGGCAGCGACGTGGTCGGTGGCACCGAGACGCGCATTACCTGGGAGGTCCAGGCCGATGCCGATGAGGAGCTGAGCGGTCTTTCGCTGACGTTTGTCGACGGCACGACGTTTGGTACCGATGACACGCGATTGACGATGCTCTCGGGCGAGGACCTCATGGATCGTACGCCCATGAAGCCCACGTGCAAGGCTGACGGCCAGACGCTCAAGATTGACTTTGGCGAGACGGCGCCTGCCGGCGGCTTTTTCCGTGTAGAGGTTTACGGCGTGACGTTTCCCGTCGAGGGCGGCGAAGAGGCCTTTAGCGGCACCTATACGCTCGCCGACGGTTCGACCAAGAAGATTTCCAAGATTCCGTCGGTGGAGATCAAGGGCGTGACGGCATTCGATAACTTCCTGGCCGATCTTAAGGAGCAGCCGTGGGTCGAGGCCTGGAACTCCAATATGTTCCTGCGCCTGTTCTTAAACCCAGTCATTTTGGTCCAAAGCCTGCCGATCGTCTTTAAGGGCTTCCTTATGTCGCTCTCGATCGTGCTTGTGGCGTTTCCGCTGGCAATTCCCTTTGGCTTTGCCTTGTCGCTCATGCGCATCTCCAAGTCGCGCATCCTGCGCTGCCTCGCCGGCATCTATGTGAATATCATCCGCGGTACGCCGGCGTTCCTGCAGATCTATATCGCGTTCTTCGGTCTGCCGTTGGCCGGCGTCAAGGTTGATGACTACGTGCTTGGCGTTATCGTCATGGCCATGAACTCGTCTGCGTACCTATGCGAGATCTTCCGTGCCGGTATTCAATCGATCCCCAAGGGCCAAAACGAGGCTGCGCGTTCGCTGGGCATGAACGCGTTCCAGACGCTGCTCTATGTCATGATTCCGCAGACGTTCCGTAATGTTTTGCCTACGCTGACCAGCGAGTTTATCTTGCTTTACAAGGATACGTCGCTGCTTGCCGCCGTGGGTGTGGTCGAGATCGTCATGAACGCCCGTACCATCGTGGCCACGACGGGCTCCATTACACCGTACGTGGTTGCCGCCCTGTTCTATCTGGTCATCACCCTGCCGCTCGCTCGCTTGGTGAGCGGTCTTGAGGCGAGGCTTTTGGGCACGGCCGAGACCAAGAAGAAGCGTCCCGCCAAGAGCGCCGGACAGGTTGTCGCGACGCCCGCCGATCACATCGCCGGTCTGTAAGGAGGTCCTATCATGAGCGAAACCAATAACTCGAACGAGGTCGTCGTCAGCATCAAGAACCTCCAGAAGGCCTTTGGGGACAACGTGGTCCTGCGCGATATCGATCTGGATGTGCACAAGGGTGAGGTCGTTGTGGTCTTGGGCCCCTCAGGCTCGGGCAAGTCGACGATGCTTCGCTGCATCAATCGCCTGGAGCATCCCACGAGCGGCTCGATTGTCGTCGAGGGCGTGGATGTGTGTGCCAAGGGCGTCGACCTCAACAAAGTGCGCACGCACCTGGGCATGGTGTTTCAGCAGTTCAACCTGTTCCCGCACCTGTCGGTCAAAAAGAACGTCATGCTTGCGCAGCAAAAGGTGCTCAAGCGCAGCAAGGAAGAGGCCGAGAAGATCGCCGTCGAGGAGCTGACCAAGGTCGGCCTGGCCGAGCGCATCGACTTTATGCCGAGCCAGCTCTCGGGCGGCCAGCAGCAGCGCGTGGCCATCGCCCGCGCCCTGTCGATGAACCCGCACGTGATGCTCTTTGACGAGGCCACGTCGGCGCTCGACCCTGAGCTCGTGCGCGACGTTCTGGGCGTCATGCGCGACCTGGCGCACGACGGTATGACCATGATCGTCGTGACGCACGAGATGGGCTTTGCCCGCGATGTCGCCGACCGCGTCGTCTTTATGGACGGCGGCGTCATTGTGGAAGAGGGTACGCCGAGCGAGGTCTTCGACCACCCCAAGAGCGAGCGCACCAAGGCGTTCTTGGGCAATATCTCGTAGCCGCTTTATATGACTGACATAGCAGAAAACGGGAGCCGGATGTGATCCGGCTCCCGTTTTTGTTGGGACGCGAATGTGTTTTGTTGCAATGCGCGTTGCGGGCGGAGCTCATTGCCGCTAGGCGAGCTCGGCTCCAAGGGCGCGGCAGGCCGCTTCGCTCTCATCATCGGGGGCGTCGTAGCAGATGACGGAATCGACGACGTTGACGCCCTCCTCGTCGGCGTCCGCCTTCCAGTTGTCCATCCATTCGCCCTCGGCCCACGAATAAGAGCCAAAGAGGACGACCTTCTTGTCGCCGAGGGTCTCCTTGACCTCATCCCACATGGGCTGGAACTCATCATATTCAAGCTCCTCGGAACCCATGGCGGGGCAGCCGAAGGCGATAGCGTCATAGCCAGCGGCCTTGTCTGCGGAGAAGTCGGCGCAGGAGATGACCTCTGCCTCGGCGCCGGCATCGGTTGCACCTTCGGCAACGAGGTTTGCCATGGCCTCGGTGTTGCCCGTGCCGCTCCAGTAGACGACGGCGATCTTGCTCATGTTGAGTCCTTTCAGTTGTGCGGCAGGTTGCCACGGCTTCTATGTTCTATCGGGTTGCCTGGGCAAGTTGCGCCAAGCTGTAGCCCTGCTGATAGACAAAGGTGAAGTATTGGGTGCAGGCGCGGTAGGCATCAAACGTCGCAAGTGCCTGCTCGACATTTGCGTAGACCTTCCAGGCCCCAAAGACCTTATAGTTCTCGCCGCGCTGGACGATAAACTCGTGCACGTCGTCGTAGGGATATCCTAGGAAGTAGCCTATTTCGTGCGGAAACTCGCAGGTGCAGTCGTTGCTGCAGCTAGCTTGCTGGGGTAGTGCGCATCGAGTCTGGCTACAGGCGCATTCCGCGACGTTATTACTCGCGAGCGTGATGCGTGATGCCAAATGCACAAGGCATGTCGAAAGGTCTCTCGTGTCGTAGCCTTCCGAGGCGAGCGCCGTTTTGGCGCGAGGGTCCGCGAAATAGGTGGTGAGGCTTTTGGCTCGGTACACGTACACGAGCGCTCCGCAGGGCCGCCAGACCAAAACACTCAGGTGGATGCCAAGCGGGTCAAGCTCGCGGTTGCACTGGGCGATAACGTTGAGCAGGCGTGCTCGGCGTTCTGCGATGGTTTCTGTTGCGGTCGAGCCGTCCCCGTGGGCGTAGGTGCCTGGATAGGTAAAGAGCGATGCCGGCTTGATGCCCGCGAGCGTGGGGGAGCAGTTGCGCACGACTGCTGCCTGAAACGTTGGGATGTCTATGGTTCGAGTCACGTCGCTCCTTACGGATCTAAACTGTTAGCCTAGGAAAACTTATACACGAAAGTAAGCCATGGTCAACAAAAAAGTTTGAAGAGGAAAACTAATTGACCGAACGGACATGATTTTGGGTTAAGATGGGGACACCCCATGGGGGTATCTAGATAGTGCTACTGAAAGGGGAACGCATGAGTGACTTGCTCAACCCTGCGAATCTCATCGTGCTGACCGTCATTGCCGTCGGCATGTTTTTTGGACTGCGTCGCATTGCCGCTTCGACACACGGGAAGAGTTGCTGCAGCGATGGTGCGAGCGGCAAGAAGGCCAAAAAGGTTGTGGTGGCAGACACCGACGAGTCCCACTACCCCTATCGTGAGGAACTCCTTATCGGCGGCATGAGTTGCGACGGCTGCGCCCGGAATGTGACGAATGCCCTCAATGCGCTTGATGGCGTGTGGGCTACGGTAACGTACGCGGACCACACGGCACGCGTGCGCTCGAAGCGCCCGGTTGATCGCGACACACTCGAGACGGCAGTGAGGGGTGCGGGCTATTACGTTATGAAAATGTAGGCGTTGCCCTCTCCGGTGGGTACCAGCCTCCTGCCCATTGTGACTATCGGCATCCAAAAATTTGCGCAAAAATAACCTTTAGATGCGGCAAAAGTGGAGTTTGGTGACGGTTTGCGCGGAATTCGCTACCAATCGAGCATCTATGAACCCGTCCAAAAAATTACAGGTGTATATTTATACACTGATTATTGCTGTGCTCAGATTGCAATTAACCGTGGACAGAAATGAAGAATGCTAAAACTGGGCTTTAGGACAGGGGAGGCTATAACCTTATGAGACGAGTGGGAACACTTGGCTTGGTGGCAGCGCTTGCCGCTATCTTGGTATCGCCGCTGCCGGCGCACGCCGAAGACGCATCGGGTGCCGTTACCTACAATGCGGGAAATGGGTATTCCTTTGAGAAGCTCTCGCATCCTACGGTAGGAACGTCGCAGCCGGATGGCATCGTCGACTACCAGGGTAACGGTGCCGTTGCCGTTCCGGGCGCCGATGGTAATACGGCCAACAACGAAGGCGATCGCGGCCAGAGCTACACTTGGGCGGCTGCGAGCTATGGTGACTGGCTTTATGTGGGCACCTGCTATGCGGCGATGGGCAACACGCTGACGCTCATGAACAGCACGCTGGGCGATTCCTTTGATGTCGAAACCATGCGCCTGACGCTGGAGGCCATGTTTAACGGTACCTTCTTCTATGGACAGCAGAAGGAGGACGGCACGGCCGACAAGGACAGCGGCGGCATCTTGGTCAAGATCAATACCAAGACCGGTGAGACCAAGCTGCTACTCTCTGAATCGCTCAACGGCGTCGCTCCTTTGTTCCGCAATGCCGTGAGCTATAAGGGTAAGCTCTATTTCTGCGGCAGCGTCAGGACCAATGACGGCAAAGGCGGCCTGCCTGCTGTATACGAGATCGATCCTAAGACGGATGAGTACAAAGTTGTCTATCGGGGCCTTTCGAGCATGCAGGATTACGGTGCTGCCTACAAGCAGGGCATTTCTACCGGTATCCGCGGCATGTGCGTCCATGATGGCCAGCTCGTCATCAGTAATGTGGGTAAAGACGCGAACGGTAATTTTGTGTCGACAATCCTGACGTCGTCTGACCCCTCGAAGGGCCAGGACAGCTTCACCGAGATTGCCAACTCGGAGACGCTGTTTGGCTATCCGGCGATTCGCTATCAGGACAGCATCTACGGCGGCGCCATTTGGGATATGGTCTCGTACAATGGCCATCTCTATGCGACCATCTGCACCGGTACGCCCGAGAACGCTCCCGATGATAATTCCATGCAGTCGTTTGCCATGGTCCGTGGCGACAAGAATGCCGACGGCAGTTATTCGTGGACTCCCATTGTCGGCGATCAGAAGACGGACGGTGCAAAGTACTGCTTTGGCATCGATCCTGCCCGTACCCGTTCTGGCGCTGCCAACCTCATCGTCTACAACGACTACCTCTATATCGGTGAATACAACGACGAGGAGATTGCCCTCGAGCGCATCCTGTTCAACAAATCCAACACCGAAGAGGGCGGCAAGAGCAGCATGGGTGGCGTTGACTGCTCGTTTGTGAATGCCAATCTTGAGCAGTCGGTTAACATCTATCGCATGGACAAGGACGAGAACATGGAGCTCGTCGTTGGCGATCGCACCGACATGTTCCCCGAGGGCGGTATTTCCGGCCTGACTTCGGGCTTTGGCCGAAACGAGAACCAGTACATTTGGCGCATGCAGAAGTTCGACGGCAAGCTGTATATCGGTACCTTTGATACCGCGAGCCTGCTTGAGCCGATCGGCCAGTTCTCCAATGGCGACATTATCGATATGACGCCCGAGGAGTGGGACTCTCAGGTTCAGCGCCTTAGGGACCTGCTCGATCACCTGCTCGACAAGAAATCGCCTGACGACCCCATCGTTCCCGTGAACACGCTTGCGGACGATGATTCAAACGAGGCCGTCGAGGTCGATGATTCGAACGAAGCTGCTGAGGTTGATGATTCAAACAAGGCCGTCGATGTCGATGACGAGAAGACCGAGGTTGCTAAGGGCTTTGGCGATCTGAGCGATGCGCTGGAGGATGCCGCGGGCGGTCTTTGCGATCAGGCCGCGACGATGTCCCAGGACTTTGAGGACGACGCCGCTTATGTCCAGAAGATCGATGGCGAGATCGCGTACTTCAAGTCCTTTGCCGACCAGTATCAGGACATGCTCGATAGCTATGAGAGCCTTAAGCAGCAGTACGAGGATGCCTATGGCACCGAGCTGCCGAGCGATATTCAGGATGCGCTCGATAAGCTGCTGAGCGAGGAGAACCTCAAGAAGTTGCAGAGTGTCCTTACGTGCATGTGTTACCTGCGCGATGCCGAGCGCGGCTTTGATATGTATGTGACCAAGGACGGCGTGAACTTTACGACGCTGACGACCAATGGCTTTAACGATCCGTATAACCATGGTCTGCGCACCTTTGCGGTGACCAACCAGGGTCTGTGCCTTGGTACCGCCAACCCGTTCTATGGTTGCCAGGTCTGGATCCAGCGCAAGGAGAATTCGGAGAATCCGGTTGATCCCGGTACTCCGGATCCGACGGAACCCACCGATCCTTCGCAGCCGGGTGGCGGCGATCAGCCTGGCGGCAGCCAGACGGGTGGCAACGACCAGTCGAGCAGCACCACGACCACCGTCACGACGACCGCTAAGAAGACTCCGAAGGACGGCTCGCTGCCTCGCGCTGGCGACTCGACCCTCACGCTGGTCTTGGGATTGCTGGTTGCAGCTGCCGCAGTGCTTGGCATTGCTCTCGTCTTGCGCAAGCGTTCTCGTCGCTAGGCCCGTCCGCGTAGCTCAATGTCCTGGATATCGTCGAAGTTGATGGCGATATCCCTGAGTTTGAGCAGCTTGAATGCGAGTAACGCTTCGTCGAGAATGCCCGTGCGGCTACGATAGCCGTACGTATCGTAATAGGTGACGCGCACCAAGTCGCCGCGTTTGAGGCCCTCGAGCTTTTGCGAAAGCTCGAGGGCTTTTTCTTCCGTGAGCTCACGTTTTTGCTCGACGGTGATTTCCTGCTTGCGCACGAGTTCGTAGTATCCCGTGAGGGCGGCAAAGGGCATAAACTGTGCGGCGCGGTTGGCGCGCACGGCACCGTTGGCAGTGAGGTTGGGGTCGGCTGCGCGGCGTCTGCCCTCGGGGTCCGCCAGGCGCTCGAAGGCGGTCGGCGGGCGCATGGGCTGTTGTTTGGGTTTAGGCACGGTGTCCTCCAACTTGATCGTTGCGCTCGCGCGCGGTGGCGCCGGCGGTAAAGCTTAATCCCTTGACGAGCGCGTTCTTGCCGTACTTGCCTTTCACGGCCAGGACGGCGCGCGCCAGGTCGCGCTCGCGCTCATCGGCCTCGATATCGCTGAACAGATCGATGGTGGCAAATTCCTCGGGCACAAGATTGCTAAAGCCCAGGTTGATGCGTTTGACCGGTCGTTTGGGATCGACGGTCTGCGCCCAGAGCTCATCGAAATAGCCCATGATCTTCTTAAACGAATTGGTTCGCTCGGGCAGCTTTCGCGAAGCGTTGGAGTGCGCGAAGAGCGCGGCATAGCCACCACGCGGTTTGCCACCATGCTCTCCCACAAAGATGCCATCGATTGCCTGCGCTTCGCGCACCAGGCGGCGCCGTTCGTCATCGCGCTGGACGGGCTTGGGAGCACGGGGCGCGAGCTCGGGGCCGGCGGTTGCGGTGGGTTCGATGCTCGACGTACTCGAGCGCAGGTGTCCGCATCCGTCCACATATTGTGCAGTACCGCTGGCATCAAGCCTGCGTATGTCGGCGCGCTCGCTCGCGTAGCCTACAAAGAGCGAGATGCTGTTGCACACCACGTGCTTATCGACTAAGTCCAGCACAGCGTTGTCGACCATCTCGCGCAACACGGTGTAGGCTTGCTCATAGGCATAACCCTTCGATAGCACTTGCCCCGTGGTTGTTGAGGTTGCCTGCGGGCGATAGGCCTGAATATCGGCGATAGTTGTCGGCTCGCGCCCAAAGGCGTGGTCGATAAGATACTCGGCATTGACGCCGAGCTCGTCGTAGAGCAGGTTTTCGTCGAGCGCCGCGACGCCCATCAAATCGTAGACGCCGTATTTTTCGAGTCGCGCTGCCACGCCGGGCCCGATGCCCCAGATGTCGGTGATGGGGCGATGGGGCCAGATCTCCTTGCGAAAGGTCTCGTCGTCGAGTATACCGATGCGGCTGGGTACGTGCTTGGCGGTAATGTCGAGTGCCACCTTGGCCTGGAATAGGTTGGGGCCGATGCCAACCGTTGCCGTGATGCCGGTGCGCGCCAGGACCTCGTCGCGCAACATGCAGGCGAAGCCTTCAGCGTCGGTGTGATAGAGGTCCAGATAGGGTGTCACGTCGATAAAGCATTCGTCGATGGAGTAGACGTGCACGTCCTGTGGGCTCACGTATTCCAGATAGATGCCGTAGATTTGCGCCGACACCTCCATGTAGTGCTGCATGCGCGGTATGGCCTTGATGTAGTCGATGCCGTCGGGAATTTCGAACAGACGGCAGCGATTGTGTATCCCCAGGTCCTTCATGGCCTGTGTGATGGCGAGACAGATGGTCGTGCGCCCGCGCGATTCGTCGGCAACGACCAGGTTGGTGGTGAGCGGGTTGAGCCCGCGGTCAACGCACTCGACGCTGGCGTAGAACGTTTTAAGGTCGATGCAGATGTAGGTGTGCTGCCCGTGCGCCATCCGTGCCCTTCCATCAAACACATGTTCTTATCGAATACATGTTCGATAATACCCGCTTGCGCGGACATCGTCAAAACCTGTCCCTTTTTGGTGGGTATGGTCGTGCGGTTGGATCGGGTTTTAACGCAGCTCTAAAGAGCGTGAAACAGCTCGGAAAACTTCGCTTCTTAGCATGAGCCTAACGATTGATACCGCCTATACGCACGGAAGGGTTGTGGGAAAGATGGTCAACTATGGGTTTGGTATGCCGACGCGCTTGGTTGCGGATGGAGACGTGGCTCGCTGGTGTGGACGATTGGTCGCTCACTACGGCGGCACCAAGGCGCTGGTCGTGCTGGGCGGTGACAAGCATACGCGTGATGAGCTCGTCTCGGCGGCACTCGGCTCGCTCGATCGCGCCCTGCTCGAACGCGTGCTCTTTCGTTGCGGTTTGGTCGGGGGCGACGGGGGAGACGATTTGGTTGATGAGGCCGTGGCCCTAGCGACCGACGAAGGCGTGGACTTTGTCCTGGCGATCGGCGATGCCGATACTGCCGGCTTTGCGCGCGAACTCGCGCGTCGCATGGCGGTACTCGATGCCGGCGAAGACGGTTTTGTCCCTTATGGATGTATTGTCTCGGAGGGCAAAGTGCCTGCCGTCGTGGGGGCCGGCGAGGTTCCCGTTTTTGCCATTATCGCTCCCGAACTGCTTGAGGGCATTGGGTCTCCTCTGCGCGAGCTGCTCGGCAGCGTGTGCGCGGCGGCCTAGCACCTGACAGGAAGGGACAGGTTAATTTTGGTAGGTAAAGCGTTTGACCTGCCAAAATAAACCTGTCCCTTTTTGGTCGGTCGCCGTTTGGGGGCGAATTGGCAACGCTCGCTGATTACGGTCTTGACCTGCGCTAGAATAGGGGCATCTGATTATCCGGGCGCATGGAGGTATGCGCCCGTATGTTGAGGAGGACTTTATGGCAACTGTTGCCGCACCTATCGACGCTACGTCGACCGCCGCTTGGAAGGCGCTCGAGGCCCATCAGGAGAAGCTCGAGGCCGAGGGTATCGACCTTAAGGCATGGTTTGCTGCCGATGCAGAGCGCGTGAACAAGCTGAGCTTTGATGCCGGTGACCTGCACTTCGACCTGTCCAAGAACCTGGTGACCGATGAGACCGTCAAGCTGCTGTGCGATCTTGCCCGCGAGGTGAAGCTCGAGGAGCGCCGCGACGCCATGTTCTCCGGCGAGCACATCAACACCACCGAGGACCGCGCTGTTCTGCATACCGCGCTTCGCCGTCCGGCAAGCGAGAAGGGTCAGCTCATCGTTGACGGCCAGGATGTCGTCGCCGACGTGCACGAGGTCCTCGACCGCATGTACGCCTTCGCCGAGCGCGTGCGCTCCGGTGAGTGGAAGGGCGTTACCGGCAAGAAGATCGAGCACCTGGTGTCCGTCGGCATCGGTGGCTCCGATCTGGGCCCGGTCATGGCCTACGAGGCCCTGCGTCCCTACGCCGACGCCGGTATCGACTGCCGCTACATCTCCAACATCGACCCCAACGATCAGGCCGAGAAGCTCAAGGGTTTGGATCCCGAGACCACGCTCGTGATCATCGTCTCCAAGACCTTCACCACGCTCGAGACCCTCACCAACGCCCGCGAAGTCAAGACCTGGATGCTCGAGCAGCTCAAGGCTCAGGGTGCCATCGACGGTTCCGATGAACAGAACGCCGAGGCCGTGGCAAAGCACTTCGTCGCCGTTTCCACCGCACTCGAGAAGGTCGAGGCCTTCGGTATCGACCCCGCCAACGCCTTCGGTTTCTGGAGCTGGGTTGGCGGCCGCTATTCCGTTGACTCCGCCGTGGGCCTGTCGCTGATCGTCGTGCTCGGCCCCGAGCGCTTCCAACAGTTCCTCGAGGGCTTCCACGCCATCGACGAGTACTTCTGCAACACGCCGCTCGAGAACAATGCCGTCGCGCTGATGGGCCTGCTCAACGTCTGGTACGTCAACTTCTTCGGTTCCAAGAGCCACGCCGTGCTGCCGTACTGCCAGTACCTGCACCGTTTCCCGGCCTACCTGCAGCAGCTCACCATGGAGTCCAACGGCAAGCACGTCCGCTGGGACGGCAGCGCCGTGACCTCCGATACCGGTGAGATCTTCTGGGGCGAGCCCGGCACCAACGGCCAGCACGCCTTCTACCAGCTGCTGCACCAGGGCACTGTGGTGGTTCCGGCCGATTTCATCGCTTTCGCCAACACTGCCAACCCTGCGACCGACAGCGGTCAGGACGTGCACGAGCTGTTCCTGGGCAACTTCCTGGCCCAGACCAAGGCGCTCGCCTTTGGCAAGACGGCCGACGAGGTGCGCGCCGAGGGCACGCCCGAGCAGATCGTCCCGGCCCGCTGCTTTGAGGGCAACCGCCCGACGACCTCGATCTTCGGCGACACGTTGACCCCGTTCGCGCTCGGCGAGCTCATCGCCCTGTACGAGCACATTACGTTTGTCGAGGGCACGGTCTGGGGCATCGACTCCTACGACCAGTGGGGCGTCGAGCTGGGCAAGCAGCTTGCCAAGCAGATCACCCCGGCCTTCCACGACGACGCCGCCAAGGCCGAGCAGGACGCTTCGACCCAGGCGCTCATCGAGTTCTATCGCGCGCATCGCAAGTAGTCGCTGCTGTTAACGTATCGCGCCTTATAGTCAGGGGCCCGTATCCTATCGGATGCGGGCCCCTTTGCTTTTGCCGTGGTCCCGGGGCGCACGGCCTTTGTGGAACATCGCCGGGGCGCCGCGCGCTGCGAGAACCCTGCGCCTAGATCTCGGCCTCCGCATGGCCTCGCTGCGCCTCGGGCAGCTCCCCGTAGAGCGGATGGTCTTCGAGCCTAAAGCGCTCGACCTGTTCGGGAGTGCGACCGCGTACAAAGAGCCACGAGCGATCGATCGGCGTCGCCATGAGCGTGCTGGGCAGCGCGTCGGCGCGGTCGGAAAACACCCGGGCACTCTCGGGATCCTGGAACGCCAGCACCAGATGCGTGTCGCAGTTGCCCATGATGGAGCGTGCGCGTGCCTCGCCATAGAGCGCATCGAGCTGGTTGGTCGACTGCAGCAGCAGCGTTGCCCAGATGTTGCGGCTTCGGATAATCGAGAGCACGTTGTCGATCTGGGGGATCTGCAGATTTGCGAAGTCATCGAGCATAAAGCGCACGGGCACGGGCAGGCTGCCGTCGGGCTGTCTATCGGCCTCGCGAATGAGGCCCATAAACGCCTGCGAAATAAAGAGGCCGGTCAGCGGATCGAGATTGCGGTCAATATCGCTCACGGTTACAAACAGGGCGCAGGGGGTGTGTCCCATGGAAGCGAAGTCCACCTGATGGTACTCACGATAGAGCTGTGCCGCACCGTCGAATCCCAGGCACATGACCTTTTCGGCAAGGATGCCGACGATGCTCGCGTGCATGCGCTCGGCATTTTGCGTAATGGCGTAGCGCCGCCATAGCGAGAGGGCATAGCTTTGGGGGTCGGTCGTGATCAGGTCGTCAAACAATCGACCCGTGGCACCGTCCTGCAGGTGCTCGATCAGCTTGATGACCGAGCTGATCGTCTGCTCGTCGGCGGGTAGCTGTTCGGTGACGTAGGCGATAAGACACGACAGCAGGTTTGCCGCCGCATGATCCCAAAAAGGCTGGTTGTTGTCCTCGATGGGGCAGATGGCCTTTGCCACCGAGAGGATGTCCTGCTGGTTGGGCCTGCCGTCCGCCTTGCGGCGAATGTGCCTCAGGGGGTTGTAACCGCAGCGCTCGATGCCGGGCGCAAGGGCCGGGACGGTGTTGAGGTCGGCGAAGTTGAGACATTGCACGCGGTAACCGTGGGCTGCCAGCACGGGTCCCACTTCGCGACAGAGCGTGCCTTTGGTGTCGAGCACGATGTAGCTTGCGTTCATTTGCAGCAGGTTGGGCTTGAGGACGTTTCGGGTCTTGCCGGCTCCCGAGGGGCCGATCACAAGTGCGTTGTTGTTGAGTCCCGTTTGGCGGGTGTCGCAGGAAAGCGTTCGATCCTTGGCGAGGATGGTGGACGATGCGGACTCAGATGCGGCGAGGCGGCTGGCGAGGTTAGACATGGGCGACCTCCTTGGTGGCCGAGAGGATTTCGTGGGCAAAGCCGAGCTCGACGGCGCGCTCGGCCGAAAGGTAGGTGTCTTTTGCAGTGAGGGACTGGATGCGCTTGGGCGTGAGGCCGCTGCGGTCCGAGAGGATTTGCGTGAGGATCTTGCGGGTCTGCATGAGACGCCGGCTGGTTTCCTGCAGCGCAAGTGCCGAGCCGCCTGCCCCCTGGGGGATCAGCGGGTCGTGAATCATGAGCTCTGCATGGGGCGCCATACGGCGATCGTCGCCGCCCATAAAAATCACGGCGCCCATGGACGCGGCGAATTCCAGGCAGACGGTGCGGATGGGGCACGATGCGAGGCGCATGGCGTCATAGATCGCAAGGCCCGATCGCACGCTTCCGCCGGCGCTGGCGACAAATATGGTGATGGGACGGCTGGGGTCGGTGGCATCGAGCAGGCGGATCTGCTGGCATAGGTCGTGGGCCATCGGGGTTTCGATGTTTCCCATGACGGAGAGCTCGCGACGGGCGAGCATCTCATCGTAAATGCTGGTGAGCGTGATACCTCGGGCGGATTCACGCATGGTGAGGGGACTGATGATGGGGGAATGATTGGTGTCCATGAGGACTCCTTTCTGTTGGTTGTGTTGTGGAATAGGATTGTTGCCCGCGGAGGGGCTGGCGGGCTACAGGGCTCGTCCGAGCCTGAGATCGAGCTCGGTTGTGGGGCAGGCTGCCTGTTCGTGCGGCTCGCAAGCACCAAAGGCTCCAAAGCGATGGAGCGTTGCGGCGGGCGGGGTGTAGGCGAGCCGCAGCTGATGCTCGACAGGGGCACATCCGTCATTTTTGTAATGAGCCGCGTAGTACTGCGCGATGCTGGCGTTCATCTCGCTGCCATTGCGATGGCGCTCAAACTGGCGTCTGCAGGTCTCGATGATCTTTGCTACCGACTTGGGTGCCGTCGCGGGAACAAGGGCGAGATAGCCCTCAAATAGCTCGTTGATGCTCAGGAGGCACAGCAGGTCGATTAGCGTCCTTATAGCTGTTCCCTCGGCAGAAAAATGCGCGGTCATGCGGTTATATCGGTTGCGGTCGACGATGGCCGCATGGGGTCTTGGAGTTTTCTGCCCCGTGGTCTCGGGCTTTTGCCGCGCCTGTGTATTGAACTCGACGTTGCAGCGCTTGAGGCCGTCCAACGGAAGGAACAGTGCGGTGCGCAGGGTGTTCCGCTTGCTTTCGAGTTCATGACGCTCGTCGGGTTCCCATTCGAGCTTGAGTTTCGTGTCAAGCGCCGTAAGCATATGGGCTAGGCAGCCTACGGTAAGAACGTACGAATCGTTGTCGCGTTTTGGGGCATAGGGGTCTGTCAGCTTGCGAATGTCGGGGTCGCCCATGATCTTTGTGCAGCGCTTCAGCAGTTGAGGGTGGTCGGCCAAGATCGTCGCGAGCGGTAGCGACGCGTAGTTCTTGATGGTCGCGGCGGCAAAGGCGGCGTCATATTCGTTTGCATATGCTCGCTCAATGCGGGCATCCAGAATGCTTTTCTTATCGCCGTCTTCAGCGTGGTGGTTTGTCATAGCTTCTCCAATCGGTTGATGTTCGTGCTGTTTGTTGATGTGTTGGTTGTCGTGAGTGATGTGCTTGCCGTGGGTGATGTGCTGACGTTGGGGTGCTATGCGGTTTTCAATGAGCCCGTGAGGCAGTTGCTGCAGGGGCGGGATGGAACGGCCCATGCAAGGCGGAAGGCATCGTGCTCAAAATCGAGACAGCAATGCCCTGGGTGCCCCACATGTGGCAGTTACCTCATTAAGTTGTCATTGCGTTTGGGGTTGTACTTTGCCGATCTTCCTTCTCTTACACGCTAAAACTCAAACTTCATATGCTCGATCTACTTAAAACCGCAACGGCGGCCTTTTATCAACTTATATGTCGGAACGCGTCTTTGCAAGTACTTTTTTGCGTTTGTTTCAAATGGGGTGGTTTTGCAACCGTCACGCGCCACGCTATGCGAACGTGCCCCGGCTCGGATAAGATGGTGCGATCGAGTTCTACCGCGCTCACCGCAAGTAGTCTTTGTTGCTGAGATAGGTCATGGCCGAAAGGGGCCCGTATCCCAACAGATACAGGCTCCCTTGCTCTTTAAATGGGCATGAGGGTGTATTGAGGGGGATGTCTTGAGGGGGGGGGGAGGTCTTGCTGTCGGCATC
>UQKY01000021.1 GCA_900541785.1 uncultured Collinsella sp.
TGCCGCGGCGATCGCCTCGTCATTGCCTCCGCAGGTGTTGACGACCAGGCCGTCCGCGCCGGCATCGATAAGTCTGGTGAGCGACTCTGCTTCCTTAGCGGGATCGTTGCCGCTAATGGCCGTCATAAGCGAGCAGCCGCGCGCGGCGGCACTGGCGGAAAGTCCTTCGAGCATGGCGCTCGAGAATGGGTTGGCGATGTCGGCCAAGATCACGCCGATGAGATTGGTGCGCGAGGAGCGCAGATTGCGTGCGGCGGCACGCGGGCGATAGCCGGTGCGCTCGATGACCTCGGCAATGCGGGCACGAGTCTCCTCGGTCATTTGCCCGGGACGGTTGTTGAGATAGCGCGAGACCGTGGCCGGACTCACGCCCGCCTCGACGGCAATGTCCTTGATTCTCATCTGCGCCATAGCGCACCCCGTTTCCCCATTGTCGGCAGCCTGAGCCATTTTAGGCATTTTTTAAAAATCTCAGTTGCAAAACGCTGTAGGTGAGCAGCATCGTTTTTGCGTCTCGAGCAGATGCGATAATGGGCTAGATAGCCGAGTCTTTAGACAGCTCAAAATAGTCAGGATGCAAGGCGATAACCGGGCCCTGCTCCTCGGGCATCAGGTGCAAGTGCGTCTCTGCCAGATAGCTCGCCGCGTCGGTATCGCCCCTCTTAATGGCCTCGAGAATCCGGCGATGCTGCCGACGAATCGGCTCCCAATCCAAATCCTGCGACACCATACGCAACCAGTTGTATCGCTCAAAATGTGTGTTGACGCTCTTCATCCAATCCCACAACATGTGACGGCCGGCAATCTCAAAACACGTCTCATGGAACAGGTTGTCCAGATCGAAAAAGCGACGCGTTTCGCTATGGTCGGGCGACTCGGACTCGGCAAGAATCTGCTCGAGCCGCTGCTTTTGCTCGGGCGAGGCGGCCGAACAGCATTTAATAAGCACGCTTCTCTCGAGCTTCTCGCGCAAGAAACAAGCGTTCTCAGCGCGTTCCATGCTGATCTTAGAGACGTAGGTGCCGCTTTTGGGACGCGTTTCCACCAGCTCCTGCTCGCGCAGACGCACAAAGGACTCGCGAATGGGTGTGCGCCCGATTCCCGTCTCTTTTTCCAGACCAATCGCCGAAAGGCGCGTGCCGGGCTTGAGCTCGGCATAGATGATCTTGGAGCGCAATGCGTTGTACGCCTGGTCTTGCAGGCTCTGATAATGCTGATGCTGTTCCATAAAGCCCTCGGATGAAGCCCACGGTTTGTCGAATACCACCATGCAATACTATCGCATCCCCCGCCCCCTCATAAGTTGCGGTGGAATAGTTCCTGTTCAAGGCCTTCAGCAGCAAAAACAGGAACTATTCCACCGCAACTTCCAACAGTCTTTTTGGGACGTGGCTTTTTTGGCTACCCTGAGCCGCAGGTCGGCCCCTTGCCACAAAAGGGGCCCATCTACTACGTTAACGCGGAGAGCCCAGACCATGCTGAAAAGTGCGAAAACAAAACCGCAGGTAGACAGCTTGTCGATTTTCGAAAAAGCCGACTATGGTTGACCCCTGCGGCTTAAACGTAGTAGATAGGCCCTTTTCGTGGCGCAGCACTACTGCACCCCAAATTGGCACCCCGAGCCCTCGTGAGTTGCCAACAAGCTGTTCGCCCAGCGCTTTATCCGCGCGGCATTTGGAAAATAGCACCACCGCAAAACCCTCGAGTAGCGCTTACTTTGCTATATCTCACTATACTTTGCTATATCTTGCTATACTTTGCTATATCTTGCTATATCTTGAGCAAAGGTGGCTCACATGCAAACAAACCCTTTTAAGCCCACAGCAGGTAAAACACCTCCCACGATTATCGGCCGCGAAGATGTACTTGAAGAATTCAGTGAAGGCCTCACCAACGGGCCTGGTGCCCCGGGGCGCCTAATGCGCATAGCCGGCGTCCGTGGAACGGGCAAGACGGTCCTCCTTGACGAGTGCTCACGTTTGGCGCAAAGCCGTGGCTGGACGGTCATAAAAGAGGTCGCAACCGAGGGACTTTGCCAACGCATTCTCGAACAGCTGCAGCCCAAATTCCAGGCCAAACACGCCAGATTTGAGCCCACCGTAGCTGGCATATCCATCGGCAGCATAGACATTGAGCGAATCGGTCCATCGCTACGCGACGCCATGAGACAGACAATATCCAAGAATGAAAATGGCCTGCTCATCACTCTCGACGAGGTTCAAGACGCAGAGCTCGATGAGGTCCGAACGCTCTCCATTGCGATTCAGCAGGTTATCGGCGAAGACCTTGATATCGCCTTTGTTTTTGCGGGGCTGCCTTCGATGATTGAAAGCATCATCAACGGAAAGACACTTACGTTTTTGCGCCGTGCCCTCCCCTTTGACCTGAAGGCTGTGGCAGTAACCGAAGTGTCGTACTCCCTCGAGGAAACCATTGAAGCGTCTGGCATGGAGTTGCAGCCAGGTATTGCCGGCCAACTTGCCGAGGCAACGCAAGGTTATCCTTTCATGATCCAACTCGTTGGATACTACGCATGGCAGTTGGCAAGACGCGCACATACACCGATTATTGGAGAAGAAGAAGCCGAGCGCGGCATTGCAACGGCACGCGAACGCTTCTGTGCCATGGTGATTGAGCCCGCGCTACAGCGCATTCCGCCCACGTGCATCGCTTATCTGCTGAGCATGGCATCTTTGGGGCAGACGAGCTCGACCAGCATGGTTGCCGATGCCCTAAACAAAACGCCT
The DNA here is from genome assembly GCA_900541785.1 of uncultured Collinsella sp. Classification (GTDB taxonomy): domain Bacteria; phylum Actinomycetota; class Coriobacteriia; order Coriobacteriales; family Coriobacteriaceae; genus Collinsella. Next base: position 2,748 of record UQKY01000021.1, read on the forward strand.
CAACAGGTGAGTTCCGTCCGCAGCCGCCTGTTAAGAGAATCGATTATCGAGGCTCCCTCGTACGGCAAGGTCTCATTTGCCATCCCCTACATGCGCGACTACCTCTACGAGCACAAAGCCGAACTGGAAGTTGAACTGTAGAAACGGCAACTGCCCTGCAAGACGAAAACCGTTTTCGTACGGATTAAAGCAGACGTAAACGATTTTCGTCTTGATTTGCGTACGGAATTAAGACGTAAATTGCGCTTTCGTACGCTTATTACCAGACGCAAATTGTTTTCGTCCGGCCATGCGTCCCCAATCTAGACGAAAAGAGCCCCGAGCTCGTATTGAACTGCATCCCAATTCTTGGACGGGCGCCGATGCCCTGATCTCTGCCATGTCGAGGTGCGAGATCAAATCCTTGGCGCGCTCGCCGGAGTGGTATGCCTTGTTCGGCGCCACCTTCCTGTAGAGCTTCTTGAGCTTCGTCTTCCCCTTGTTGCCCGGCGGCATCTCCGTCTCAGGTGGCAACCCTAGGAAGGACAGGACGCCGGGCAGGTCGCACAGCATCACGTCCTCGATGTCGGCCTTGGCCGCCAGGTCGACGACTCTCTGCGCTGTCGGCGAGATGTTCGGGGTGCTGCTACCGCCCGCTGGTTCGGAAGCTGGCGGGCAGTAGCGGGCAGTAGCGGCAGTAGCGGTGTGGCTCGATAGGCCCGAATATCCGTAAGGAAGGTGCTCGCTCTCATATGTGCTGATATGCCTCGCCTCGCGAACCTTGGGATGCTTCCTGAGGTAATCCCTCAATTCGAGCCACTCTTTATTCTCATAACGCTTCGAAATCGTTTCCCCGTCGACAGTTTCCTTCACATAATGGTATGTTCGAACGCCTTCGAACTTGCCGAACCCGTTCTCGACGCTGAAGTTTCTGAACCAGCGCGAAAACCCATTCAGGTCCATGAAGTTGACTTGGGGATGCCTGTCTTTCGTTCGTTCGAATGAGTGGACGAGCGGAGTGCCTTTGACTTGTTCCAGGCCGAAGGCTTCCATTTCGCGGGCCTGCTCCTTTTTCCAGAATTCGAGATACGACGTCAGCGTCTCGCTTATCGAGATCCTCCGCACGCTTTTCTTGCTTTTGGGCGAGCGAACGCTTCGATCGGCCGCGAACTGCTGCTCAATGAGGATGCTTCTGTTCTCGACGGAGACATCGGACCACGTCATCCCGAGGGCTTCTGCCCTTCTCATGTCGGTGTCGAGCATGAGCATCACGCATGTGATGTGCGCGTCCGGTTCTCGATTGAGTAGGATGTCGAGTAGGCGAGCGGCGTGATGGTTCCTTCGCGGTTGTCGTGGAACTTTTTTGCGTACGAGCCGACGGTGTCCCTCGATTTTTGGACGTAGGTGCCGCTGTTGAGTTCTGCCTTGTAGGCTTCGAGTGCGGCGTCGACCTCTCGGCTTTTGGTGGTATGTATGGTCTGCCACGGCGAATAGCGGTATTTGCCCGTGACCGGATCCTTGCCGAGGCTGTGACGGTAGCGCCACGTGTATTTGTCGCGGCGTTGCTTCGTTCCTTTGCCTATGACGAGAGGTCGGTCGTTCATCGTGTTCCTTGCCTGAAGTGCCTGAGAATCGCGCTCGGTTGCGCGGAATGGCGCAAAGGGCTGGGGCGGGTGGGCATTACCCTTGGTGGTGGGCCCTGCGTGGGGTCACACCCCAAGGGTAATGCTCCGCCTGACCGCTTTCAAGCTCGTTGTGGGTCGAATTTGGGTCGAATTATTCCGCGTACTTTTCTTTCGTAAATCTATGAAAACATCAAATGACCTGGAGTTATATTGACTTCAATTTGGGTCGAAATGTCTGAATGAAACAACGTCGTAGCGACCTCATAACCCGAAGGTCGGTGGTTCAAATCCGCCCCCCGCGACCATGAAACTTCAGGTCGGAAGCATAAAAGCTCCCGACCTTTTTCTTTGTCTAGGGGTTTCGGCATCTCTCGTTCTTTGGGTACCTCGAGGCGGGCAATCAGATAGATGCTTACGAGTATCATAGGGTCTTTTTACGTCGCGGTCGTGTCTCGTACTGGTGCGCCGCTCTTTGTGGGACGTGTCACTTTGCCATAGGTTGTCCGGCGGCGGGGCGCAGGTCGTTCCCCGTGGCGTCGCTCCTTTCGACGCTACGCTGCCTGGCTACTCGTTCCACTGGTGCTTTTTCATGTCGACGCAGCCGTTGTCTCGGAAGGCGACTCCTTCCTCCGTCAGTAGTGCTCGCTGGTCGGGGAAGTTTGGCGCGAGGCGTCCCGCGTGGTTGACGACGCGGTGGCAGGGATAATCGCCGTAGCGATCCGCCTCGCTCAGCACCGCTCCGACCAGGCGAGAGTTTTTCTCCCTGCCGATGAGGCGCGCTATCTGACCGTACGAGGCGACGCATCCCGCCGGAATCTCTGCCACGACGGAGAGAATCTCATAAACCAAATCTTCGTCCAGGACTTTTCCCATCGTATCGCTCCCGTGTTCGCTTTTGCCTTCGGGGGCGCGGCGCCGATCACCCGTGCTGCGATTTTCGCAGCTCCCCTTACCGAAGCATCGAGGGAAAGCGCGTGCGTGTCAAGGTTGTCTGGTCCAGTTGCTGGCTCGATGCCTCGAGATGTTCGCCTCAAGTGCGACCTGCCCCTATTGGAAAAGGATGCCGAAGATGTATTTGGTGATGGCGGAGCGGCGGATGACCCCCACGAGTTTGCCCTCGTCATCAACCACAGGAAGCTTCTTGAACTTCTTCTTCGCCAGCAGCGCGGCGACGCGGGCGATGCTCTGCTCGGGACGGGCACACACTACCTGGCGCGTCGCGAAATCCATGACGCAGCGATCCTTCAGGTCTTCGATGCGCTGCTCAAGGCTCTGATCGTCGAAGTACAGCATGGACGCGTCGCCGCCCGTGAAGATGGTGTGAGCGCGATGCTGCGCGATGGCTCCCATGACATCGCCGTCGGAGATGAACCCGACCACCTGGTTGCGCTCATCGATTACGGGCATGCTGCTCACCTCGTTTTCGGCGAGCATGCGCACCACGTCGGAAATCGTGCAATCCTGCGTGCAGGTGAACGGCTCTTCAATCATGATGCTCGAAACGGGCGTCCCCTCGAGCTCGAGCGGGATGCGCTCGGACAGAATCTCGGACATCGCTTATGCCTCCTTCGTTTTCGGTGCGGTTTTCTTGGTGCGCACGCTGAATATGGCGCAGATAAGGGAAACGAGGCCGATTGCCGCGCACACCTTGTAAGCGATGCCCGCGCCCACGGCGGTGGCTACTTGGATGCTCGCATCGACGCCGGCCGACGCGGTGACGCTTGTCATGACCGTGATGATGAGCGCCGTGCACAAACCGCCGGCGACCTGGCGGCCGGTGTTCGCGATGGCGTTGCCGTGGGCGATCATGTCATTTTTCAAGGCATTGACACCCCATGTGTTCACCGGCATGTTCGCGAGCGACTGGCCGGCGGACTGCAGCATGCAGAACAGCGCAACCACCAAGATGGGCGTGTTTACCGTCGAAAGCGAGAGCAGAAACAGGGCGCCGGTCATGAGGGCCAGGCCGACGATCGAGATGACACGCGGACCGAACTTGTCGAACACCACGCCGGAGATAGGGCTGATGATGATGCCCACCGCCGCGGCGGGAAGCATGGCCATGCCGGTTTCGAAGGCCGAAGCGCCAAGCGAGGTTTGCAGCAGCAACGGCAACAGCGTGTTGGTGACCAGGCATGCGGCGTTGATGAGCGTGACGATGATGGCAGCCACGCGGAACTCGCGCGTCTTGAGCGTGCCCAGTTGAAGCAACGGGTCCTCGATTTTGCCCTGGCGTACGACGAACAGCACCAAGCACACGACACCCGCGACGATCGAGCCGAGCACCACGGGGTTGCCCCAACCCATCGACGAGGCGCTCGAGAACCCGTAGAGAAGTCCGCCGAAGGCGATGGTGGAGAGGACGACCGAGGGCAGGTCGAGCTTGGGGTTCTTCAGCTCGCCCACGTTTTTCAGCATGAACACGCCCAGCACCAGCACGAGAATTGCGAGGGGGACGATGGCGCCGATCATGGTGCGCCAGCCGTACGTGTCGATCACCGCGCCGCCTACGACGGGGCCGACCGCGGGACCCGCCGACATGACGATGCCCGCCATGCCCATAGCCGTTCCTCGTTTCTCGACGGGGAACACCAGCATGGGAACCACCGAGACAAGCGGCATGAGCACGCCTGAGCCCGCCGCTTGCAACACGCGACCGATGATGAGGAACAGGAAATCAGGGGCTGCGGCGCACAGCAGCGTGCCCAGCGCGAACACCAGCGTCGCCCCGAAGAATAGCGCGCGGGTGCTGAACTTGTCGATAAGGAACGCCGAAACGGGGACCATGATGCCGCTCACCAGCGGGTATATGGACATGATCCACTGGGCAGTCGAGGCATCGATGGCGAAATCGGACATGATGACCGGCAGCGCAGGCGACATCACCGTTTGGTTCAGTAGCGCCAAGAAGGCACCCAGGACGACGACCGCGACGATGCGGATCTGGGTACCGGTAATGCGCCCATTGGCGGGCGCGACCGTACAATTATCAGACATAAGCTTCCTTCGTATCTATTCGATTCTTCGCCGAAGGCGCGCCGGCCCACGGGCGAAATAACATGCACGTGCTATGCGTGCATCAGATACGACAGGAAGAAAGCGGCTGCTCAGAGCGCACTTGGGGAACAACAGGAGAGGCCCCGTATACCAGGGGCCGCCGAATTGCGATGTATGCTTTGGTCAAATCCTTCATAGCGGGGAGGTATTCTAGCAGCCGTCTTCGCCCCTTTCAAGGGATGTAACCCAGACGTTGATTTTCTTCACCGAGGCGCCATCGTTGACGGGTGGCGTGCTTCTCTATCGCCACACCGCGGGGCGAGGGAACGCCGCGGCGAGCTTGTACATCGGCTATGTGTGCAGCTGCGAGCGTGTCGCCGGCGCGCGCTGGGCGCCAGTCCGATCCGGCCGACTCTTGCCGACGGTCGGTCGCCGTCCTCCTCCATCTCCGCCTGCTCTGTTTTTGCTCGGCTCCCTTGTCGTATCATGGACGGACGAGAATTGAGCGAAGGCGGTACGTATGAACATCCAGATATTCGGCACGAAGAAAAAGCTTCGATACTAAGAAGGCGCAGCGCTATTTCAAGGAACGTCGTGTGAAGTTCCAGTTCATCGACTTGAAGGAAAAGGGGATGAGCAAAGGCGAGCTCGAAAGCGTGGCGCGCGCCGTCGGCGGGATCGACGCTGTGATCGATCCAAAGGCGAAAGATGCCGACACGGTTGCGCTCGTACAGTATCTTGCTTCCGACCAGAAGTTCGAAAAGGTGCTCGATAACCAGCAGATTCTTCGTGAGCCCATCGTTCGCAACGGCCGCCAGGCAACCGTTGGCTACGAGCCTGACGTGTGGAAGGGCTGGGAATAAAGTGAAGCGCCCACGCCCGTGGTTTTATCCACGGACGCGGGCGCTTGCGTAAGACGTCTCTTGTCGTTTGAGTGGAGCGCCCCGGCGGCGCTGAACAACGCGCCCCGGTGACGTGGCTGAACTCGGGGCTCTTTGTGCCGCACATCTATGAGAGGAGAAATTCGATGCGTACGTGCGCTACTCCATGTAGCCACCCTGAATGGCGGAAACTGCATGCTCGGTAAAGAACTTGAGCGTGCCGGAGGTGTAACGATTAGCCTTGGGCTTCCAAGCGGCTCGGCGCTCGGCCAGGACGGCGTCGACCTCGGCCGGCTCCATCTCCTTGCCGGCGATGCCCACGATGGACAGCGAGCGCTCGGGGATGTTGATTCGGATAAGGTCGCCCTCCTCAATCAGGGCAATCGGACCGCCCACAGCGGCCTCGGGCGAAACGTGACCGATAGCCGGGCCCTTGGAGGCGCCGGAGAAGCGGCCGTCAGTGATCAGGGCAATGCTCGCGCCCAGCTCGGGGTCGCTGGCGATAGCTTCGGTGGTGTAGAACATCTCGGGCATACCGGAACCCTTGGGTCCCTCATAGCGAATGATAACGGCATCGCCGGGCTTGACCTCGTGCGTCAGGACGGCGTGAATGGCGTCCTCCTCGCAGTCGAACGGACGGGCCTTGAGCGTAGCCTGGAACATCTCGCGCGGAACGACGGTGTGCTTGACGACCGCGCCCTCGAGAGCAAGATTGCCGTGGAGGATGGCGATGGAACCGTCGGTGCCGAAGGCCTGGTCAAACGGACGGATGATGTCCTCGCGCTTGAGATTCCACTTCTCAAGGTAACGACCGCACTTCTCGTAGTAACCGTTGTTCTTGAGGTCCTCGAGGTTCTCGCCGAGAGTCTTGCCGGTGGCGGTCATAACGTCGAGGTGGAGCATCGACTTGATCTCCTCCATGATGCGCGGCACGCCGCCCGCATAGTAGAAGAACTGCGCCGGCCACTCGCCTGCGGGGCGAACGTTGAGCAGGTAGTGGGCGCCACGGTGCAGGCGATCGAAGTCGTCGGCGGACATCTCGATGCCAAACTCGCGGGCGATCGCGGGAATGTGCAGCAGCGAGTTGGTGGAACCGGAGATGGCGCCGTGGACCATGATGAGATTCTCGAAGGACTCCTTGGTCACGATGTCGCGCGGGCACAGGTTGTGTTCGGAGAGCCACACGGACTGACGGCCGGCCTCGCGCGCAAACTCACGCAGATCGGAGCTGGTTGCGGGCAGCAGAGCCGTGCCGGGGAGCATAAGGCCCAGGGCCTCGGCGGTAACCTGCATGGTCGACGCGGTGCCCATAAAAGAGCAGGCGCCGCAGCTGGGGCATGCGTTGTGCTTGGCAAACTCAAGCTCCTCGCGGGAGATCTCGCCGCGCTCGTAGCGGGCAGAAATCGCGCCGAGCTGCTCCAGGGTCAACAAATCGGGACCGGCATCCATGACACCGCCGGTAACGACGATGGAGGGGATGTTGATGCGGCCCATGGCCATGAGGTTCGCAGGCAGGCCCTTATCGCAGCTGGCGACAAAGACGCCGGCGTCGAACGGGGTGGCCTTGGCATGGATCTCGATCATGTTGGCGATCATGTCGCGGCTGGGCAGCGAGTAGTTGATGCCATCGTGACCCTGGGCCTCACCGTCGCAGATATCGGTGCAGAAGTAACGGGCACCATGACCGCCAGCCTCGGCAACGCCAGCACGGACCTCCTCGACCAGCTCGAACAGGCCGGCAGAACCCGGGTGCGAATCGCCAAAGGTCGACTCGATGATGACCTGCGGCTTGTCCAGGTCTTCGATGCTCCAGCCAGAGCCCAGGCGCAGCGGGTCCATCTCGGGGCTGATGGTGCGGAACTTGCCGGAACGCGGCTGCAGCTTGGCAACCAGGTCGGCTGCCTCCTGCTGAATCTGTGCCTTGGTCTTCTCGTCCATGATGCTCTCCTCTTTTGATTTGAACGGTTGTACCAATCGTTGGTTAATGAATCAGGTGTAAATGGGTACCGGGCGATGCACTCGGCGAAAGATGCTTAGCTACGCGAACTAGGCGAAGAACGAAATCACCAGGGCGCAGGCAAGACCCGAAAGGCCGATGAGCGTCTCCATAACGGTCCAGGACTTGAGGGTGGTCTTCTCGTCAATCTCCAGGAACGAGGAGCACATCCAAAAACCGGCATCGTTGACGTGCGAGAGGGCTGTGGCGCCGCCGCAAATTGCAAGACAGATAGCGGCACGCATGAGCACCGAAGCACCAGCGACCGCAGGCATGGCGGCCATAATGCCCGATGCCATGGTCATAGCGACGATGGAGCTGCCGACAGAGGCACGCACCATGACGGCGATCAAAAAGGCAACGACCACCAAAGGCAGCGGTGAGGCCTCGAGCATAGGGCCGATAACCTGACCCAAGCCGCAGTCTTGTAGCATCCAGCGAATGACGCCGCCACAGGCGATAACCAGCAAGATCATGCCGACGGGCTTAAGAGAGCGGTCGAGCAGGGCCTTGAGCTCGGCGCCGGAGTAGCCGCGGCGCGCGCCCAGCAGATACATCGCGACGAGCGTGGCGAGCGTCAAAGCGACGAACGGCTTACCCAGGAAGGCAAAAATCGAGGCGAGCTCGGCGGGCATGGGGATATAAGAGGACAACGTGCCCAGCAAAATCAGACAAAGCGGCGTGAGCACGATGGCAAGCACCATGCCAAAGGAGGGAAGCTCCTTTTCGTCGCTCGCGCCCTCGGCAGAGGTAAAGTGTTCCGGAACATCGGTAAAGATGCGACCGCCCACATTGCGGCCCCAGATGACGCCGGCAATCGCCATGGCGATGAAGGCAGTGGGGATACCGACGAGAATCATGGTGCCCAGGTCGACACTGAGCGTGCCGGCGACCAAAACCGACCCGGCCGATGGCGGCACAAACGCATAGCCAGCGGCAAGTCCCGCGAGCAGCGCGATGCCGTAGTAGAGCGTCGACTTTTTGGTCTGCGATGCCACGCTAAACGCAAGCGGAATCAAAACGACCACGCCGGCCTCAAAGAACACCGTGGTGCCGATGACCAGACCGGTGATGCCCAGCGCCCAGCTGGAGTGGCCCTGGCCAAAGGTGTTAATGAAGGTCTGGGCGATCTTCTTGGCGCCGCCGCTCTCCTCCAAAATCTGGCCAAACATCGATCCCAGGCCAATGAGCAGGGCGATGTTTTGCAGCGTGGTGCCCACGCCCTTGGTGACGGTGTCTGCCACCATGTCGAGCGGCATGCCGGCTCCGATACCGATCACGAGCGCCGAGACCATCATCGACAGCACGGGGTGCAGCTTGAACTTGATGATGAGCGCAAGCAGCAGCGCGATGCCCACGATGGCGGCGATGACCAACCTGGTGGGGTCAGCCATACACGTTGGGTCTGACATCTTTCCTCCAATTCATCAGACCTTTTGAATTCGTCTGATGACTATAGCGTGTTTTGGAAAGGTCTGATGTTTCATTTTGAAATTTGTTCGAAATACATCTGATGTATTTGGTAAACGGTCGTATTTGCGCTGCGAACGGTATATCTAAGCCGCCCGACTCAAATCCAGCGGCCAATATCGCATCCGTGGTGCGCTAAAATAGCTCAGATGAATTTTGTAATGAAAGGTATAGCTATGGCCCGCGCCGAATCGGGACTCCCCGAGCAAATATCGGAGAAAATCATTCAATTGATTCTGGATGAACACCTTGAGCAAGGCGATCGCCTGCCTAAGGAAACCGTGCTGGTCGAGCGCTTGGGCGCCGGCAGGAGCACCGTGCGCGAGGCCATGAAGTTGCTGCAGTCGCGCAATATCGTGCGCATTAAGCAGGGTTCGGGCACCTATGTGGCGTCAAACCCCGGCGTTGCCGACGACCCGCTGGGCTTTACCTTTATCGACGACAAGCAGCGTCTGGCGCGGGACCTACTCGAGGTGCGCTTTATGGTCGAGCCGCAGATGGCACGCATGGCAGCCGAGCACGCAACCAACGACCAGGTCGTCTGTATCAAAGAGCTCTGCGACGAATCCGAGCGCCTGGCCGAGGCCGGTGAGGATTACTCCGCCGCCGACACCGCGTTCCACAATGCCATTGCCGAGAGCTCCGGAAACCTCGTCGTTCCCCGCCTGATGGGCGTGCTCAAGGCATCCGTCCCCCTCTTTATCGACGTGACCGGCAAAAAGCTCGTCGAGGAAACTATCCGCACGCACCGCGATGTGGCCGACGCCATCGCCTCGCGCAATCCCACCGCCGCGCACGACGCGATGTATCTGCACCTGGTGTATAACCGCAACATGATCGCAGAGGGCACGCAGGAACAGGGCGAATAAACGTCCGTGCGGCAAGGACAAGACTGCCGTTCGCCTTTTAAAAGTGAACGTTCACCTGATTTTAGGAAATAAGGGGTGGCTATTACGCCGCTTCACCTATACTGACCTTGTATGAGAAGCATGACTTTTATAGATGAACGTTTCTTTTGAAAGGATCGCTATGTCTGATCTTATGGACAGCTTCCGCCTGGATGGCAAGGTCGCGCTCGTGACCGGCGCCACCTACGGCATTGGCATGGCCATTGCCGAGGCGCTCGGAGAGGCCGGCGCCAAAATCGCCTTTAACGCCCGTCACGCCGACAAAGTAGCCGAGGCCGAGAAGCACTACCGTGAGCTGGGTTTTGACGCTCACGGCTATGTTGCCGACGTCACCGACGAGGCCGTCGTTGCCGAGCTCATCGCCAAGATCGAGGCCGACTTTGGCACCACACCCGACATCCTGGTCAACAACGCCGGCGTCATCCAGCGTACCCCGATGCTCGACATGAGCGCCGAGGACTTCCGCCGCGTCGTCGATATTGACCTCAACGCACCGTTTATCGTGTCCAAGGCCTGCCTGCCCGGCATGATCGCCAAGGGCCACGGCAAGATCATCAACATCTGCTCGATGATGAGTGAGCTGGGCCGCGAGACCATCGCCGGCTATGCCGCGGCCAAGGGCGGCCTGAAGATGCTCACCAAGAACATCTGCTCCGAGTTTGGCGAGGCCAACATCCAGTGCAACGGCATTGGGCCCGGCTACATCGCCACGCCGCAGACCGCGCCGCTGCGCGAGACGCAGCCCGACGGCAGCCGTCACCCGTTTGACCAGTTCATCATTGCCAAGACGCCGGCCGCCCGTTGGGGCACGCCCGAGGACCTGAAGGGCCCCGCCGTGTTCTTGGCTTCCGATGCATCGAACTTCGTCAACGGCCACATCCTCTACGTCGACGGCGGCATTCTGGCTTACATCGGCAAGCAACCTGCTTAGGCGCTGCGCGGGCTTGAGACGGGCATCTTGCCTTTCAATCGTCGGTCGCGTACCCAAGTACGCTTCCCTCCTCTTTCAAGGCAACCTGCTCCGCCTCAAGCCCGCTCGCTCACCGCACGCCCACATTAAGGCCAATGTAATAGTTGCGGTGAAATAGTTCCTGTATAGGCCATCTATCAGGATAAATAGGAACTATTCCACCGCAAGTTAGAAATAGGAAGGTAATTCGCAATGAAAATCGCTCTGATCAATGAGAACTCTCAGAACTCCAAGAACCCTATGATCGAGGCTGCCCTTAAGAAGGTTGTCGAGCCCATGGGCCACACCGTCTTTAACTATGGCATGTATGCCGACGCCGACTCCAAGCCCCTCACCTATGTGCAGAACGGCATCCTGGCCGCCGTGCTGCTCAACTCCGGCGCTGCCGACTACGTCGTGACCGGCTGCGGCACCGGCGAGGGCGCCATGCTCGCCTGCAACTCCTTCCCCGGCGTGCTGTGCGGCCACGTTGCCGACCCGCTCGACGCCTACACCTTTGCCCAGGTCAACGATGGCAACGCCGTCGCCATGCCCTTCGCCCTCAAGAACGGCTGGGGCCAGGAGCTCAATCTCGAGTACACCTTCGAGAAGCTCTTTGGCTTTGGTTCGGGCAACGGCTATCCTGCCGAGCGTGTTGAGCCCGAGCAGCGCAACAAGAAGATCCTCGACGGCGTCCGCGCTGTGACCATGCGTCCGCTCGTCGACATCCTGGACGAGCTCGACCAGGACCTGGTGAAGGGCGCACTTGCCGGCGAGCACTTCCAGGAGTACTTCTTTGCCAACGCAACCGACGAGGCCATCATCGCCAAGGTCAAGGAGATCCTAGGCCTCTAATCGCACAACTCATTGCAGCTAACGCAAGCGGCGGTCGTCCCACGTACGGGACGACCGCCGCTTTTTACTATCTACCGACTGACGCCGCGGGGACAGGCCCCATGCACCAAGGGATTAACTAGAGCTCGCAGGCAACCTTATAGCCATCGCCGATGGCATCGCGAATGTTGCCACACTTCTGGGCATCGCCCAGCACGTGGACAGCAATGCCAGCTGCAACCAGGTCGTCGGCCAGCTTGGTATTGGGACGATAGCCCATGGCAAGCACCAGCGTATCGGCATCGGCGATGGTGTGGACCTCGCCGTCCTTCTCGTAGCTGATGGCATCCTCGGTAATCTCGGTCACCTTGGCCTCGGTCAGCACGTGGACGCCCTTTGAGAGCATGCGCGTGATGAGCACCGCGCGACCGGCACCGCCCTCGTTGGCAGCGAGCGTCTTGGTCATCTCGATGACGGTGACATCGCGATTGGCCGGCGACAGGTCGTTGACCAGCGGGGCCAGGTAATCGGCCGTCTCGCAGCCGACGGTGCCGCCGCCCACAATAACGATCTTCTTACCCGGGAAAGCCTTGCCGCCCAGCAGGTCGTCGGCCGTCATAACCTGCTTAAAGCCCTGCATGAAGGCCGGGGCGATGGGCTCAGCGCCATAAGCCAGGACAACCTCGTAGCCCGCGTAGTCGCGCTGAATGTCCTCGGCCGAGAGCTCGGTACCAAAGACGCACTTCACGCCCGCCTCGGCCAGACGACGATACTGGTACTTGATCACGCGGGTGAGCTCCTGCTTTGCCGGAGGAACGGCCGCGATGCGCATCTCGCCGCCCGGCTCATCCTGCTTATCCACGAGCACCACGTTGTGGCCGCGCTTGGCGGCAATGTAGGCTGCCTCCATGCCCGCAGGACCAGCACCCACAACCAGTACGTTCTTGGCCTCGGCGGCAGGCTCGTAACCGGCCTCGTCGCGCTCAACATCGGGGTTGACGGTGCAGGAGATGCGCTTGCCAAACATAATGCCGTTCAGGCAGCGCAGGCAGCCGATGCAGGGGCGGATGTCGTCGGCGTTGCCGGCAGCGGCCTTGTTGCAGAACTCGGCATCGCACAGATTGGCGCGGCCCATCATGCAGATGTCGGCGGCACCGTCCTCGATCAGTTCCTCGGCAATCCATGCCTCGTTAATGCGGCCGACCGTGGCGACGGGAATGTTGACGTGCTTTTTAATCTCGCGCGAGCAGGCGGCATGCGAGGCCTGCTGCGTACCGGCGGCGGGAATCGCGGAGCCGCGCTTGATGGTGGTACCACCCGACACATGAATCATGTCGACGCCGGCCTTTTCCAGGCGACGTGAGACGTAAATCATGTCGTTGAGGGTCAGGCCGCCATCGGTGTACTCGTCGCCCGAGATACGGACGTCGATGATAAAGTCCTTGCCGCAGCGCTCGCGGATCTCGGCGATGACCTCGAGCAAAAAGCGCATTCGGGCGTCGAGCGAGCCGCCGTACTCGTCGGTGCGCTTGTTGTAGAGCGGAGTCAAAAAGCCGCCGAGCATACCGTGGGCGTGCGCCGCATGGACTTCGACGCCATCGACGCCAGCCTTCTGCATACGCACGGCAGCGTCGCCAAACTGATGCGTGAGCTCGTGAATCTCATCGACCGTGATAGGACGCGGCGCCTCGCGGGCATAGGACGGGCCCACAAAGGACGGAGCGATCAGGCGAGGCGTGCCCGGAATGTTAAAGGCCATGTAGGCGGGGTGGAAGAGCTGCGGCATGATCTTGCAGCCGTACTCGTGGACGGCCGCGGCGAGCTTTTCCCAGCCAGGGATAAACGTGTCGTCGTAGCAGCACATGTCGCCCGGCAGATAGGTATAGGTGGGCTCGACCGTCACGACCTCGGTGATGATCAGGCCCACGCCGCCCTTGGCGCGGGCACGGTAATGATCAACCAAGTCGTCGGTCACGTAGCCATGATCGGCCAGGTTGGTGGACACCGGCGGCATAAAGACGCGGTTCTTGACCTCGGTCGTACCGACCTTGATCGGGCTAAAGAGCATCGGATAGGCGGAAGACTCCATACAGGGTTCCTTTCGTTTGAGCCGCTCGGCGGCAGTTGCTGACGTATCTATCGTACCAGCAACTGCACAACACCCGACCGCACGCACTCCCCTGCCTACGTATCGACCCACAAAAAAGTTGCGGTGAGATACGGAGCAATCGAGGCTTTTGACAGCCAAAACAGTCCGTATTTCACCGCAACTGATGGATGGGATGTGTTAGAGGCCCAGGTAGCTGGTCATGCCTTCGACGGCGAGCTTAGCACCTGCCACGGCATGAACCACGGTGAGCGGGCCGTTAACCACGTCGCCGGCGGCAAAGACGCCAGGTACGGTGGTCATGCCGCGCTCATCGACCGAAAGAAGGCCGCGATGGTCGGTCTCCAAGCCACCCGTCGTAAGCACAAGCTTGTCCTTGGGCACCTGCGAAGCCGCAATCACAACCGTGTCGGCAGACGCATGGTCGAGCTCTTCCTCGTAACCCACCACGTTGTTGTCCTCGTCAAAGATAGCCGTCTCGAACACTGGACCGTTATCGTCGATGGCACAGATCGCCTTGCCGCACACGATTTCGGCACCATCGAGCTCGGTCAGCTCGACCTCGTCGTCGATGGCCGAGATATGGCGCGAGCGGGCATACACGGTGACCTTGCGAGCGCCCGAGCGCAGGGCCGTACGGGCAACATCCATGGCCACATTGCCGGCGCCGATAACCGCCACGTTCTGCCCGATTGCCACGCTCGCGGGATCGACCAGGTAATCGATGCCAAAAAGCACGTTGCCGCGCGACTCGCCGGGAATGCCCAGTTTGCGGGCACGCCAGGTACCGGTACCGACAAAGACCGCGTCGTAGCCGTCACGTAGCAGGTCATCGATGTGCAGTGCGCCGCCGATGGTGGTCGAGGGGCGCACGCGCACGCCAAGCGAGCACATCACATGACGGTACTTTTGCACGAGCGCACGGGGCAGGCGGAACTCGGGGATACCGTATTCCAGCACACCGCCGATCTCGGGGCGCTGTTCAAATACCGTGACGGCACAGCCTAGCTGGGCCATCTTAATGGCCACGGTAATACCGGCGGGACCGGAACCGACCACAGCAACCTGTTTGCCGCACGACGGCGCGGACGTCCACTCCTTACGATCCAAATACGCTGTCGAGATATAGTTCTCGATGCTCGAGAAATGCACGGGTGTGCCCTTGCAGCCCTGGATGCAAGCACCCTCGCACTGGCCCGAATGGTTGCACACCACGGAGCAGACCGCGCTCATGGGATTGTTCTGGAACAGCAGCTCGCCCGCCTCTTCTAGACGGCGCTGTTTGAACAGGTCGATGACCTGCGGAATAGGCGTCTGAACCGGGCAGCCCTTAATCTGACAGAACGCCCTTTTACAACCTAGGCAACGATTCGCCTCTTCGACAATGTGGATAGCCACGCAACTCCCCTTTTTAATGCAATCCAATGGGGGCGACGATAAAGACCCTTCACCGCCGCCCCCATACAGGTAATCTCAATCTGCCGACACAGCAAAAGCCAATGCTATAACTCGCGATGCGAAGCCCCGCAGCGAGCGGACATGTGCTCGAGTGTCGCCAGGCAGTCAGCCGCCGTCGCCGGCACACTGTTCTCGACCACGCAGGGAATCCCAGGGCAGGCGGCAGCCGCCCAGGCCACTACGGGCTCAAAGTCATAGCGGCCCGTCTCGCCCACGCCATGACACACCAGGCGTGAACCCGTACCGTCGCACCAACCGGCTTCGTCCTCGTTATCAACGACCTCAAAATCCTTGGCGTGCAGCACGCGGATCTTGCTGCCGCATAAATAGAGCATGCGCGCGGTGATTTCCTGCGCTTCGTCAACGACGCTGGGGTGCAGCAGCGACACTGGGTCATAGATCACGCCGAGCGACGGGCTCGAGACGCGCTCCAGCACCTCACGGCAGCGATCTGGCGTGTTGACCGTCTCGTTCCAACCGGGCTCAATTAGAACCTGACCGCCCATGGCCTCGGCACGCTCGCAGACATACGCAAGCCCGTCCACAAAAGCCTCGAGTGCCTCATCGGTCATGCGGTCGTCCGCAACGCGGTTCTGCGCATTGGGGCGACCGGTCTCGGTGCCAACCGGGCATCCGCCGAGCATCTGGGCAAAGTTCAAGCATGCCTCGTACTCGGCAAAGTTATCCATGAGCTGTTGGCGATCGGGCGTCGCCAAATTCTTATAGCAGCCGAGCACGGCGACCGAAACGCCCGCCTCGTCGAGCACCGCACGCAAATGGTCGGCAAGCTCGCGGGTCAGGCCGCCTCGATCGATCCCCATCGATGCGTAGAGCACCTTGCTCGGCAGCTGAATGCACGAAAAGCCCAGCTCTCCCGCCATGCGAATGCGTTCCTCGACGGTCCCCTGCGGAAGGTCGTGCAAACGTACACCCGGAGTAATAGCCCCCACGTTATTCACATCCCTTATGAGCGTTGATGCCCGGGGTGTATCCGCCAAACGGGTCCTCGATGGAGCACACGCCCGAGGGGGCGAGCGGATCGCGCTTACCGGCCAGCTTGTCGTGATGCATGGTCTCGATATAGGCAAGCACCAGCGGCGCCACACCCTTTGCATCATTTTTGACCACGGGCTCGCTCATGTAGTAATCAAACGTGCCCTCGCGGTGCGCGGTGTTGCCCAGGCCCGCGACCAGGCAGATGTTGTCGAGCGCCAGCTGGCCATCATGCTCGGACAGGCAGGTCTCGCAGATGCCGTCGAAGGCGCGACGGCCGTACTGGTAGTAACGCTCGCCCAGCACGCCCAGACGCACGCCCTTCATGATGGCGTTGGCAAAGATGGCGCTGCCCGACTCCTCCAGGTAGTTGGGGGCGATATTGGGCAGGTTGATGACCTGATGCCACATGCCGGTCTTCTCGTCCTGATACGGCAGCATAGCGTCGATCAGGTCGTGGAACATCTTGCGAATCTCGTCCTTCTCGGCTGACATCGAAGGCGGCATGAGCTCCCAGGTATCGATGAGTGCCATGGCAAACCAGCCCTCGGCGCGCAGCCAGAAGTTAGCCGAAAGGCCGGTGACCGGGTCGCACCAGAACTGTTTGCGGCTCGCGTCGTAAGCGTGATAGTACAGACCGTTGAGGGGGTTGCGCATCAGGTCATGCACGACCTGGAACATATGGAAGCTGTCCGAGCAGGCACGACGGTTGTGGAAGCTCAGCTCGTACTGCATGTAGAACGGCTGTGCCATGTACATGCCATCGAGCCAAATCTGGTTGGGATAGACGGCCTTATGCCAAAACACGCCCTCTTTGGTGCGCGGCTGGGTCTCGAGCTGGCGGTAGATGGTGTCCATGGCGGCACGGTACTTGGGCTTGCCCACCAGGTCATACAGCTTGTAGAGGGTCTTGCCCGCATTGACGTTATCGAGGTTGTACTCCTGCGGGTTGTAATGCTTGATGGTACCGTCGTCCTGGACAAAGAAATCGATGTAGTCATCGGCAAAGGTCAGGTAGCGCTGCTCGCCCGTGATCTCGTACAGCTCGATGAGCGCCTTGATCATGCAGCCGTCGATATAGTTCCAGGTGTTCTCCTTGCCGGCGCGAATCTTTTCGATATTCCAAGCCGGCGCCTGCGGCGTAGAGGTTTCGATCAACTGCTCGATATAACGGTCCAGGATTTGATTGCAACCCATTGCTGTCCCCTCTGACATAAACGATAGGTGAACGTTACCCCTAGTGTAACGCGAACGGGGAATATAGGGTGAACGTTAACCCTATATTCCCCGCGAACGGCAGACTTTTAGCGGCAAACGGCGGTGAGACCCGCGGCGATGCGATGCGCCAGGCGCTCATAGCCGGCAGGACTGTAATGCAGACCGTCCGGCATATAGAGCTCGCGGTGCTCTGACAAAAACGGGCTGATGCCGCTTTGCGCATACAGGTCAATCACCGGCACGGAATAGCGGTCGCAGACTTCGAGCATCGCTCGCACGTAGGCGACCTGCGTCAACCCCAGGTGGTTGAGCTCGTCGCTTGCCGGGATATCCTTCTCGTGCTTACCGCTTGTCTTGCACGGCGTCATAAACACGAGTTTTGTCTGAGGCGAGCGTGCCGTGATGGTTCGGATCAGATAATCGAGTGCACCATAGAACTCGTGCACGTCCGTGCTGCCCAGCTCTCCAAGCGGCACGTTGCGGCTAAAGTCGTTGACGCCGCCAAAGACGATGTAGATATCGGCCGCATCGTCGATACCGTCCAATCGCTCGACAAACGAATCGCTGCGGTCGGCCTTGACGGCGATGCGCGAACCCTTGATGCCAAAGTTCTCGATGGTTGCGCCGCCCAGTAGCGCGCCCAAGTGCGAGGTCCACGAAATGTCGTTGCCTCCCCCACTGCAGCCGTTATCGCCCCAGGTGGTCGAATCGCCAAAGCAGCAAATGGTCGATTCACTCAAACTCTTCGTTTCCATAATCTTCTCCTCATCCGCCCATCGACGGTCATACAGGAACGTACCGTTTATTCGCAGCATGCCGAGGGGCTATGCACGGGCGCATTCCGCAACGTGCGAATCGAGCCATTCGATATCCTCGGCAAGATGTGCCACGCCCAGATGGTGTCCACCCGGACACACCTCGTGCCGCAGAGCATCTCTGCGGCCCAGCAACTTGTAGGCATCGCGCACGATCTTGAGCTGTTCATCGACATTTTTCAGCCCGCGCGAACCGTTCAGATGATCCTCTTCGCAGCTCTGCACTAACAACGGGCGCGGTGCAATAAGCGAGGCAATATCGCCCATGTCGAGTAAGCGCCAAAGTCCGGGTGTGTAGTTGCAGCTGCAATTGCCATTGAGATGCAGCAGCGAATCGTCGACACCGTACAGATAGCCCGAGACAAACGTCTTGCATACGCGTGGGTCGAGCGCCGCCAGATACAGCGTCATGTATCCGCCGCCCGAAAAGCCAAAACAGCCCAGGTCGTCCATGGCAATGTCGCCGCGCGCCTCTAGGTAATCGATCAGACGCATGTTATCCCAGGCGTTGAGGCCCGCAACGGTAAGTCCCAGCGGCTCGGCCATGCGCGCCTGGTTTAGGCACGTGCCGCGCAGAAAGCTGTTCTCGTCATCGCCCTGACCCTTCCAGTCACGACGGTATCCCCAACCGCGCGCATCAGGGCAGACGGTCACGTAACCCATGCGTGCCAAACGCAGACCGTAGTCGTAATTGAACTTACGCACGGCATCATCGACAGCCGGCACGCCCGCAACACCGGCTACGCTTGCAGCACCCGCTCCCTGATGGCCATGCGGGCAGATATAGCAGCGTTTGAGTCCCCGCTCATCAAGCTTAGGATGAGACGGCTCCAACAGGTAGAACGGCATCCAAACATCACGCTCGACCTGCAACATCGCATGGGTGCGTACGATGCCGCCGGCAACCCGCACGCGGCTGAGCTCACGAATCTCAATCGGGACGCGGTCCATAAGCGAAAGACCCAAAACATCGTACAGACGAGCCCTGGTCGCAATCTTCCACGCCTCAAAATCTGCAGGAGTCTTGCCCGCAAATGCCGCCGAGCGCCCTTCGCGCTTCAGCCGGGCACGCAGCGCAGGCTCGTCTTCGCAGTACGTCTCGATGTGCACGGTGCGACCATTGGCAGATAGCCCAGCCGTCTCCACCGCATCACCGTCGCCGCCCTCGGGATCCCAGCCATCCACACCGGCAAGCACCTGCTCGCGAGCGTACCCGGCGGCAGCCATCACATCGAGTTCATTCGCCCACGGCGCCCAGCCGGTAGTATCGCGCGCCGGCCCATACAGAATCGCGCCAGCATACTGCGCGCAGTTGTGCGCCGCCGGTTTATTCCAATCCCACCAGCCTTCGCGCTTGATATGTCGCCCTAGCCAACAATCGATCAGCGCAGTTTGCGCCCATTCGCGCCAAGGACGGCCCAGGTAGACCGAATCCGGCGCCACGCCATCCGGAGCTGTAAACGAACAACCATGAAACACAAATCCGTACGGCTCGCCTTTAGGCGTGGAGGCTGCCGTTACATACCCGTTGACATCCATATCGCGGTTGAGCGAGCGAATCTCGCACCCCTCAAAGTAGGCACGCGCGCCGCCAAAGATAAAGTCGACATCGCCCTCGATCCGGCAACGTCGAAAATACTGGCGTCCCACCCGGCGCGGCGCATACTGTTTGGGTCCTATGAACCCGCCCGGTTTGGCCTCATGCGGCGGCAGCGGACCCAAAAACAGCGTGTCTTGGTGTCCCTTAATGCAGCAGGCATCGACAACCAGACGGTCGCCATCGGCATACAGGGCAATCGCCTGACCGACCTCGCGCCCATCGCCCGCATCGTTTTCGATCGTGAGGTTCTCGAGCCGTACGTCGTCGGCATCGACCAGCACCGTATACGTGCGGAAGGTGCCGAGCTTTCCGTCCTGGCCGCTGCCGTCCTCCGAGGGCATCTGCGCCGCAAGGCCGCCAACGATACGCACGCTGTCGGCCGTCTCTCCCTCAATCGTCACATGCGAGCGACGAATCTCGACCCGTTCGCGGTACTCACCCGGCTCGATATGGATTGTCACCGGCCGTCCGTCATTCGGACAGGATTCGTCAATTGCCTCCAAGGCCTTAGAGATACTGTGATATGTCCCCGCACGCTCGAGCGAAACCTCAAAAAATCGTCTCTCACTCATCATCAGTCACCGCGTCCTTTCGTCGTAGACCGTCTACGTTGCAGTTTCGGCATATAAAAAGTTCGCGCAATGGGTCGGGAAGGCCCTGCCCATCGCGCGCCGCGACATACCGAATGTAATTGTTTAGGAGCAAACGCCTACGCACGGATAACCTTGTCGACGTTCTGGAGCTGCAGTTCCTCGCCGTCCTGGCCCTCGATCACCACATTTTGCAGGTCGAGTACCTTGACGTTTTGCGCGATGATGCCCTGACGCACCATGGGCTCAACGCCACAGGCCATGGCCGGAACAAAGGGCTCGGCATCCGGCGCGAAGGTCACGTGGACATCCTGGAACGTCAGACGCGTTACTTTGCTCTCGGGCAGACCCGTGATATAGGCCGCGGCAGCATGGCAGTTGGTGGCCTCGATATCGCAAAACGTCGTGGCACCAAAGCCGGGCGTGCGGTCGTCGACAGGCAGCGCCTCGCGAGACTGCACGTAATCGGTCTTGCCATCCTTGTCACAGAAGTAGAAGGAGTTGACCACGAAGGGCGTGAGCACCTCGTCCATGCGAATGTGCTCAAAGATAATGCCCTCGTTGACGGCATCCTTGCCGCGCCCGCGGCGGGTCTTGACGCGCAGGCCGCGGTCGGTGCGCTCAAAGAGGCACTTGCTCACGGTAAGGTCCTTGATGCCGCCGGCGGCCTCTGAACCCAGGACCACGGCGCCGTGACCATCGTGCATGTAGCAGTGAGAGATCAGCACGTCGTGCGTAGCGGGACGAAGCTCGGGCTCAATGCCCAGCTTGCCGCTCTTGATGGCGATGCAGTCATCGCCCACCGAGAACTGACAGCCAAGGATGCGGACAAAGCCGCAGCTCTCGGGATCGAAACCGTCGGTGTTGTGGGAGTTCTTGGGACCCTCGATCGACAGGCAAAGCGCGTCGACATGCTCGCACAGGACGGGATGGATATTCCACGCCGGGCTGTTGCGCACGGTAAAGCCGGCAAGGCTCACGTTTTGGCACTCGGACAGGAAGATCATGCGCGGACGGGCGACCTCGCGGCCCTCCTCGGGACGGAAGATGTTCTTAAAGTCCTTGTTCCACCAGTTGTCCTCGGCAAAATCGGTCTGACCGTCAATCGCGCCGCGACCATAGATGCACACGTCGTGCACGCCCAGACCCGTAAAGGTAGAACAGTAGGTCGAGAAGCTCTCCCCCTCCCAGCGGCCCAGGGGCAGCATATCGGTACCGGCATAACCGGCGCCCTCGTTGCCCGTGACCGTGCCCGGAATGTAGGCAAGCGCGGCACGATCGTGGCGGGCCAGCAGCACTGCCCCGTCGACGAGCTCGATGTTGATATTGCTCTTAAGGAAGAGGGACTTGATACGATAGCTACCGGCGGGAATCAGCACGCGCCCGTCCTTGGGACAGGCCATGATGGCAGCCTGGATGTTGGTGGTGTCATCATGCTCGGCATCGCCCTTGGCGCCACAGTCGCGAACGTTGATGGTAAAGGGCTCAGCCGGCGTGGTGACACCTACGCTCAGCTCACGCTCGCCACAAACAAAACGAACCAGGTTGCGCTTGCCGGGGGTCAGGCCGTCGACATAGGTCTCGACCGTATTCGTGGTACCGGCGGGCTCGTCGTTGACAAAGATCTCCCACGTATCGGCGCAGGTAAAGTAACCGCCGTCGTCAAGCTCGATCACGGCCGCGCGGGCGTTGCGCCAGATAAC
Source organism: uncultured Collinsella sp. (assembly GCA_900541785.1). Taxonomy (GTDB): domain Bacteria; phylum Actinomycetota; class Coriobacteriia; order Coriobacteriales; family Coriobacteriaceae; genus Collinsella. Next base: position 24,871 of record UQKY01000021.1, read on the forward strand.
GTTCGTCTCCATGGGTTTCTCCCTCAAAAAGATGCTCTAAAGGCAAATTGTACGCTGTTGAAAAAGGGCCGTGCCTGCCGGCGGAATTCCGGTGGCACGGCCCTGTGATTTGGACGATATGTCGGCCTTACTCGGCGGGAGTTACGCTACCGTCCTGGAAGCCAACGTTGTTGTGGGCAAAGCAGTCCTCGTACTTAAAGCCGGAGAGCTCCTCGCAAAGCGCCTTGACCTCGGGCTTGACGTCGGCCATCTTGCCACCCTCCTTGACTCGGTGAATCTCGTCGCAAAGGACGTCGCACTGCTCCTTGTCGATCTTGATGCCGCGGGCAAGGACGGCTGCAAGCAGGAAGAAGCCGGCGCAGCCGATGATCATGTAGCCGCAGATATACAGAGGCACGGTAGCGGGCTGGGTCACGGCGTCGCTATTGCCGGCGGTCTGAATGAAGCCGGAGGCAGCAAGGACGATAGCCCATACGTTGACGGCGATAGCCTGGGCGATCTGCTGGCAGAGCTGCTGAGCGGAGCTGTAGATACCCTCGCGACGACGCAGGGTGATGAGCTCATCGACATCGGGGATGTAGTTGAGCAGAACATCGGGCAGGTACTGGAAGCCGACGTAGAAGAACTTCCAGATGGCGAAGATGATGGGGTAGGCGATCATGGCGATGGCGACCGTGGAGGTGCCGTTGATCTGACCAAAGGCGAAGTAGTTGAAGGCGATGATGCACGCAGCGCAACCGACATTTGCCAGGTACCAAGACTTGTGGAAGCCCTTCTTGGCCATGAGGGCGACCCAGATGGCGGTGCAGACGATAGCGACGACCTTGCCAGGCATCTCCATCACGGACTCGTAGGACTTAGGAATCTGCAGGCAGTAGACGATGAAGAAGGACAGGCACGCAGACCAGCAGGCAGCAGCGAGCTTCGTGGAGACCTGTGCATACAGGACCTTGCGGAAGGACTTGTTGCGGAAGGTGGAGATAACGTCGATAAAGAACTTCTTGATGCCCTCGCCGACGCTCTCGATCTTCTCCTGAGCGACCTCCTCGGGGGTGTGCTCCCACGTGGACAGGTACACGCAGAGCAGCGAGATTGCCATGACCGAAGCGTTGACCGTAGCAATGATGAAGTAGCTGAACGGGTTGGTCTCGCCGAAGGTGCCAAAGCCAAAGCCGACGAGTGCAGCCATCAGGAAGCCGGCGGCGTTACCAAAGAGATGCTTGTAGCCGGTGAGGTACGTACGCTCCTTAAAGTCGTCGGTCATCTCGATGGTAAGCGGCGACAGGTTGGCGGTGCAGAACGTGTACGCGACGTTGTAGATCAGGTACAGCACAAAGTAGTACGGGAAGCCAAACGGCGTAGCCACGAAGATGAGCGGCTCGGCGATCATCATCGGGATGGCCAGCAAGATCCAGAAACGACGACGACCAAAGATGCGGCCAATCTTGGTGGCATAGAAGTTATCGGCCACAAAACCCATCAGCGGGCAAAGAATGGCGTTGACATAGATGGCAAACGAGCTGATCAGTGCAGCCTCGCCTGCGGACAGGCCACACTCCGTGGACAGGAACAGCACCATGTAGCTGTGCGTAAAGGTCAGGGCACCGGAATTGAGCATACCGCCCATACCAAAGCCCAAGCGCGTCCAGAATGTGATCTTACGCTTTTTTCCGATCTTATTAGTCATCGAGCTCCCTCTCTTTTCTCGATTGTCTTGTAACAAGACACTGGAGTCCATACCGACGTCTGTCTGTATGTCGTCCACTGGTAAGGTGAACGTTTAGCTAGATTATGCGCGATTACTTATGATAGGTGAACGTTCACTTGAATAATATCCTTGAACGGTCGTTTTTTATCGCTAAACGGATATATAACTCGAAACAATCTCGATTACAGGGGCATTAACTGGGTTATGCTTTTTGAGCAATTAGGTGAACGTTTATTATTTCGCCCCTCGTGCCCCTATAAAGACGCGCCATAACAGACAGAACAAAATGGCCCCGCCGGGAACACTCCCGACGGAGCCATGGTCAATAGCGCCCTATACGGACTTGTTTGCCACTACAGGCAGACGCCGTCCTTCCAGATACTGATCTCGTGACAGCCACGGCGCTCGGCACTCGTAAGTTTACCGCTCGCCGTCTCCAGCACCAGCTGGTACAGATCGTGGGCTGCCTCGTCGAGCGTGCGCTCACCTGTGGCAATCACGCCAGCGTTAAAGTCCATCCAGTTGGCCTTGTGGTCGCACAGGCGCTGGTTGGTGAACACCTTGAGCGTAGGCACCGGCGCGCCAAACGGTGTGCCGCGGCCAGTCGAGAACAGAATCACGTGGCAGCCGGCAGCCGTCAACGCCGTGGTGGATACCATGTCGTTGCCCGGACCGCACAGCATGTTCAGGCCGTGTTTAGTTGCCTGGCCGGCATACGGCAGCACGTCGACGATGGGGGCAGATCCGCCCTTTTGCACGCAGCCGCAGCTCTTGTCCTCGAGCGTGGTAATACCGCCGTCCTTGTTGCCGGGACTCGGGTTCTCATAAACGACCTCGCCGTGGCTAATAAAGTAGTCCTTAAATCCATTGAGCATGTCGGAGGCAGCGTTAAAGACCTGCTCGTTCTCGCAACGGTCGAGCAGGATGCTCTCCGCGCCAAACATCTCGGGCACCTCGGTAAGCACCGACGTGCCGCCACGGGCGACGACCATATCGCTCACGCGACCGATCGTGGGGTTGGCGGTAATGCCCGAAAGACCGTCGGAGCCGCCACACTTAAGACCAATGACCAGCTCGGAGGCCGGAATGGGCTCGCGCTTGGACTGCTTTGCCAGGTCTGCCAGCTCGGCCAGAATCTTGTGGCCCTCGATTTGCTCGTCGGTTACATCCTGGCAGGTGAGAAAGCGAACGCGCTCGTGATCGAAGTCACCGAGCTCGTCGAGCACCTGCTGGTGTGTGCAGTTCTCGCAACCGAGCGACAGGAACAGCACGCCGGCCGCATTAGGGTGACGCGAGAGCGCCACCAGCAGACGACGCGTCTGGACATGGTCGGCGCCGGTCTGCGAGCAACCGAACGGATGCGGGAAGTAGTAGACGCCCTCCAGCGAGCCATCGACCAGATCCTGGGCCTGCTCGCACATGGCACGGGCGACTTCGTTGACACAGCCGACCGTGGGGATGATCCACAGCTCGTTGCGCGTCGCGGCACGACCGTCGGCGCGGCGGAACCCCATAAAGGTCTCGGGCTCAACCGACTCAACGACCGGATGCGTGGGGTTGTAGGTGTACTCGACCTCGCCCGAAAGGTTGGTCTTCACATTGTGCGTGTGGAGCCACTGACCGGGCTGGACATCGCCCGTCACGTGTCCGATAGGAAGGCCGTACTTAATGACGTCCTCGCCGGCGGCAATCGAGCGCACCGCCATCTTATGGCCCTGCGGAATATCCTCCGCGGCCACGACCTCGCCCACCCCGGGAACCGCGACGGCGGTGCCCTTGGCAAGCGGCGACAGCGCGACGATCACGTTGTCGGCCGGATTGATCTGGATAGTGTTCATTGCAAATGGTCCTAACCCTACAGGTTGAGCAGAAGTCGAGACGCGGGCACGCCGTCCCGCGCCCGCGTCTGCGCCGGAAATTTACGCCTGAGCGTTGGCGAAGGCCTGCTTGGCACCCTCGGTGCGCACGACGGCGAGCGCACTGACGACAAACTCCTCAAGACCGGCGATCTGCGTAAGGTCCTCGCCCCACATCTGCTCGTTGGTGAGCACGTCGTGCACCAGCTGGGCATCGTCGGCACCGGCGTGGGCGGCGTAGAAATCGAGTACGAAGGCGTCGTCCTGAGCGGTGTACTCGGTGCCGTCGGAGCGACGCAGGTGCAGGCCGTCGCCCTCGCGGGACACGAGCTCCTGCGTGTAGAAGGAGATGAGCGTAGCGAGGCTCGTCGCCAGGCACTTGGGCAGGTTGCCGGTCTCGGCAACGTAGTCCTTGAGCGTGGGCAGGTCGCGAGCGCGCCACTTAGCCGTGGAGTTGAGGCAGATGGAGAGCAGCGCATGATCAATAAACGGGTTGTCGAAGCGGTTTTCGACGGCGGCGGCAAAGGCCTTGCAGTCCTCGACATCCAAGTCGGCGGCAAGCGTCGGAATGACCTCGTCGTAGAGCATGGTGTTCATGAAGCCGCGAATGGTCTCGTCATGCATGCAGTCGCGCACGATATCAAAGCCGGCAACCCAGGAACCCGGAACGAAGGCGGTATGGGCACCGTTGAGGATGCGGACCTTGCGCTTTTTGTACGGGGTGACGTCGGGAGTCACAAAGACACCCGGAAGACCAGCCTTCACAAAGGGAAGCTTCTCGGCAAGCGACTCGTCGCCCTGGATGCCCCACATCTGGAAGGGCTCGCGCACGGCCAGGAAGGGATCCTCGTAGCCCAGACGCTCGGCAACCGCCGCGGCCTCCTTAGGATCGCGGATGCGGCCGGGGACGATGGTGTCGACGAGCGTGGTGCAGACGGTGCAGTCGTTAGCCATCCACTGCGCAAACTCGTCCTCCCAGCCCCAGTCGCTCACATACTGGTTCATGATGCGCAGCAACTCCTCGCCGTTGTGATCGATGAGCTCGCAGGCGAGGACGATGACGCCCGGCTTACCGGCAGCCCAGCGGGTGTGGAGCACCTGGGCAAGCTTGGCGGGGAAGCTCGCAGGTGGCATGTCGTCGGCCTTGCAGGACGGGTCATAGGCGATACCGGCCTCGGTGGTGTTGGAGACGATGATCTCTAGGTCGTCGGAGACGGCGACCTCCATCATGGCGCGATAGTCGTCCTCACGATACGGGTTAAGGCAGCGGCTGCAGGCGCTGATCACGCGTGACTCGTCAACCGTGTTGCCGTTCTCCTTGCCGCGCACCAGCACGGTGTACAGGTCGTCCTGGGCATTGATACCGTCGGCAAAGCCAAAGGCACCGCTGATGGGCTGCACCATGACGACCTTGCCGTTCCAGCCGGTGGCCTCGTTGCCCATGTCAAAGAAACGGTCGACGAAGGCGCGCAGGAAATTGCCCTCGCCAAACTGCAGAACCTTCTCGGGAGCATCCTTGGGCAGCAAATAGCCCTTGTAGCCGATCTTCTCGAGCGCATCGTAGCTGATGTTCTCCATCTGTGTCTCTCCTTAGATAGCTGTTAGCGTGCAAGCAAAACAGGGGCGCCGCGTGTGGCAACGGCGCTCCCGAGTTCGATGTGATTTGATGCGGGCTTAGGCCTCGACGGTGTCCAGGTCAAAGCCAAAGTAGCGGACCGCATTGTTGTAGCTGATGTCGCGTACAACCTCGCCCAGTAGCTCCATGTCGGCCGGGTACTTGCCCTGCTCGACCCACTCGCCGATCACGCTGCACAGCACGCGACGGAAGTACTCGTGGCGCGGATAGGACAGGAAGGAGCGGGAATCGGTAAGCATGCCCACAAAGTTGCCCAGCACGCCCTCGTTAGCCAGAGCCGTGAGCTGCTCGCGCATACCGACCTCGTTGTCGTTGAACCACCAGGCGGAGCCGTTCTGGATCTTACCGGCAGTCGGAGCCTCCTGGAAGCAGCCCATCACGGTATCGATCATGGTGTTGTCGATGGGGTTCAGACTGTACAGGATGGTCTTGGGCAGGCCGCAAGTCTCCTGAATGGAGTTGAGGAAATCGGCGAGCTGGTCGGACGGCGTGTAGTTGGAGATGCAGTCGTAGCCGGTATCGGGACCGAGCTTGGCAAACATGGCGCGATTGTTGTCGCGCTTGCAGCCAAAGTGCAGCTGCATGGCCCAGCCCAGACGGACATACTCGCCAGCGACAAACTGCATAAAGGCAGTCTTGTACTTGAGGACCTCTTCCTCGGTAAGCGGCTCGGCAGCCAGACCCTTGGCAAAGATAGCCTCGATCTCGTCGGCGGTAGCCGGGACGTACATAACGTAGTCGAGTGCGTGGTCGGATGCGCGGCAGCCCAGCTCGTGAGCAACGTCGTAGCGCTTGGAAATGGCAGCCTTCATGCCCTCAAAGTCGCTGACCTCAACGCCGGCAACCTCGGAGAGGTGCTTGCAGTAGTCGGCAAACTCCTGGCCGCGCTCGATGCGCAAAGCGGCATCGGGGCGCATGGCGGGAACGACCTGAACGTCAAAGCTGTCGTCGGCGGCAATCTTCTTGTGCCACTCAAAGCTGTCGGCGGGGTCGTCAGTAGTGCAGATTATGCGGACGTTGGACTGCTTGATCAGGTTGCGGCAGGTGAAACTGGCCTCGGCGAGCTTGGCGTTGGCAAGGTCCCAAACCTCCTGGGCAGTCTTGCCGTTGAGGACGCCCTCGTAGCCAAAGTAGCGCTTAAGCTCCAGGTGGCTCCACTCAAAGACGGGGTTGCCGACGCAGCGACCCAGGGTCTCGGCCCACTTTTGGAACTTCTCGCGAGCAGGGGCGTCGCCAGTGATAAAGCGCTCGTCGACGCCGTTGGCACGCATCAGGCGCCACTTGTAGTGGTCGCCGCCCAGCCAAACCTCGGTGATGTTCTCGAAACGCTTGTCCTCCCAAATCTCCTTGGGAGAAATGTGGCAGTGGTAGTCGACGATGGGCATGCCCTCGGCAAAGTTGTGGAACAGCTCCTCGCCGGTCTTGGTGCTCAGCAGGAAATCCTGATCGTCCATGAAGTTTTTCATCAAACAACCCCTTTGTTTGCGGAGCGGGCGCACAATACGCTCGTCATCCTCTAGGTGAACGTTCACCATACTAATCCATTACGACTCAAAAGGTGAACGTTCACCTAACAACCATGGGGTGAACGGTAGGTTTTGCCCGTTCAACGGTTGCCGGAGCTGTGACTTGCATGCATTGCGGACCGGTTGGCGTCCCCGAACACCGAACTTGAGCGCTTTTGCTCAGGTGGGTCATGTCCCGACGTACATTTTTGGGAGTATTCAGCATTGGAGCGCGCCGTGCGCCATCCTCAGCGTCCTATTTGGAACGCAGATAGCGCCCGATCGGCATAAAAAGTGCCCCCGATGGCAAATTACGCCATCGGGGGCACTTAAAACAGTCGTTCTGCACCTCATTCAGGGCATGCCAATGCTGAATACTCCCAAAAATGCACGTCGCAAGA
>UQKY01000022.1 GCA_900541785.1 uncultured Collinsella sp.
GGTGAATACTTTTCCGCGAAGTGAACGACCTATTTTGGACCCCTGAAACATCAACACTTTTCTGGCTCTGTTTCCTGCGGTTTTGCTGGCGAAAAATGCAGATGTTTCGGGGGTCCGATTTCACTCGTTCACTTCGCGGAAAAGTATTAGACCTCGATTTGTTGGGTTGGGGGAGAGCCTTTCTTGGATGCCGGAGGTGTACGCTGCGGCAGGCGGATCGCCAGAAGTCGACTGTTCCGCGCCTGAAGATTTCCAAAAAGTTAACCTTTGTTGACCTTAATAGTTAGATAAACTAAACTATTTTCCAAAAGTGTGCTCGAGCAAACTTGTTTACTCGGGTGCTGAGGCACCGTGCCGCGCCCAATGCGGCAAAAGGGAGAAGCAACATGAAGAAGTCGACGTTTAACACCCTGCTTGTCGGTGGCGGTTTTCTGCTTGGCACGGCCGGCATCAAGCTGCTTACCAGCGCTCCGGTCAAGAATGCCTGCGTGCAGGGTATCGCGTGCGGTATGCGCGTCAAGAACTGCTACCAGGACATGGTCGAGCAGGCCAAGGCCAATGTCGATGACATGGTTGCCGAGGCTGCCTACATCACCCAGAGCGAGGCCGCTGCTGACGAGGCAGCCGAGTAACGCTCCCAGGCACAAACTATGAGATTCTCGATTATTAGCGAGATCCCCGGCAGGACCCGTCTTCAATTGGCGGGTCCTGTGCCAGAGAGCGATCTCGATGCACTTCTTAAGCTCAGCGGCGATTTCGACGGCGTGCGCAAAGTGCGCGTTTATGGCCGTATTGGCCAGATGGCGCTCGAATATGACGAGCAGTGTCGTGCGGGCGTGCTCGACGCCTTGGGTGCGCTCGATGCCCAGGCCATTGCCGACGCAAAGACGGGTTACGTGATGCAGCTTGAGCCACGCAAGCACAAGCTCGTCATGGATCTTGCCACACTTATCGGCGCCCACTACGCGCGCCGCTGGTTCCTGCCTACGCCGCTGCGTGCCATCTTTGTCGTGGCCGGTTACATGACCTTTTTGCGTGCCGCCCTCCACGAGCTCGCGCAGCCGCGCCTGACCGTTCCCGTACTCGACGCTTCGGCCATCGGCATTTCGTTCGTCAAACGTGATGTCGACACCGCGGGCCAGACAATGTTCCTGCTCAACGTGGGCGAGCTGCTCGAGGACTACACACGCGCCATGAGCGAAAACGAGCTCATCAACTCGCTGCTTGATGTGCCCGACAAGGCGCAAAAGGTCGTCGGCGACACCGAGGTAAGCGTTGCCGCGACCGAGCTTGAGCCCGGCGACTTGGTCGCCGTTCGCACCGGCATGTCCATCTGCATCGACGGCGTGGTCGAGCAGGGAAGCGCCATGGTTAACCAGGCGACCCTGACCGGCGAGCCGCTTGCCGTCGAGCGCAGCGCGGGCGACGATGTATTCGCCGGCACCGTCGTGGAAGACGGCAGTATCTTGGTGCGTGTGCGCGCCAACACGGCTCAGACCAAGCTCCGCTCGATCGTCTCGCTCGTGCAGGCGGCCGACTCGCTCAAGTCCGAGGGCCAGTCGCACATGGAAGACCTCGCCAACAAGATCGTCCCGTGGAACTTCCTGCTCGCGGGCCTGGTTGCGCTTACCACCCGCAGCCTCATCAAGACCTCAGCGGCGCTGATGGTCGACTACTCGTGCGCACTTAAACTCACGGGTTCGGTCGCCGTCATGACCGCTATGAGCGATGCCGCCAAGATGGGCGTCATGGTCAAGGGCGCGAAGTACTTTGAGTCGTTTGCCAAGGCCGATACCATCGTGTTTGATAAGACCGGCACGCTCACCGAGGCGCAGCCGCGTCTTGCCTGCGTGCTCACCACCGATGGCTGGAGCGAGGACGAGGTTCTGCGCCTTTCCGCCTGCTTGGAGGAGCATTTCCCGCATCCGGTGGCGCGTGCCGTGGTCAACGCCGCCCGCGAGCGCGGGCTCGAGCACCGCGAGCGTCACGCTGCGGTCGAGTACATCGTGGCGCACGGCATCGCTTCGTCCATTGAAGGGCGTCGCGTCATCATCGGTTCCGCGCACTTTGTGTTTGAGGACGAGGGTGCGCAGCTCGAGTCCGACATCAAGGAGCAAATCGACCTCAAGATGCAGGGCCTGTCGCCGCTGTATCTGGCGGTCGATGGCAAGGTCGTCGGCGTACTCGGCATCGAGGATCCGCTCAAGCCCGGGGTCCGCGAGGCCATCGCCGACCTGCATGCGCTGGGCGTCAAGCATGTCGTTATGCTCACGGGCGACTCCGAGCGCACAGCCGAGCGCATTGCGCGAGAGGCGGGGGTCGACGAGTTTAAGGCCGAGCTGCTGCCCGAGGACAAGTACGCCTATGTGGAGCGAATTAAGAGCGAGGGGCGCCACGTTGCCATGGTGGGCGACGGCGTCAACGATTCGCCGGCGCTCGGTTTGGCCGACGTGGGCCTGGCGATGGGTGGCGGAAGCGACATCGCCAAGGAGGTCGCCGATATCATCCTGACTGATACGGATCTCGCCGCGATCGTGCGCCTGCGCCGCATGAGCCGGGGCCTCGTTGATCGTCTGACGAGCTCCTACTCTAAGGTGATGCTCACCAACTCAGCGCTCCTGGCGCTGGGCATTACCGGCGCGATTACCCCGCAGGCGTCGTCGCTGTTGCACAACGGCTCGACGATTGCGTACAGCTTGGACAACGCGAAAGCGTATCTGCGTTAGGGTTTTCGATTGAGCTTATGGCCTGCACCCGGGCGGTACCGCAGCCGCCAGGGTGCAGGCCTTTTTAGGCAAGTGCAGCTTTGATGGCAGGGGCTTCGGTGAGCTGCTCGGCTGCCTTTTCGTCGGAGCTGTCGAGTGCTGCCAGACTGCGGTAGACCCACTCGTTGACCTGGGTGTTCTTGACGCCTGCGGTCTGCATAAGGGCGCCTACCTCGCGGATTGCTGCGAACAGATCGACTTTGGGACCCGCGAGCTCGACCTCGATGCCGTGGTAGGCGGCCACGCCGCGGTTCTCACTCACGTGGTCGATAAAGCCCTCGACGGTCTCAAGCTGCTGGGCGAGAGCTGCATCATCGTCAGCGTCCAGCGCGACGAGTGCGTTCGATACCGTGAGGGCGGGATGTCCGCAGGGGACAAAGCCTTCGATGACATCCATGGCTTCGGTAATGGTTGTGCCCAGGCCTGCGAGGGCATTGACGAGTTGCTGTTTGGTATCCATAACGGTCCTTTCGACGGGTCAGTTGTGCTTGGCGAAAATATACGTGACGAGATCGGTAGCAAAAGTGCGAAGTGCGGCGCACATTGGGGTCTTCACAGCTCGTGCATAGAACAGCTGTCCGCTTTCAGAACGTGGTAAGATAACACTCCACAAGCGGGGCTCGCCCCGTATGTTCCTTGAAAAGTCGACGGGTGTTGGGTACTCGTGCCCAATGCTATCCAGACTTTCCCGACATTCGGGGGCGACTGGTTTCGACACGATAGCTCTGAGAGAGGAAGCAAGCCGAGGTCTCCTCGCCTCGTTAAACAGGGGTACCGTCAAATTGAATTGACAACAACTCTTCTTTTGAGCCTATGGCTCTCGCTGCTTAGTTTATAGCGGCGCGTCAACCCGGTGATTTCCCCGACACCGGCGCGACGTCATTTTAGGGGAATGCTCCTGCGCACGTAATCGGTATAGCGCAGGCTAAGACTGAACCGGTTAGGACGCCGCGAGCGTGTCGCTGCGCGCAAAGCGTCCGAGATAAAACCAGCGACTGAGCTTGGAGATGCCAATCAGGGGGCTTTCGTGGACCGGAGTTCGATTCTCCGCGCCTCCACCAATAGTCACAGGCAGGTAGAGAAGTGTCTCTACCTGCTTTTTTATTACATATAGATACCGCGGAGAATCGAACTCTATGCAGGGCGCGGGCGTAAAGAAAACGCGTAAGCGTTTTTAGCCCGCGGGCGAGGACGCCGGCAGGCGGCCGAAGCCGGTGCGGATTTGCGAAGCAAATACGCGGATTCTCCGCGCAACGCCCCAGCCAGATATAGATGCGATGCCGATTAAGCTCCGGCTGCCCATGCCTCGCTTCAACGCAAGCCCCCTACCGCGGAGAATCGAACTCTGTGCAGGGCGCGGGCGTAAAGAAGGCACCGCGGCAACGCAGAGTGGGACGCGCTTTCCCGCCGACCGCCCCGTCCTCCGCAACTCCAAAACCTGTGCGCTCTCTATCTCAAAACTGGGTAGAAGAAAGCCAAAACGCAATCGCAGGAGGTCAATATGACTGCAGAAGATAAGGCAAAGAACGCCGGCAAGGTCGCGCTCGTTTTGGAGGGCGGCAGCTTCCGCGGGCAGTTTACCGCCGGCGTGCTCGACGTCCTCATGGAGGCCGGCGTCGAGATTCCGGCTGTCTACGGTGTATCGGCCGGCGCCCTCAACGGCGTGAACTACAAGTCGCACCAGATCGGCCGTGCCAACCGCATCAACCTGGCTTTCTGCAACGACAGCCGCTTCATGGGCGCCGCATCGTTTGCGTCCACGGGCTCTATTGTGGGATATGACTTTATCTTCAACGATGTCCAGGACCGCCTGGATCCCTTTGACAACGAGACGTTCGACGCGAGCCCCATCGAGATGTACGCCGTTGCGACGGACATGCTGTTTGGAACCGCTGCCTACCTGCCGGTCAAAAGTGCCGTGCTCGATCTCGACGCTGTGCGCGCATCGACCTCGTTGCCGCTGGTGACGCCGCCGGTCGAGATTGACGGGCACAAATACGTCGACGGCGGCGTAGCCGATTCGGTCCCCATCGAGCACGTGCTGGAGGAGGCGGGCTTCGATCGCGCGGTTGTCATTGTCACGCAGGACCGCTCGTACGAGAAAAAGCCCTACGAGTTTATGCCCGCCGCACGCGCCCGCTATGCCGACTACCCCTACTTGCTCGAGGCTATCGAGACGCGCCACGACCGCTATAACATCCAGCGCATGCATCTGTGGAAGTATGAGCGCGAGGGCCGTGCGTTGGTCGTCGCTCCGCAAAAGCCGGTCGAGGTCGGTCACGTTGAGCACGATCCGGCAAAGCTGCTCGACCTGTATATTCAGGGCCGCCAGGAGGCAAAGCGCTTGCTGGGAGATATCGAGGCGTTTGTCGAGCGCTAGTGTCGCGACGTCATGACCCATGGACGACATGTGCAGAAACTCTGGTCAGAGCCAAAATACCTGTTGACTCGGGCGGCGAGCGGGGTAATATGGACGGGTTACTTGCAGAGCCCCGTGAATCTCTGTAACAACACGTACTGTACATGGAGGAGTCTAAGTGATTTCGAAATCGACTCACTACGCCAAGCAGGGCGAGGTCCAGCGCAACTGGGTTCTCGTCGACGCCGATGGTGCTGTCCTGGGCCGTCTTGCCACCCAGATCGCAATGATCCTGCGCGGTAAGAACAAGCCCCAGTTCACGCCCAACAGCGACTGCGGCGACTTCGTTGTCGTCATCAACGCCGATAAGGTCCAGCTTACCGGTAACAAGGCCGACACGAAGACCTATTATCGCCACAGCGGCTACAACGGCGGCCTCAAGGCTGAGAGCTTCCGCCAGGCTATGGAGAAGCACCCGGAGAAGGTCATCGAGCGCGCCGTTCGCGGCATGCTGCCCAAGACCACCCTCGGCCGTGCCCAGATGACCAAGCTTAAGGTCTACGCTGGTGCCGAGCATCCGCACGCTGCCCAGAACCCCACGAAGATTGAGCTGGAGGCTTAAAGATGGCTGAGAACACCGTTGTCTACCAGGGTACCGGCCGTCGTAAGAACGCCGTCGCCCGCGTCCGTCTCGTCCCCGGCACCGGCAAGGTGACCATCAACAAGCGTGACGCCGAGCAGTATTTCGGCCGTCATCAGCTCGTTGAGAACGCCCTTGCTCCCTTCAAGGTGACCGACACCGCCGGTCAGTTCGACGTTATCGCTCTGTGCGATGGCGGCGGCATCTCCGGTCAGTCCGGCGCTCTGCGCCTGGGCATCGCTCGCGCTCTTCTGAACGCTGGCGACTACCGTGCTGACCTCAAGAAGGCCGGTTTCCTTACGCGCGATGCTCGCGTGGTCGAGCGCAAGAAGTACGGCCTCAAGAAGGCCCGCCGCGCTCCCCAGTTCTCCAAGCGCTAAGGTTTTATCTCCTTACGAGATACAATGTACAAGCGGGGCCTGCCGATTGCTCGGCGGGTCCCGCTTTTCTTTTTCGACTAGGGTGGGCGACTGCGTTTTGCCCACTTGGGAAGGAGCGATCCTATGCCCCAGAACATCTTCGGTACCGACGGCGTCCGTGGCGTCGCCAATGCCGACCTTTCGTGCGACCTCGCGTTTCGCCTGGGCCGCGCGGCGACCAAGTTTCTTGGTCCGGACATCTGCATCGGCCGCGACACGCGTCTTTCGGGTACCATGCTCGAGAGCGCGCTGACCGCCGGCATTATGGCCGAGGGCGGCCGCCCGCACTGCTGCGGCGTCATTCCTACGCCGGCCGTGGCGCTGCTCACCGTCCAAAACGAGCTCGATGGCGGCATCGTCATCTCTGCTTCGCACAATCCGCCCGAGTTCAACGGCATCAAGTTCTTTAGCCGCAAGGGCATGAAGCTTCCCGATGCGGTTGAGGAAGAGATCAGCGCTTGGGTCATGTCCGAGGAGGCCATGGCTGCCGACACGCTGCCGACCGGCGCCGGTGTGGGCCACATCATCAAGATGAAGGATGCCCGCAAGGCCTATGTCGATCATGCCATCAGCACGCTCGACGGCCTTAAGCTCGATGGCCTGGTCGTTGCCGTCGACTGCGGTCACGGCGCTTCGTGCCAGACCACGCCTGCCGCGCTGCAGCGCCTGGGCGCCACGGTCCACGCCATCAACACCGATTACTGCGGCACCGACATTAACGTCGAGTGCGGCTCCACGCACCTTGAGCCCCTGCGCGAGCTTGTGCTGCGCACTCACGCCGATATCGGCCTGGCCCACGACGGCGACGCCGATCGCGTGCTGTTCGTGGACAGCGAGGGCAACGAGATCGATGGCGACTACATTCTTGCCATCTGTGGCTCCGACCTTGCTGCTCGCGGTAAGCTCGCCAACTCCGAGATCGTCTCGACCGTTATGTGCAACCTCGGTTTCTCCATCGCCATGAAGGAGCAGGGCTTTGAGATGGTTCAGACCGCCGTGGGCGACCGCTATGTTCTTGAGCGCATGCTCGAGGACGGTGCCGTCATCGGCGGCGAGCAGTCCGGCCATATCATCTTCCTGGAGCACAACACCACCGGCGACGGCTTGGTGACGGCCCTGCAGCTTCTGGCCGTGCTCAAGCGCACCGGTCGCACCCTCACCGACCTTGCCGGCATCATGAAGAAGTACCCGCAGGTGCTCGTCAACGTGCATTCGGACAACAAGGCCGGCCTGGACGATTGCCAGCCCATTTGGGACGCCGTCGCTGCCGCCGAGAAGGAGCTCAATGGTCGCGGCCGCATCTTGGTGCGCCCGAGCGGTACCGAGCCGCTGGTTCGCGTTATGGCCGAGGCGGAGACGCACGAGCTGACTCAGCGCGTTGTCGACGACATCGTCGAGGTTGTCAAGCGCGAACTTCCCTAATGGTCAATATCGGGTGCCAAGTGGTAAACTGTTAAGGCTATTTTGATTGATTGGTATGTCCGAGGGGGAGCATGTTCACTAAAGTCCTAAGGTCTTTTGGTATGCGTGGTCGAGTCCTTACGCTGGATGCTCCCATCTCGGGCGACGTCATTCCGCTCTCCGAGGTAAACGATCAGACGTTTGCCACCGGCCTTTTGGGCCAGGGCGTGGCGATTCAGCCTACCGGCACGCGCGTGATTGCGCCGGCAGACGCCAAGGTCGAGGCCATTTTTCCCACGGGACACGCCGTTGCGCTTAACACGGTCGATGGTCTGGACGTGCTCATCCACGTTGGTTTGGACACTGTTCAGCTCGAGGGCAAGCACTTTACCGTACATGCGCAAGTGGGCGACATCGTCCATAAGGGCGATGTGCTCATCGAGTTCGATCGCGAGGCAATTGCTGCCGAGGGTTACGATGTGACGGTTCCTATCTTGGTGTGCAACTCCGTTGAGTTCTCGAGCATCAAGGGTTCTATTGGCGAGCATGTCGAGGAGATGGACCAACTCATCGTCGCTCGCGAGCGCTAGTGAGCGCGCTTGGCCTTTAGCCTACAATTCGAACACGTTTACGGAGGGCGCCCTTGAAAGAGGACGCCCTCCGTGGCAAGATGGGATTTGTCCGAAGCTAAACAGCTTTGGGTCACCGTGGACGGGCAGGGGCCTCGACGCGGCTAGACACGAGACACATACATTACGCGACCTCGCCCTGGTGGCCGCACACGTTGGTTGCGGCCGACGCGGGCCGCGGGCAAGCGCTTGTAAGGGGAGCCTTGCCTCTCTTGTACGAGAAAGGACGCGTAATGAAGATCATTAAAGCTAAAGACTACGAGGATATGAGCCGCAAGGCCGCCAATATCATCTCGGCCCAGGTTATCCTCAAGCCCGATTGCGTGCTGGGTCTTGCCACCGGCTCCACCCCGATTGGCGCCTACAAGCAGCTCGCCGCTTGGTACGAGAAGGGTGACGTCGACTTTGCCGAGGTCAGCACCTACAACCTCGACGAGTATCGTGGCCTTTCGCACGACGATCCCCAGAGCTACCACTACTTTATGCGTGAGAACTTCTTCGATCACATTAACATCGACCTGAACAACACGCATGTGCCCGATGGCTCCAATCCCGACGCTGCCGCTGCCTGCTCTGAGTACGACAAGATTGTCGCTGCTGCCGGTTACCCTGATCTGCAGCTGCTCGGCATCGGTAACAACGGTCACATTGGCTTCAACGAGCCCGATGATCACTTCTCCAAGGGTACGCACTGCGTCGACCTTACCGAGAGCACTATTCAGGCCAACAGCCGCCTGTTCGACAGCATCGACGACGTGCCCCGTCAGGCCTATACCATGGGCACTCAGACCATCATGTATGCCCGCATGATCCTGGTCGTCGCCAACGGCGAGGCCAAGGCGCAGGCCGTACATGACATGTGCTATGGTCCGGTTACCCCCCAGTGCCCTGCCTCGATCCTGCAGCTGCACACCAACTGCGTTGTCGTTGCCGACGAGGCCGCCCTTTCGCTCTGCAAGTAGCGATAGCCTATCACCTCGACATAGCTTTGCCGAAGGCCTCCGCTTTGCGGGGGCCTTTTTGCTGAGTGCGCGCCGTGTGCTTGACGAAAATCTTGCCGCGAACTTGACGGATGCGTCAGGTGCAGCATGATTCATTCCATAACAGATACTATGCATAAATGCTATGAAAAGGTCGTAGACGGTAGCTGGCGTTAGGTGAGTTGCGCAACACAATTGAACAGCGCTCATTTGAGGTACACTGCCAAAGGATGGGACAAGCTGGCAAGCGCATTGACCTGCGCAAAGACTGATTGGTTGGGGGATAAGTTTCAATCGGACCACGCTGAACAAAAACTTGCCATTTGCGTACCAACAAACATCCTAAACCGTAGCATCGCTCTATTCATCTAGCGATACATATGGTCTAGCGTTACGGTGTCCATGTGGTCGAGTTGAGGAGCGGGCATGGTTAACGATTTGGGCAATATGGACGACCTCGAGCTTATGCCGCTGGGCAGTAGTTATACGGTGCGGCGCGATCGCTTGATGAACGAACTTATCGCCAAGGGCCGAAAGGCCGGCATCGTAGTCCTCTACGCGCCTGATGGCTTTGGGAAAACCTCGGTGCTGCTGCAGTATGCCCAAGAGGTTAAAAACGATCCGACGCGAGGTCCCGTGCGGATCATTGAGGCAGACCGCGCCATTGGGCGCGAGGTGTTTATGCAGCTCGAGGTCGTTACCGAAGAGCTTAAGGACAAACCACACTCCCTGATTGCAATCGATAACGTGCCTAACCTCAGCCAGGGCGAGACCGAGGAGCTGATCGACCGAATCCGAAGCCTGCGTGCTATGGGGGTTGGGGTCTTTATGAGCTGCCGTCCTTCGAATCGCCAGCTGATTCATGGACTAGGCGATTCGATTAAAGTCAACGCGCAGATGCTCAAGGTGCATGCCTATGAGTATTCGGCGTGGGCATCTGCGTTTTCGATCAGCACATCGCTCGACTTCTATCAGCTTACGCAGGGCGTGCCCGAGCTCGTCTCGGCTATGCAGTCGGGACTATACGGGCAGGGAGACGTTGCCCAGATGCTCGAAAACGAGATCGTCAATATCTACGGTGCGGCACTTGTTGATCTGGCGTCGCTCGAGAACAACGCCCTGTTTAGTGTGGCGTGCTTGATGGTCTTAATGGGTGAGGGCAATATTTCGGAGCTCGAGGCTTGCGGCGTTAGACTTTCGGCGATTGACCAGTCCTATCTTGTCCGCGATTATCCCATTTTTGGCGTTGATCCGGTAGACCGGAGCTTTACCTGCTTGGGTACCGAGGACAACGCGCGCCTGCGATTGCGCAAGCTGGTCGCCGAAATTCGTCCCGAACTCGTTGTGCGGGCGGCGCGTATATTGATTAAAGCGGGGCGCTGCGATACCGCGATGGACCTCGCCGACGCGTTTTTGGACCGCAGTGCGGTGTTGGAACTTGCCGGGCGGTATGGGGTCGATCTGGCCCTGACGGGGCATGGAGGGGATATCTGCCGCGCGGCGCTGGGAAAGACCGAGGCAGATGGCCGGGCATCGGAGCCGACGCCTGACGAGGCGCTCGGCATCTATCTGGCGGCGGTGAGCGTCTCCAATACAAAGCTCGCGCGGTATATGGCCTCAATTATCGAGCGTGCGGGCGAGCAAGCGATTTGCGAGCTCGATCCCGTGTCGTGGAAGGTGGCGCACGCGTTTACGGCCGCTTGTTATGGAGATAGTGGTCTGGGGCTTCCGGCAAGCCATACGGCGTTGGAAAGTGAGGTGTCTTGTGCCGCACTCGACATGCTGTCCGCACATGTCGAGATAAAGCATGGGCTGACCGAGCGGGCGAAGGGTGGCGAGATCCTCGCGGGACTCAAAACGGATAAGGCCTACGATTGCGAGCTCGATATCGCGGGGACGTTTGTGCGAGCTGACCGCATGTTGACGGAGCTGTTTGATGGGTCGTATGCAGGGACTGACGAGCGTGATGACGAGATGGCCCTGACGCTCGAGGCGCTCGAAGCGCGTGGAATCCGAGCACTCGCCATCTGGGTGCGCATGGTATTATCGGCGCGGCGCCTGCTTGCTGGCATGCCGGTGACCGACGAGCAGGCATTCAATGAGCTCGACCGTTTTGCCGTGCGCGTGCGCGACAATCAAGTCCAGTTGTTTGGCTTGATACTGGAAGGCTGGCAGTCGCTAGCTGAGGGGCGTCCGGTCAATGCCAAATTCCGTGCGGTGCAGGTGCTCAGGCTTGCCGAGGAATCGACTGGATACATACGCGACAACGCATTGCTGCTAGAGCGCGCGGCGTACTTACGCAATACATCGATGGTATCGGTGCGCGAAGAGGCAGAGCTGCTCGATTTGAGTCGAACGCAGGTCGGTGGTGCCGAGGCATGGATGGTGGCGCTGCATTTGGCCTCCGCGGGCCGCGATAGCGACCTTGCAGCCTGGATGTCCATGAACCGCCTAGGGATTTTGGATCCGTCGTATCGGCTGTTTGCGCGCCTTGCGATGCATTGTCTGGGTGAGCCGGCCGCTAGAATTCGAAAGAAGCTCCCGGTGCGCGAGCTGTCGCGGTATTCGCTGCGTGACGACTTTGAGGGCGAAGGCGAGCGTCTGTTCCAGGCTGGCGATGCCGAGGGTGTCGATGTGATTGGCCATATCGAGATCCGCATGTTTGGGGCGTTTCGCGCCGAGCGCGACGGGTTTCCCATCACGGATAAGATGTGGCGCCGCAAGAAAGCGGCGACGCTTGCCGAGCGGCTTGCGCTGGGCATGGATGCACTGGTCGACCGCGAGACGCTGGCTATGGAGCTGTGGCCCCATGCCGAGTTCAATAGCGCTCGTAACAATCTGTACTCGACGATATCGCGCCTGCGTTCGGCCTTGGGGCCGACACCGGACGGCAAGTCGTGCGTGCTGATCCAAAACGAGTGCATTGGGCTTAACGGCGATTACGTCAAGACCGACGTGCGATTGTTTGATCAGATAAGCCGCGAAGTTTTGGGAAATCGCACGGGTGCGCGCGGACCCCATCTGATCGAGCTGTGCCTTAAGATCGAGCAGCTCTACGCCGGCCCGTTGTATGTTCCCAATGGCTGTAATCCCACCTACTTTTTGCGTATGCGGCGCATTATGGAATCGAAGTATATCGACTGCATGATTCGGGGCGCGAATGCCGCCCTAGAAGAAAACGACCTGCAGTCGGCGGTATGGCTGGTGGAGTCGGGGCTGCGGCAAGAGACGGCGCGCGAGGACATGGTGCGTTGCGCTATGCGCGTCTACGGTGCGGCGGGGCGACGACGCGATATCGTCGAGCTGTACAGTGGGCATATGCATCACCTGAGGGAGCAGGTCAATGGCGTGCCCGAGCCCGAGACGCGGCGTCTATACGAGCGCTTGGTGGAGGGCAGGCTTAACCGCGTGCTCGTCGAGCGATAAAAAAGAGCGTCCGAATTGCTCGGACGCTCGCAAGCTTGATGTATATTGGCTCGTCGGATCGTTGGCTCTTAGACGAGCTTAATCTTCTCGATGTCCTTGCGCGAGGACTCGCGATACAGCGAGAACTTGCGGCCGATAACCTGGACGACCTCGGCATGGCAGCGGTCGGCGAGCTCTTCGGCGGCCTCGCGGGCGGAAAGGCTGGAACCATCGAGTACGGAGCACTTAACGAGCTCGTGCTTCTCCAGGTAGGCGACCGTCTGCTCGACGGTGCCCTCGTTGATGTCGGACTTGCCGATGATGATGGCGGGGTTGAGGTGATGGGCCATGCTGCGAAGCTGCTTGACCTGGGCTCCTGTCAGTGCCATGGGTTCTCGCTTTCTATGTTATGGGGCACCCCACGATGGGGCCTTAATCTACGTGAGCTGTCCCACGATAGCGCAGGAACGGCGCGGTGTGGGGCGTGTTTGCCCAGTTCAAAAAGAATGCGGATGCCGAGCGGGAGAACAGCGCGGGTTACAGGCGGACGTGTACGGCGGCCGAAAGCGGTCTATGGACGGACCGAAGAGACCGGCTCCCATGCAATAAACGCCCAACGGACCTTGCGGACGTGGTCGAGCATGTAGCGCCCCTGCGGCACGCCCTTGGACCCCGGCTCGCCGGCATGGGGATTCTCAATCATATGCTGAGCGACGTAGTCGCGCAGACGGTCGATCTTATCCTCGTTACCGTGCTCGAGCATGCGGGAGAAGTCCGCCACGCCCGCCTCAAGGCTATCGAAGGTATCGCGACGAGGCGATTCAAAGTACGTAACCTGCGGCAGGGCACCCATCTGAATGAGGATATTTAAGGCATACACAAAGCCATTACTGCAGGTAACCGAGGCACCGATGGCATTCATCAGGTGCAGGTCATAGCGCGGGCTGGAGTTGGCGACCATCGTGACAGCACAACGCCGACGAGCCGTACGATCAAGCTTGGCAAGCGCGCCTTTTAGGTTGGTCGTGGTGACAGAGCGACTGGCAAAAGCAACATCTACCGCTTTCACGACCGGTCCAACTAAATCCCAGTCATCATCCCAAGCAAGCTCAAGTGGTGTAATGCGATCATCGAGCCCATAGTACTCAATGCCAGCATCAAGCGTGCCCAACATAGCAGGGGAAAAGTCAGCAGCAATCACAGGATGTCC
Source organism: uncultured Collinsella sp. (assembly GCA_900541785.1). Lineage (GTDB taxonomy): Bacteria > Actinomycetota > Coriobacteriia > Coriobacteriales > Coriobacteriaceae > Collinsella. Next base: position 13,809 of record UQKY01000022.1, read on the forward strand.
GTCTTGCGCAAGCGGAATAGCAATCGACCCAGCCCCACATCCCATATCAAGCACCGACTCGCCAGGCTTTAACGCCAACAGCTTCATAAAGTCCCGGGCATACGGAGCAGTCTCAAGCGGCCGAAAATGCCGAGCCCGTTTATCCCATTCAAAAGAATCATCAGCCCGCCGCCGACCAGCTTGCAAGCGCATCCATTCCTCATTCCAATCCGCAGAAAGCAGCTCAGAACGAGCATCCCCATCAACCACGGGCCAACCTCCTAGCAACAAAAAAGCGGCCCCTCCCAAAAGAAGAGCCGCAACCAGCATATATCAGAAAGAACCGATCCAACGCCAAACCGTCGCACCAGCAAAGTAGGGCAGAAGCGAAGCGACTGCCAAAGGGATTGAACCCAACCGAGGTCCCGATGTGCGGGAGCCCTGCCGCCCGGCGGCAGGGCTCCTCGCCCGAACCCCTCAGCTAGTTCTTCAGCGAGTTCAGCGGTGCCGGGAAGCGTCCACCACGGTGGGCAAGCACGGTGCCGGCGTTGGGGTTCACCGGCATGATGGGCGCACGGCCGAACAGGCCGCCGTACTCGACGCAGTCGCCCACGCCCTTGCCGATGGCGGGAATCACGCGGACGGCCGTGGTCTTGTTGTTGATGACGCCGATAGCCATCTCGTCGGCGATGATGCCGGCGATGGTCTCGACCGGGGTGTCGCCGGGGATGGCGATCATGTCCAGGCCGACGGAGCACACGCAGGTCATGGCCTCGAGCTTCTCGAGCGAAAGCGCGCCGGCCTCGACGGCGGCGATCATGCCGGCATCCTCGGACACGGGGATAAAGGCGCCGGAGAGACCACCCACGCTGGAGCTGGCCATGACGCCGCCCTTCTTGACGGCATCGTTGAGCATGGCGAGCGCGCAGGTCGTGCCCGGGCCACCGCAGGTGCCCACGCCGATGATCTCGAGGATGCGGGCAACGGAGTCGCCGATGGCAGGCGTGGGAGCCAGCGACAGGTCGACAATGCCCTTCTCGACACCCAGGCGATGGGCGGCCTCGCGGCTCATGAGCTCGCCGGCACGGGTGATCTTAAAGGCGGTCTGCTTAATCTTTTCGGCGACTTCCATCATCGATGCAGAATCGGGCAGCGTCTCCAGGGCCGCGGCCATAACGCCGGGGCCCGAGACGCCTACGTTGATGACGGCGTCGGCCTCGCCACCGCCGTGGACGGCGCCCGCCATAAACGGAGAGTCCTCGACCATGTTGGCAAAGCAGACAAACTTGGAAGCGCCGACGGAATCCTGGTCGGCAGTGAGTTTGGCGGCATCGATGATGGTCTGGGCGGCCATAAGCACGGCGTCCATGTTGATGCCGGCACGCAGGCTGGCGACGTTGACGCTGGAGCAGACGCGGCTGGTGGTGGCGAGCGCCTGGGGGATGGACTGGATGACGCGGCGGTCGGCGTCGCCGATGCCCTTCTGGACGAGTGCGGAGAAGCCGCCCAGGTAATCGATGCCGAGCGTCTCGGCCGCGCGGTCGAGGGCATGCGCGATGGGGGTGAGGTCCTCATCCTTGCAGCACGCGGCAATCTGCGCCACCGGGGTGACGGAAACGCGCTTGTTGACGATGGGGATACCGTACTCGCGCTCGAGGTTCTCGGCGGTTTCGACCAGGTGCTCAGCCGTGTGCGTCACGTGGTCGTAGATCTTCGTGCACATGCGGTCGAGGTTCTCGTCACCGCAACCCATGAGCGAAACACCCATGGTGATGGTCCTGATGTCGAGGTTCTGCTCCTCAACCATGCCGCGGGTTTCCGCGATTTCTGCGGGCGTGATCGCCATCCTTGCGCTCCTATCTGCCAAAACGAGCATAGTCTTATCTATTCTAACGTGCCGCACGTGCCAAGTGGCGCGTGCGGCACGTTTTGGTGCTCGGTTGTTTCCGTTGTGTTACTGCCCAAAGACCTCTTCAGCGATGCGCGCGCTCTCGGCGGCGTCCTTGGCGTAGTAGTCCGCGCCGATCTGCTTGGCGTATTCGGGGGTGAGCACGGCGCCGCCCACGATGATCTTGACGCCTGGGACCTCGGCATGAAGTAGCTTGATGGTCTCCTCCATGGCGACGACCGTGGTGGTCATAAGCGCCGAAAGGCCGACGAGCTTAATGTCGCGCTCCTTGACGGTCTTGAGCACCTCCTGCGGATCGACGTCGCGACCCAGATCAAAGACGGTATAGCCGTAGTTATCGAGCAGCATCTTAACGATGTTCTTACCGATATCGTGGATGTCACCTTTAACGGTGGCCACGCAGATCTTACCCTTGTCGGCAATCTCGCCGGCGGGCATCAGGCGCTTGATGGTGTCGAAGCCCACGCGTGCGGCTTCGGCCGAGGCCATGAGCTGCGGCAAGAAGAACTTGCCCTGGTCAAAGAGGACGCCAACCTCGTCGAGGGCGGGGATAAAGTGGTTGTTGATGAGGTCCATGGCGTCGTGATCTGCCAGCAGACGCTCGGTCTCGGCCGCGATTTCGCCCTTGCGGCCCGAGACGACCATGTGGCGGATGGGGTCGTCATCGGCGCTTGCGGTGGTGCTTGCGGCAGGCGCGGCATCGCTCGTTGCTGACTGAGCGGCCGCCGGGTTGGCGGCAATCTTGTACGGGTCGGTCCAGCCGGCGTAGCGCTCGATGTATCCGGTCGAGCCCTCGTCCTCAACGCTCAGCACGCGATAGCTGTAGACGGTGTCCATAAAGCGCTTGGAAGCCGGGTTCATGATGGGGGCGTCCAGGCCCGCACCAAAGGCGGCGGCCAAAAAGACCGAGCCCAGCAGCGGCCGCGCGGGCAGGCCAAAGCTGATGTTCGATACACCGAGTGCGCACTTGACGCCTAGGCGCTCCTTGCACATAGACATGGCACGTAGAATCTGCTCAGCCTGGCGCTGGTTGGTCGAGGCGGTCATGACCAGGCAGTCGATGAGGATGCGGTCCGGGCCGATGCCGTAACGGGCGGCCTCGGCCACGATGCGCTCGGCGATGGCGAAGCGGGCCTCGGCTGTATCGGGGATGCCGCCCTCGTCGAGCGTAAGGCCGACGACGTTGGTGCCGTAGTGGGCGACCAGCGGGAAGATCTCGTCCATGATTTGCTGTTTGCCATTGACCGAGTTGATGATGGGCTTGCCGGCATAGCGACGCACGGCGGCCTCGACGGCGGCGGGGTCGGTGGAGTCGATCTGCAGCGGCAGCAGCGTGGAACCTTGGAGCTGCTCGGTCGCTTGCTGGATGACCTTGACCTCGTCGATCTCGGGCAGGCCCACGTTGACGTCCAGGATGTCGGCGCCCTGCTCCTGCTGGCTGATGCCCTGGCTCACGACGTAGTCCAGGTCGCCGTCGCGTAGGGCCTGCTGCAGGCGCTTTTTGCCGGTGGGGTTGATGCGCTCGCCGATGACGGCGATCTTATGGCCGTCACAGGGGAGGTCCACGACCGTCTGGGCGCTCGTGACCGACATGCTGGGCTTGCGGTGACGCGGGCTGGGCGTGTGGTTGTCGATGAGGGTGCGAAGTGCCGCCATATGCGTGGGCGTGGTACCGCAGCAGCCGCCGACGACGCTCACGCCGTCCTCGATCATGCCGGCGACGGCCTCGGCGTACTCGGGTGCCTGGATATCAAAGACGGTATTGCCGTCATCGTCAACGTGGGGCAGTCCCGCATTGGCCTGCACCATAACTGGCTTGTCGGTGACGGTGAGCATACGCGCAGCGAGTCCTCGGAGCTCGGCCGGGCCCTGGCTGCAGTTGATGCCCAGGACGTCGGCACCGATGGCGTCGAGGGTGATGGCGGCGACCTCGGGGCTCGTGCCCAAGAAGGTGCGACCGTCTTCCTCAAAGGTCATGGTGGCAAAGACGGGCAGGTCGGAGTTCTCGCGACAGGCGAGGACGGCGGCCTTGATCTCGGCAAGGTCGGTCATGGTCTCGATAATAAAGAGGTCCACACCCGCATCGACGCCGGCGCGCACCTCCTCGGCAAAGAGGTCGTAGGCCTCGTCAAAGCTGAGGGTGCCCAGGGGGCGCAGCAGGGCGCCGATAGGGCCGATGTCGCCGGCGACGTAGCGGGCGCCGGCCTCGCGGGCGCAGGTGACTGCCGCGGCAAAGACGTCTGCCACGGTAGCGGCGCCGTCGAGCTTGTGGGCGTTGGCGCCAAAGGTGTTGGCGGTGATCACGTCACAGCCGGCCTCGACGTACTGACGCTGAATATCGGTAATGACCTGGGGCTCCTCAAAGTTGAGCAACTCGGGCAGGGCGCCGGCCTTCATGCCGGCCGCCTGCAGCATGGTGCCCATGCCGCCGTCGAACAGCAGGTGCCCCGTGCCCTCGATGGCGGCGCGCAGGCGATCGTCCTTAATGTGCAGGTCGTCGATCGTGCGCGTTTTGTACGCGGCGCCGTTGCAACGCGCAGCATTGACAGGTGCCGCCAGCGCGGAGCCGTCGGAATCATGGGTGATAAGTATGTTTGATCTATTCGCCATGTGCATCCATTTCGTCTAGAGCCCACTGAGGAATTTCGATTTGAAGAGATTTGTCGGGTTCGATATCTTCGATTCGCTTGTTGTAGTGGGCAAGAAGCCGTGCGACATTTAATCGAATTAGGCCTCGCTTGTAGAACGATAATTCTTCAATATTGATGCCGATAAACGATTCGAGCGCGATGACCTGTACGCGATTGCCGAGCCCCTCACTTTCGAACAGTCCGTAAGCGAAGGAAACTTTATCGTGGGGGACAACGACGATGGGCCGAATGCCATTTCGAATGTTATCTCGGCATCGATCGGTCAATTTGGCCATTGGCGATACAGTCACATGAAATGCAGCATCATTGATTTGGAAATCGCCAGAACGGTCTGTCTGCTGGTCAGCGGCGTTTGAGTTGTCCTTTCCGATTTCTATGGTTGGAAATAACATCTCTAGTTTTGCACCTACCAGGTGCTGTGCGACGGTACCCGTTGGCTTATCGGACCGTAGGCTTGCTTGGTCTAGGATATCATCGACAATGACAGAAATTGGTTTTTGAAGATCGATTTCGACTTTGATTCTCTGCCGGTTAAAGAAATCGACCTGGATTCGCTCGACGAAGAAATTGGCGATTGCATTCGCAGCTTCAAGACGAGTGTCTTCGCAAGTGTCACTGGGTAGGGCAGAGTTGATAATTGTGGCAAGCTCAAGCGCCATCGGGAGTGTGCCGCGTGAGGTTCTGCCACCCTCTGATGCGAAGGCACGCGTTTCCCCATGTCTGGCTAAAACTGTTTTGATGCATGCTCCACTTAGGCCTCGTACTTGGCTCCCCTTGTCCGATTGCACGTAATCGTCGGTGAGCGGAAAACGGTTCTGCAACAGCTCGCTTATACCTATGCCAACCGCCATGACGTTACGGTTGACATTGCCTCGCTTGCTGCGCTTGGATTCGTACCAGAGTTCAATGGCATCCAAGATGTCTTTATCGGGCTCGCTCAAGGAGCAATTGGTCATTTCCATTATTGTCCACTCCGTTCCTTGAAGACATAAGCGCGGGTTTGACTGCATTTTTTATAAGCCAAGTGACAACTGGCACGGCAACTGCATCGCCGAATGCGTAGCGAATCTGAGCATCAGAGAAGCCGCTAAACTGACATGAGTCAGCACCTTGGAGACGGGCATATTCAGCTCCAGTCATCCAGCGAACTTCTATCTTTCCGTTTTCGCATATAACGACTGCCTGTCTTGATGAGCCGCCGCGAGCCGTTCTTAGACATCCGGCAATTTCTTCTTCACGGATTTCCCAGCGCACAACGCCCGATCGCGTGCGACGGTAAGCAGTGCGAACAATTTTTTCTTTGGCATTTAAGAAGCGCTGAAGGCGCTCTGCTTGATGCGGTGCAAGTGAGTCGATAAATGCTTGTATTTGGTTTTTGTTCCACCAACGCTTGTCGTCCTCGGGAATATTTTCAACAACCATTGCAAGGCCCGTCATACGAAGTGGGCTCGGCTCGTTTAGGTGAGAGACGTGCGTAATGAGTGAAGGGTCGGAGTGAATCCAGGAGACTTTTTCAGGTCGAAGCGAGGAATCGAGTCGGCTGTTGGGAAGAGGGTTTTTTAATCCGACGACAAACATGCGGGGGCGTGACTGGGGAAGCCAGTGCCGTGCATCGATAAAATAAGCGTCGCATGAATAGCCTAAACGATTAAATTCCTGGCAAACGAGTCTAAAGTCATCACTGTTATTAGACGTGGCAAGGCCGATGACATTTTCGAGAACAAGTGCCCGCGGGGCACGATCGCTCATTCCTTCGATGGCCTTAATAAAGCCAAAGAACGCACTGGACTCTTTGCCAGAGATAAGTCCCTCCCTGTTTCCCGCGAGAGATAAGTTTGTGCAAGGGCTTGACGCCCATGCGATGTCGGCTTGGGGTATTAGGTCGGGGTCGAGTGTGTGGACATCCTGCTCGACTAGATGCTCATCGCCCCAACACTGGCTGTACATGGCGCATTTAGTATGATCTATGTCATTTGCCCAGATTGTTTTGATTCCGGCTTTTGCCATGCCGGCACGAGCCAAGCCAATGCCTGAAAAAAACTCGAGCGCGGTTAGTTGTGGCGAGAACTGCAGAATGTTGTGCATGTACTGGCTTTCAGATAGTTGTTATTTGGCATCTTATGGTACTTGTTTGTGAGGACATCCGCTTACATACGGATGAGATTCCCTCGATACCGTGCCATCAATTGACATTTTATCCAGAATGCGAATAGCAGGTGGTGTGGGCGGCGCGGAAGCGGCAGTGCTCACGCATGCGGCAGATATTGCAGGTGGGGCGGCTCTGGGCGTCGTGGACATCGCCGTCAAACAGGCCGATCACCGCGGTCACGCTCTTGGTGGGCATGAGCAGGCTGGTGGGGGTGACGGTAAGTCCAATGAGGCGCGTGGCGTTAAGTGCATCCACGATCGAGCGCTGGGCAGAGAGCGGGCAGTCGCCATAGCCGGGACTGAAGCGCCAGTTGCCGGCGAGCCCGTGTGCGGTGGCCGCGGCCTTGACTTGCTGGTCCATCTGCTCGACGGCAGCTTCTACATAGGCAGAGCATGCGGCATCGAGCACGGCGCCTTCCAGGGGTTGCTGAGCTCCGGTGGTTCGCAGACGGCGTTCGGCAGACATCCCGAGGGTACATGCCATGAGCGCCGCCAGGCGGGCGTCCTTAAGGTGGCGATAGATATCACGACCCCGCAGCTCAACATTGGTGCCAACCAAGCGGATGCAGGGCTCGCCCTGCTCGTCAACGCCCGTGGCATCGACGGCAAACACGCGTCGCACGCCGCGGGGCTCGATATCCAGCTCTAGGCGCTCGACCACAAGCTCAATTCGTCGTGACAGCTCGGGCTCAATCTGCTGGCCGCCGTAGCCCAGATACCGCAGCATCTCGGCACGGTCGACACGAGGGTGGCGGGCAGCGTCGATACGGTAAAGCGCCGGCGACGCAAGGTCGGCCGGCACTTCAACAACGGTTGTATCGACGTGCGGTTTTTCCATTACCCCAGGCGCTCCATAATGGTCGCGGCGATTGCAGGACGGTTCATAGTGTACAGGTGCAGGCCGTCGGCGCCGTGCTCCTTAAGGTCGCAAAGCTGACGAGCAGCATAATCTACACCGGCTGTCTGCAGGCTCTCGGGGTCGTTCTCGTACTTGGCGAGGATCTTGATGACGGGGGAGGGCAGCGACGCGCCGCACATAAAGACCATGCGGCTGATCTGCGACTTGCCCATAAACGGCATGATGCCCGCGGTAATGGGCACGGTGATGCCGGCCTTGTCGGCAAGCTCGCGGAAGCGATAGAAGCACTCGTTATCAAAGAAGAGCTGTGTCACAAAGAAGCTTGCGCCGGCATCTTGCTTTTGCTTGAGGTGCTCGACCGAGACGTTGAGGTCCTCGCAGGCAATGTGGCCCTCGGGGTAGGCTGCGGCGCCCACGCAAAAGCCGGCGTCGACGAGCTCGGGGATGAGGTCGCGGGCGTAGGCGTAGTCCGAGGCGGGCTTGTCGTCCTCAGTCGCGCCAGCGGGAAGATCACCACGCAGGGCCAGGATGTTTTCAACGCCGGCGGTGCGATACTCGTCAATCTTGGCGGCGATGTCGGCGTGGGTGCGGCCCACGCAGGTGAGATGCGCTACCGAGGGTGTATCGAATTCGCTCGTAATCATATGCGCGATGGGGGCGGTGGTGGCACCGTTACCCGAGCCGCCGGCCGAGCAGGTGACCGAGACAAAGCTCGGCGAAAGCTTGCACAGATTGCCTGCCACTTCGCGAGCCGTGTCGAGGGTAAGCTCGCCCTTGGGCGGGAACATCTCAAACGAAACGGGTGCGGTGCCCTGGAATGCTGCCTGCTTAAAAACCTCGTCGACGCGCATATCGTGCTCCTTTAGATGCCTGGGTGCGATGTTTTGTTGCAAGGATTCTACAGCACCACTGCGCTAAGGCGGAGTTTCTCTCGCTATTTGGGGATACCAATCAAAGATGCCTTGCTATCGGCGTTTCCTATAACAGGGTAGTCAATCTAAGATGGGACTATATTGAATGGTATTTGATGCGAAATACCAGTTAATAGAGCCCCATCCCAAATTGACTACCCTTAAACTATGGGGAGAGGTCTGCAATTTATACAGTTGATTGGCCATTAAGGGCGGCAGCGCCGCTGTGATGCGGTAACCTCATTGATTGGTTTCGCGACAGCAACATAACGGTAATGTCGCGGAAACACGGCGAGTCTAAGCTATGACTCGTTCGTTAGTAATCAACACCGCATCTCACGCGGTGCCGATACGAAGGGAGTTCCGTATGGCCGATCTTACTGACCGCTTCGGGACCATGGTGTTCTCTGAGGAAGTCATGAAGGACTACCTCCCCAAGGACATTTGGAAGCGCCTTGCTGCAACCCTCGAGGACGGTGAGCCGCTCGACCTGGATGTGGCCAACGCCGTTGCCCACGCCATGAAGGTCTGGGCCATCTCCAAGGGCGCGACGCACTACGCGCACTGGTTCCAGCCGCTTTCGGGCATTACTTCCGAGAAGCACGACAGCTTCCTCGAGCCCAACCACGACGGCACCGCCATCACCAAGTTTACGGGCAAGAACCTCATCCAGGGCGAGCCGGATGCCTCCAGCTTCCCCAACGGCGGCCTGCGTGCCACCTTCGAGGCCCGTGGCTACACCGCTTGGGATCCTACCAGCCCCGCCTTCATTAAGGACGATGTCCTGTGCATCCCCACGGCTTTCTGCTCCTACACGGGCGAGGCCCTGGACAAGAAGACCCCGCTGCTGCGCTCCATGACCGCGCTCTCGCGTGAGTCCAAGCGCGTTTTGGCGCTGTTTGGTAAGACCCCCAAGAAGGTCGTTCCTTCCGTGGGCGATGAGCAGGAGTACTTCCTGATCAAGAAGGACGCTTACCGCAAGCGCAGGGACCTGGTCATCACCGGCCGCACCCTCTTTGGTGCTGCTCCCTGCAAGGGCCAGGAGCTCGAGGAGCACTACTTTGGCGCTATCCGCCCCACCGTCTCGGCCTATATGAAGGATCTGGACGATGAGCTGTGGGCGCTTGGCATTCCCGCCAAGACCAAGCACAACGAGGTTGCTCCCTGCCAGCATGAGCTTGCACCGGTCTATGGCGAGGTCAACGAGGCCATCGACCAGAATCTGGTCATGATGGAGAAGATGAAGCTCATCGCCTCTCGCCACGACTTGGTCTGCCTGCTGCACGAGAAGCCCTTCGAGGGCATCAACGGTTCGGGCAAGCACAACAACTGGTCGCTTGGCACCGAGTCCGAGAATCTGCTCGATCCGGGTGACACCCCGCTCGACAACCTGCAGTTCATCGTCTTCCTCACCGCGGTGATCGAGGCCGTCGATAACTATCAGGAGCTCCTGCGTGCCTCCGTTGCCTCGGCCGGCAACGACCATCGTCTGGGCGCCAACGAGGCTCCTCCGGCGATTATGTCCATCTTCCTGGGCGACCAGCTTACCGAGGTCGTCGAGAAGATCATCGATGGCAAGGCTTCCGTCCATGCCACGCGCGGCGTGCTCGACCTGGGCGCCGATACCCTGCCCAAGCTGATGCAGGACAACACCGACCGCAACCGCACCTCCCCGTTTGCCTTCACCGGCAACAAGTTTGAGTTCCGTGCCTGCGGCTCCGAGCAGAACGTCTCCGACTCCAACTTGGTGCTCGATGCCGCCGTGGCCAAGTCGCTCAAGTCCTTCGCCGACGCGCTTGAGGGTACGCCCGAGGATAAGTTCCAGGACGCCGCGCTCGAGTACTGCAAGAAGGTGCTGACCGATCACCAGCGCATCCTGTTCTCTGGCGACGGTTACTCCGACGAGTGGCCCATTGAGGCCGAGAAGCGCGGCCTTGCCAACAACAAGACCACGGCCGACGCCCTGCCCGCCTTTGTTTCCGATAAGGCTATCGCGCTCTTTGAGGAGACGGGCGTCCTGACCAAGGCCGAGGCCCAGTGCCGCTACGACTGCAAGCTCGAGAAGTACAACAAGCTCATGAACATCGAGGCCACCACGATGGTTCGCGAGGCGCGTCGTACCTATCGCCCGGTCATTACCGCCTATGCCACCAAGGTCGCTAAGGGCCTTGAGACTATTCGTGCCGCCGGTGCTGAGGCCGCCATGCAGTGCGAGCAGAACACGCTCAACAAGCTCTGCAACGGCATCACCGCCATCAACGACTCTATCAAGGCGCTCGACGCCGTGCATCAGAAGGCCGAGGCCCTCGATGGTCAGGAGCAGGCCAATGTGTACGCACACGAGGTCGTTCCCGCTATGGATACACTGCGCGCCGCCGTGGATGCCATGGAGGAGATCGTGGCCGCCGACTACTGGCCGGTTCCGACCTACGACGACATCCTGTTCTATGTGTAACAGACGCGTTTGATTTTGCGCTCGAAGGGGTCTCGCCTGTGCGAGGCCCCTTTTTTGTCGCCCGGGTCGTCTTTGAACATGCTGTCGAGCGAGCGTTTCGCGCGGGGCATCTTGAAAGTTGTAACCTGTTTTGGCATGCGGATGTTTCGGGCATTTGTTCATAAAGGGGAGGATTATCCGATGAAGGTATTCGATATCATGTTTAGCCCGACCGGCGGAACGGAAAAGGTATCTAACTACATTGCCAATGCGTTAGAAGGGGAAACCGTTGCTGTAGATTTGACCGATAGCGGGCTTGGCTTTCGTGCGATTGCGATGACAAAAGAGGATGTGGCCGTGATCGCGGTGCCCTCGTATGGCGGGCGAGTCCCGGCTGTGGCTGCGGAGCGCTTGGGTATGATGCGGGGAAACGGTGCGCAGGCGGTTCTAGTTTGTGTTTACGGAAACCGCGCGTATGAGGACACGCTGGTCGAGCTTGAGGACGCGGCAAAGGGCGCGGGCTTTCGGGTGATCGCGGCGGTTTCAGCTATCGCCGAGCATTCTATTGTTCGCCAGTTTGCAGCCGGTCGGCCAGACCCACAGGACGCGGCGCAGCTCGCTGGGTTTGCGAATCAGATTCAGCAAAAGATATCTGCAGGAGATGCTTCTGAGCCGGCTATTCCGGGCAATCGCCCCTATAAGAAGGCCGGGGGCACCAGTATGGTGCCTAAGGCTACAAAAGAGTGCACCGCCTGCGGGGCTTGCGGCGCAGCGTGTCCCGTTGGCGCTATCGATAAAGACGACCCCAAGCGGGTGGACAAAAAGGCCTGCATTTCATGCATGCGCTGTGTGTCTGTATGCCCGCGGGGCGCGCGTGGGCTAAATCCTGTCATGCTCTCTGCGGCTACCAAGATGTTGAGTAAAGCCTGTGCCGAGCGGAAGGAGTGCGAGCTGTTTATCTAGCGCAAGGGCCTTGAGTACTTTCCGTTTTATAACGGCAAAAAACGAACCCGTCGGACCTTATATCCGGCGGGTTCGAACATTTTAAAGTTGGTGCCCCCAGCGGGATGTCCGCGTGCGGCTGGCACCGCCCGCTTCCGCTGCGTCGCTCCGCTCCTTGCGTGCTGCGCTGGAAAACGCTCACGCGTTTCCTCAGCTCCGCACCCTGTCGGGTTCGAATCCCGGCGCATGGGTAGCAAAAAGCCCGCTACCGCGAGGGTAACGGGCTCTTCAATTCAAATGGTGCACCGTTTGCGCATCTCCTCGAACCGAGGTGTGCGCAATCGGCACGATTATCTTCGTTAGGATACCACGAGCGGCCTAGGAAACAACCAGGCGCATGCCGGGATAGATCAGATTCAGCAACAGGGCCTGTTTCAGCTCCTCCTGCCCGACAATAGCGGAAAAGGGGTAACGCTGGCGAAGTGTCTTCATAGCTTCTCCTTCGATCTTACTGGTTGTTTCCGCGCACGACTTCCAGCGCCCGTTTCCATTCCGCCACATCGTCGGACGTGACGATGTCGATGGAGCCTCCCTGAAATTCCCCACCGAACGCCTCCGTACGGTCTTCCAGAGTTCCCTCTATATCCATGTAGGCCTCGCGCAATTCGGCGAGCACATCGGGATCGGCTTTCCATAAATGCCGGGCTTCGGCCTCAAGCAGCCGACGGGCGATTTCTTCCAGTGCCCACGGATTGTTTTCATCAAAAAAAGCCCGGGTTTCGGGATCCAGAACGAAGGTTTTGGCGATATCGTCGAAAATCCAGTCATCGACGGCCTGCGTGGTGGCTTCCCACCCGTACACGCGCCCGGTACGCTTGGAAATATCGCCCGCGCCCTTGTATCCGTGCCGCTTCATGCCCTCTATCCATTTGGGATTGAGCAAACGGGCCCGCACGACGCGGCGCACCTCATCAGTCAGATCGCGTACCTGCACCTGTTCGGGTTCGCGCGTGTCTCCGTAATAGGTTTTAACCTGCCCTCCCCGGAAGTGCGACGCCGCGGCCGTCATGCCGCCGTGCGTCCCATAGTAGCCGCAGCAGTTGAACAGATCGTGCTCGTCGCTGACCACCTTGTTGTAGGTGACATCCACTGTGGAGAGGCTAGCCTCCAGCGCCCTCGGGCGTTTGACCCCGAACGCGTCCTTGCCGTAGGCGTACCCGTTCCAATGGAGAAAAATATCCGCGAGATCGGCCTCCGTCTGCCATGCGGACGCGTAGACGGCGAGATTGACCCCGGCCTGATAGGTTCCCGGCTCCGAAGAAAAAATACGAAAGGTCGCGGAACGCCACGCATCGGGATCATCAGCTTCGATAGCCGCCAGACGTTCCTGCGTATGTTTGCGGACAAAGTTGCTTTCCAGAGGTTCATCCAGCGCGGCGACGGCCTGTACCGCCGCATCCAGCATGTGCATAGCCGCAGGGAAACTGTCCCGAAGCAGACCCGATACGCGGACGGTCACGTCAATACGCGGGCGGCCCAGCTCTTCCAGCGGGATGACGTCGAACCCTTCCACCATCCCGTTGCCCAACCAACGCGGAACCACTCCGAGAAGGTAGAGGAGCTGCCCCATCCCCTCGCCGTCGGCCCACATCATGTCGTTGCACATCCAGAACATGGCGACGTTCTCGGGGTAGCGCCCCTCTTCCTCCAGATGTTTGGCGATGAGCGCGCGGGCGAGGTTCTGCCCTACGCGCCACGCCGCACGGGTAGGCAGGCGTCGGGGATCAAGCGCATAGAAATTCCGGCCAGTCGGCAAAATGTCTTCACGCCCCCGCGTAATGATGCCGGAAGGCCCCGGCAACACATAGTTGCCCGTGAAGGCGCTCAGCAAAGAACCCGTCTCGTCCGTGGCCTCCATCCGTTCGATGATGCCGAGAATCCTCCGCCCCACCGAAACAAGGCTCCCCAGCGCGTCCGGCACGAGGCACGCATCCCCCAGCAGGGAGCGGATACATGCGGGGAGAACCTCCGGATCCGTACCCTCCATCAGTATTTCACATACGGCAACAAGCTGTTTTTCCACCTTTTCCAACAGGCTGGCATGGCTCTGCCCAAGGCGTTTGTCCACTCCTCCCGGTTCAGCAAGTAGTGTTTCAAGCTCGAACCCTTGGGCTGTGCACAACCTTTTCCGCAACGAGTCGGCCTGTCCCGCATCGTACCGGACAATGGACGCGATAAACTGCGCCCGCCGGTTCCCCTGCGGCGTTTCCCCAAAAACGTGCATACCGTCTTCCATATGCGTATTGCGGAGAAGGCCGAGAGCCGCATGGATACGGGAGGCAAGGGTGGCGAAGTCGGGGGACGTTTCAGGAGAGACTTGCGATTCCAGATTGGCGGCAGCGATGCCTTCCCGGATCAGGTGTTCCAGCTGGTGCGCCCGGTTGGGATTCCCGGCGCGAGCCTGTTCCCATTCCCCAAGCAGGCGATCCAGCTCTTCCAATGCGTCGTAGAGGCCGCTCTGCACCATAACCGTCTGCATGTGATCGACTAGTTCCGCATAGCTCCGCCGCTTGGCGACAACACCTTCCGGAGGATTGTCGGAGTTGTAGATATAGACGTGCGGAACTTCATGCAGCGCAAGATCGGGGAAACAGGCACCGGACAGGCCGACGCTCTTCCCGGGAAGAAATTCAAGGTTGCCGTGCGTTCCCACATGCACCACGACATCCGCCCCGAAACCGTCCTGAAGCCAGCGGTAGGTCGCTATATAATGATGTGGAGGCGGCACGGAGGGATCATGCAATATTTTGCAGACCTGCCCGTCACACCGGGAGCCGGCGCATCCGCGCTTGGGCTGGATGCAAACCACGGCATTGCCCCAACGGACGCCGGTAACGAGGATATCCCCGTTGAGCACCATTGCGGCGGGGACACCGTTCATCGGTTCCCCCGGCGGATTGCCCCATGCCTCCGCAACCTTTTGCCTGACGTTTTCCGGGTAGGCATCGAACCATCGCCGATAGGTTGCGAGATCCACATGGGCGAGTACCCCGCCCTTGGCCTCAATTTCCTGCACCGTCGTCCAACGGAATTCGGAAATCGCCTTGCGCTCCATGATGGTTTCGATGAGCGCCGCACCGGACTCGGGGACATCCACGGCATATCCGGCCTGCCGCATGGCCCGGAGGATACGGCTCACCGACTCCAGAGAATCCAGCTTGGCGGCTCCGCCTACGGATGCCTCCACGGACGCGCAGGGATCACTGTTCAAAAGAAAGGCGACCCGGCGTTCCGCCACGGGCTTATTTCTGAGACGCAGCCAGCGGGCGATGCGGGAGGCGAAACGCTCCACCCGTTCGGGATGGGGCGTACGGCGCTCGATTTCGGTTCCGCCCACGCCGGCCTGGGACAAGGTGCCGCCACCGAGGAAAAACGGCTCAATGGCTCCTTCAAATTCGGGCATGGCGACGGCCCACGACACTTCGCTGTTCAGACCCTGCGGATCGGCTTCCCATTCCTCAAGTGTTTTTGAGGAAGCGAAAACGGGCTGGAAGATAGGCACGCCGAGTTCACGGAAAACGCGCACGCTTTCCCGCGCCGGGGAATCGTCTCCGACAAACGCGGGCATATTCCTACCGTTATTGGTGAAGTACGGCAAAAACTTGACGAGGGCCCCGATCCGGCTCCCGCTCTCCCCAAGAAAGACCTCACGTG
Source organism: uncultured Collinsella sp. (assembly GCA_900541785.1). Classification (GTDB taxonomy): domain Bacteria; phylum Actinomycetota; class Coriobacteriia; order Coriobacteriales; family Coriobacteriaceae; genus Collinsella. The sequence continues at coordinate 29,356 of UQKY01000022.1, forward strand.
ACCAGATCGTCGCCCCCTTGTTGCCCGTCGCCTTGTCCCGCAGCGTATTCGTAAAGGCCGGAAACACGCCCAAGCCCTTCGCTTCGAGAGCATGGACAAGTGCCGCTTCCACGTCGGGCATGTCGTTGACCCAGTAATGCCGACCGAACAGCAATCCGACCGTCCGTTCCGGATCCAAGCTCAGGCCGCGTTCACACGCATACCCCGCATACCACTCCAGATAGCCCCGCACTGTGGCAAAGGCGCGGACCGGCGCATCGGGATGCCAAAGCCCT
>UQKY01000023.1 GCA_900541785.1 uncultured Collinsella sp.
GGACGGCCTGGTCGTCAACACCTGCGGAGGCAATGACGAGGCGATCGCCGCGGCAGCGGGACGTCTGCCTGTTGTGCTGCTCGACCGCGACGTTGCCGACGGCGGTGTCGATCTGGTGACATCTAACAACCGTGAGCTGGTCGCTGGCTTGGTAGACGAGCTCGCCGCCGCTGGCAGCGAGCGCCTGTGCCTGCTCACCGAGGCAAGCGACGACAGCCCCGTCCGTCGCGAGCGCGCCGAGGCCTTTACCGACGAGCTGTCGCGCCGCGGACTTGCGGGCGAGGTTGTCGCCCTGGCCGACGGTGGCGCCACGGGCATCGGCCGCTTGGACGAGACCATGCGTGACTATGCCGGTAAAAAGCTCGGCCTCATTGCCGTCAACGGCCTGGTCTTCCTGCGCCTGACCGAGGCTCTGGCGCAGCTTGGTCCCTCGTTACCGGCTGGTCTTAAGATTGCGACGTTTGACGATTATCCTTGGAACCACGTGCTCTTTGGCGGTGTGACCACAGCAGCGCAAGACACCCTCACCATTGCCGAGCGCGTAGTCGAGCGTCTGTCCGAGCGCATCGACGTTGTTACCACCACCGTGGGCGAAGCCGCAAAGCTCGCCCCCAAGCGCATCGAGGTCACCGGTCACATCGAACACCGTGCATCAACCTCGCGCTAGTCTGTGTGATAATATATAGACAATGTCATACAGGAGGTATCCATGTCTGCGTCTGTGTTGAGTGTGCGAGTGGACTCGTCAATTAAGGACTCATTTGCCGAGCTGTGCGAAGAACTTGGCATGACTTCGTCTGTTGCAGTCAATATGTTTATGAGGCAGATGCTGCGCGAGCGCTCGCTGCCGTTTGTTCCTTCACTTGGTAAAAACTCTGCGAGCGAAAACGTCGCGACGGGCATTTTGGATACTGCCCAGATTGAGTCCGCCGTCCGCGAGGCAGCTAGCACGATTCCCGCCATCAAGACCGTGATCCTTTTTGGTTCGTATGCCCGTGGCGAGGCGCATGCCGATAGTGATATTGACTTGCGTCTCGAAGTCGATCGCGAGCAGGGCTTCGGTCTTTTCGCGTTGTCGGCGTTTGGTGAGACGGTGCGCAAAGAGACCGGGAGGCAGGTTGACCTCGTCTCGAGTGACTATCTTGATGACGATCTTGCCGCGGTAATCGAGCGCGAAGGAGTGATCCTTTATGATCGCGCGTAAGTCAGACTGCCTGTTCGCGCACGTTTTTTGAGCGCCTGATACGCTTTAACCCTGCGGAAACATTTTTCTGCGATAGTATCTGCGATATAGACCAGTCGAAACCCGCCCGAAAGAAAGGGGAGCGACATGAACCAGCAGAACATCGATTACGTACTCCGCTCCGTAGAGCAGCGTGACATCCGCTTTGTGCGTCTGTGGTTTGTCGACATTCTCGGCCGCCTCAAGAACTTTGCCATTAGCCCCGAGGACCTCGAGGTCGCTTTTGAGGAGGGTATTGGCTTTGACGGCTCCGCCATCGAGGGCTTTGCCACGCCCGAGGAAGCCGACATGCTGGCGTTTCCCGATGCTTCGACCTTCCAGATTTTGCCGTGGCGCCCGAGCCACAACGGCGTCGCCCGCGTGTTCTGCGATGTGTGCACCCCCGACCGCAAGCCCTTCGCCGGCAATCCGCGCGATGCCCTGCGCCGCATGTTCCGCAAGGCCGAGAAGGCTGGCTACCTGCTCAACGTGGGCGCCGAGCTGGAGTATTACTACTTCCCCGACGAGCACACCCCCGAGCCGCTCGACAACGTGGGCTACTTCGATCTTTCGGTGAGCGATGCCGCTCGCGACCTGCGTCGTAACACGGTCCTCACGCTCGAGAAGATGTCCGTGCCCGTGGAGTACACCTTCCACGCCGCCGGTCGCTCACAGCACGGCATGAGCCTGCGCCACGCCGAGGCCCTGAGCATGTCCGACGCCATCACCACGGCCAAACTCATCATTAAGCAGCAGGCCTACGAGAGCGGTTGCCACGCCTCCTTTATGCCCAAACCGTTGGCAGGCGAGGACGGCAGTGCTATGTTCCTGTGCCAGTCGCTATTCGACCACGACGGCAACAACGTCTTTTGGGGCGAGGACGACGAGAAGTACCATCTTTCCGACATCGCCAAACACTACATGGCCGGCATTCTGGCGCACGCGCGCGAGATCAGCGCCATCACTAACCCCACGGTCAACTCGTACAAGCGCATCACCACGGGCGGCGACTCCGTGCCGCAGTACGCCACGTGGGGCCTGCGCAACCGCGCGAGTATGGTCCGCATCCCGGTCTACAAGCCCGGCAAGCAGCTGTCCACGCGCATCGAGCTTCGTAGCCCCGACCCCATGGCCAACCCGTACCTGGTCAACGCCGTCACGCTGGCGGCCGGTCTCGACGGCATCGAACGCAAGCTGGAGCTCCCGCCCGAGGCCACGGCCGAGACGCTCAAGCTCACCGACCGTCAGATGGTCGAGGCCGGCTACACGCCGCTGCCGCGTTCGCTCAAAGAGGCGCTCGACGTGTTTGAGGACTCGCAGTTTATGAAGGATGCCCTCGGCGAGCATATCCATAGCTTCTTCCTCAAAAAGAAGCGCGACGAATGGCATAAGTTTGAGTCTACGATCACCGAGTGGGAGATCAAGCACTACCTGGCGAACTCCTAATCGCGCTGGCTTGTTCCAGTACGATTGAGCTCATTTCTTTGGAGGCCGATATGTCCGAAAAGAGTGCCCTGTTCATGGCGCGCACGACGCGCTTCCACGAGTTTGCCCGCAGCTTGACGACCACCCTGGGTGTCGAGGTGAGCCTGGCAACCCCCGATTCGCCGACTGCGGCGCACGACTTTGACCTGCTGATCCTCGATTCCGACGGCATTCGCAGCGACCGCATCGATCAGATTGCCAAGTGGCTTGACGATCGCGGCGGCGTCCCCATGCTGGTGATCGTCGACGATGAGGCCCTTGGCACCCTGCGCCTGCCGAATCACGCGCATGCCGACTTTGTGTGCCCCACGGCGACGCCCAACGAGCTCAAGGCTCGCGCGCAGCGCTTGATGGGCGAGGAGGAGACCGTTACCGCCGACGATGTGCTCAACATCGATAACCTCGAGATCAACCTGGCTACCTACCAGGTGACGCTCGATGGCGAGCCCATCGACCTGACGCTGATGGAGTACTCGCTGCTGAGCTTTTTGGCGACGCACCCCAACCGCGCCTACAGCCGCGAGGTGCTGCTGCACCGCGTATGGGGCTTTGAGTACTGCGGCGGCACGCGCACCGTCGACGTGCACATTCGACGCATCCGCTCCAAGGTGGGCCCGCAGATCGCGGCGCACATCACCACCGTCCGCGGCGTGGGCTATCTGTTTAAGGACTAGATTTCCACCACAAAGGGGACAGGCACTTTTGTGGTGGTTTTGACGCAGGTATGGATTCCTTTCGGGTCTGCGGCAGAACTTAAGCCTTCCTAAAAGATTGCGTTCTCATACACTTGCGCCCGCATATTGGGGTACAACTCAACGTGAACAATGATGGCCCGCCACATGTTTGGCGGGCCTTTGGTTATTTGACGAAAGGATCGCAGCCATGAGCGAGTACGATTCCCAGCGTCCCCAGGATGCGGGCAACGCCGGCGAGACCCAGCAGCAGCCGCGTGTGCAGGTGGAGTCGACGCCTGCCGGCAGTAACATTCCCTACGTGCAGGCCTACGACACGCAGACCGGCAAGCCGCTGGGTGGCCAGCAGGTCGTGAACAAGCACACGGTGGTCAAGACCAAGACCAAAAAGCTGCCGATCTTTATTACGGCGCTTGCCGGCTGTGCCTGCGGAGCCCTGCTGGTCATTGCGCTCATTATGAGCGGCACGCTCGATATCGGTGGCGGCAAGAATGCCGTGACGGCGGGTGCTTCGGGTTCGTCGACGCAAAAGATCACCATTGACTCCGAGGACACCACGTTGGCCGAGGCCGTTTCTGCCAAGGCATTGCCCTCCGTGGTTTCCATTACCGCCACTTCGAGCGGCAGCCAGAATGGCTCGCTTTCGCAGTCTGCCGACGAGTCGGATAGTTCGGGCAGCGTCGGTTCGGGCGTGGTGCTCGATACCGAGGGCCATATCCTCACCAACAACCATGTGGTCGATGGCTATGACCAGTACGTGGTTACCATGGACGACGGGACCACGTACGAGGCCGAGTTCGTGGGCAACGATGCCTCGAGCGACCTGGCCGTCATCAAGCTCAAGGATGCTGACGCCTCCAAGCTCACGCCGATCGAGATTGGTGATTCCTCCAAGCTCAACGTGGGCGAGTGGGTCATGGCGATCGGCTCGCCGTTCGGCAACGAGCAGTCTGTCTCCACGGGCATCGTGTCGGCGCTCTATCGCTCCACGGCCATGAGCTCTACCAGCGGCAACACCATCTACGCCAATATGATCCAGACCGATGCCGCCATCAACCCGGGTAACTCCGGTGGCGCGCTCGTCAACGACAACGGCGAGCTCGTGGGTATTAACTCGCTTATCGAGAGCTACTCGGGCTCCAGCTCGGGCGTGGGCTTTGCCATTCCGGTCAACTATGCCAAGAATATTGCCGACCAGATCATCGACGGTAAGACGCCGGTGCATCCGTATCTGGGCGCCACGCTTTCGAGCGTCAATGCGCTTAACGCCCGCACCAACAAGCTGAGCACCGACAGCGGCGCGTATGTGGCGAGCGTCGTCGAGGACGGTCCTGCTGCCAAGGCCGGCATCCAGGAGGGTGACGTCATCACCAAGCTGGGTGACGACGAGATTACGAGCGCCGATGGCCTGATTATCGCGCTGCGCAGCCACGAGGTGGGCGAGAAGGTCGAGATTACGCTCGTGCGCGGCAAGGAAGAGAAAAAGGTCACCGTCGAGCTGGGCTCCGACGAGGAACTGCAGAACCAGCAGCAGGACGATAGCGCGACCGACACCGGCAACGGCGGTATTACCGACGAGCAGCTGCGCCAGTATCTGGAGGAGCTGTTGGGCCAGCAGGGCCAGGGCCAAGGCTACGGCCAGGGTTTCTAACGGGCCGTATTGCACATATCGAAGCCAGAGGGGCTGTCCCATCAACGTGGGGCAGCCCCTCTTTTCTCATTGATCCGTTGGGGACGGAGGAAAACGGATCATTTAAAGCTGATAAGAGCATGGTTTGATCGTGCGATCAACCCTGGTCCGTCGGCTGCCGATTCGGTGCGGTTTGAGACCGCTATTCGGCCCCATCGTGACCGGTGGTACTCTAGTATCCGTTTGAAATCGAGCGAAGGAGTGCCGCTATGGAGCAATCGAGCCTGTTTGGTGACGGCGTGGACATCGATACCGAAACGCCCGCGAGCGCGGATGCCGCCGCACCGACCGACGCTCGTGCCCAGGCGGCAGCGCGCGCGGCCGAGCTGCGCCACGAGCTCGATTACCACGCCTATCGCTACTACATGCTCGATGCGCCCGAGATCACGGACGCCGCCTTTGACAAAATGCTCGTTGAGCTGCAGGAAATCGAGGCCACCTACCCCGACCTGGTGACGCCCGACAGCTATACCCAGCGCGTGGGCGGCTACGTGAGCGAGCAGTTTACGCCGGTCACGCACATGGCACGCATGTATTCCATGGACGATGCCATGGACCTGGACGAACTCGACGCGTGGCTTCAGCGCACCGAGGATGCGCTCGGTGCCGGTAGCGTCACCTATACCTGCGAGCTTAAGATCGACGGTCTGGGCGTCGCGCTTACCTACCAAAACGGCACCTTTGTGCGCGCGGCCACGCGCGGTGACGGCACAACGGGTGAGGATGTGTCGCTCAACGTGCGCACCATCAAGGACGTGCCCATGCACCTGTCCGAGCCGGCGCTCGCCCACATGGGCGCCGACCGCGAGCGCACCATCGAGGTGCGCGGCGAGGTCTATATGCCCAAGGGCAGCTTTGTTCGTCTGAATGAAGAGGCCGATGCTGAGGGACGCGACCCCTTCGCCAACCCGCGCAACGCCGCCGCCGGCAGCTTGCGCCAAAAGGATCCCAAGGTTACGGCGCGCCGCGATCTTGCCACCTTTATCTACGCCATCGCCGATACCGACCCGCTGCACGTCCACAGCCAGCGCGAGTTCCTCGATTGGCTGCGTAGCGCCGGCTTTAGCGTCAACCCTAACGTGGCTCGTTGTGCCACGCCGGCCGAGGTCCACGAGTTCTGCGCCCAGGCCCTCGAGCATCGCGGTGACCTGGACTACGACATCGACGGCGTGGTCGTAAAGGTTGACAGCTTCCAGCAGCAGCTCGACCTGGGCTTTACCGCCCGCGCGCCGCGCTGGGCCATTGCCTTTAAGTTCCCGCCCGAGGAAAAGCAGACCGTCCTGCGCGAAATTCGCATCCAGGTTGGCCGCACCGGTGTGCTCACGCCGGTCGCCGAGTTTGACCCGGTGACGGTTGCCGGCTCCACCATCGCGCGCGCCACGCTGCACAACATCGACGAGATCCGCCGAAAAAACGTGCGCGAGGGCGACACCATCATCGTGCACAAGGCGGGCGACGTGATCCCCGAGGTCGTGGGCCCGGTGCTCGACAAGCGCCCGGCCGATTCTGTCGACTGGCACATGCCCGAGGTCTGCCCCGTGTGCGGCAGCCCCGTGGTCCACGAGGATGGCGAGGTTGCCTACCGCTGCGTGTCCATCGACTGCCCCGCGCAGCTCAAGGAGCGCCTGCTCCACTGGGTGAGCCGCGGCTGCATGGACGTCGACGGCCTAGGCGACGAGATCGTCGACAAGATGATCGCCGCCGGCCTGATCCACGACGTCGCGGACTTCTACCAGCTCACGGTTGACGACATCGCCGGCCTGGACACGGGGCGCACCTATGCCAGCTCCAACAGCAAAAAGGGCGTCAAGAAGGGCGATCCCATTCCGGTAGGCCTCAAGACGGCCGAGAAAATCATCGCCGAGCTCAACAAGTCCAAGAGCCAGCCGCTCGGTCGCGTGCTGTTTGCCCTGGGTATCCGCCATGTGGGCAAGAGCGTGGGCGAGGTCATCGCCGAGCGATTCCTGTCGATCGACAAGCTCATCTTGGCGAGCGAAGAGGGCATTGCCGAGTGTGAGGGCATCGGTCCCAAGATTGCGGCGAGCGTCAAGCAGTTCCTGGCCGTGCCCGAAAACCTTGCCGTGCTGGAGCGCCTGCGTCAGGCGGGTCTGTCGCTCGAGGTCGACTTGGGCGCCGCGCACGCGCAAGCCGCAGCCGACGCTGGCGTGGCGGGCGAGCTCGCCGACGCACAGCCGCTTGCGGGTCTGACCTTCGTGCTCACCGGCACGCTCGTCAACCGCACGCGCGACGAGGCGGGCGCGGCGCTCAAGGTGCTCGGCGCCAAGGTCTCGGGCAGTGTGTCAAAGAAGACGAGCTACCTGGTTGCCGGTCCCAAAGCGGGCTCCAAGCTTACCAAGGCCGAGCAGCTGGGCGTACCCGTGCTGGATGAGGACGCGCTCGAGCAGATCTTGGCTACTGGTCAGGTGCCCCAGGCTTAGTGCATCAATAGTCAAATTGAAGAACCGCCCGGAAGCCCGATGCCTTCCGGGTGGTTCTTACTTTGCTGGGGCAATCGGCGCCGTGATCTGTGTCACGTAGGTTGTGGAGTCGTCGCTGATGATGTCGTCGATGAGGGCGATTTTGCGTTGCCCCGCTACGCCATCAGCTTGTCAAAAGCTCCGCAGCGGTTGAGTACGGTAAATGCGACAACACAGATGACTGCCGACAAAATCGATCCGCACGGCGAGGCGATGCCCATGGGAAACAACGTATCGGAATAGGCGTTCGACAGCAGCCAGGCGCCGGGCACGCGAATGAGCGCCACCGCCAGCACGTTGTGCGCAAAGCCGATGTAGCTCTTGCCATACGCAGCGAAAAAGCCGCTAAAGCAAATGTGGATGCCGGCAAAGATTGCGTCGAAAATATAACTGTGCATATAGCCGGTGCCGGCCGCGACCACCGCGGGGTCCTTGGCAAAAAAGCCGATAAACGCCGGCGCCACCAGCCACATCAGCACCGTAATCAGGCAGCCGTACACTACCGATATGGTCATGGCGTCCTTGAGTACCTGACGTGCACGGTCGCCCTTGCCCGCGCCGGCGTTTTGCGCCGTGAGCGCGCTGACGGTGGCGCCCATGGAACTCGGCACAATGAACAAGAAACTGATCATCTTTTCGACCAGGCCTACGGCGGCGGCGTCGACCAGGCCGCGATGGTTGGCGATGACGGTGATAAACATAAAAGCCACCTGGATGCAGCCGTCCTGTACTGCCACGGGCACGCCGATCTTAAGAATGCTGCTGAGCACCTCGGGCTGGGGGCGCAGGTCGCTACGCTTAACGTGGATGTTCGTGCGGCGGCTCTTAAGCCACACAAGCGCGAGGGCAACGCTTGCCGTCTGGGCGGTTACCGTGCCGAGTGCCGCGCCCACGGGGCCGAGCCCCATGTGGCCGATAAACAGAAAATCGAGCGCGATGTTGATGATGCATGCCACGCCGATCACGTACATGGGCGAGCGCGAATCGCCCAGGCCGCGAAAGATGGCTGAAAGAATGTTGTATGCGGCGATAAACGGAATGCCGACAAAGCAGATACGCAGGTAGGCGGCGGTGCCTTTGACCGCCTCGGGCGGCGTGCCAATGAGCGCCACAACCTGCGGGCATAGTGCAAACAAGATGACGGCCAGTACCACCGAGACGCCCATAAACAGCGTGATGGTATTGCCGATGGCGGTCTCGGCGCGATCGAAGCGACGCGAGCCCACGGCGTGGCCGACGATGACCGTCGTTCCCATGGCCAGGCCCACGAGCGTCACGGTAATGATGTAGAGCGTCTGCGCGCCATTGCCCACGGCGGTGATGCCGGCGGCGCCGCTAAACTGTCCCATCATGTACAGGTCGGCCATGCCGTAGAGCATCTGCAAAAAGTACGAGAGCATATAAGGCAGGGCAAAGACCGCGATGGTCTTAAGGACATTGCCGCGTGTGAGGTCGTGTTCCATGGGCGGGGCACTTTCTGGTTTGGTTCGTTTAGCTACCAGTGTAGTGAAAACCCTATAACGATTGTAGAGTCAAGGTTTGTGTTGGGTGCCGGGCGAAAAAAGTCACGCTCCAAGCACGATGCCTTGACCTCTCCGTGCCCCTCACCTCGCCTCAAACCATCACAACATTCAACGTTTTTTGCCAAAAACGGGAAAAGCATCGAATGTTGTGATGGTTTTTCTGCCACTCGACCGGGTGGAATCGCTTTCTTGCGCACGAAGGTGTGCGGACCCGTGAGCAGGGGAATAAGGTTGGTTATCCGACTCCATTGGAGGGCTCATGGACCTGCCGATCGTCCTGTCCCATAAGACTGCCTGGCTGTACCACAACGTGGCGCGCCCGTCCGAGTCGCTCTCGCGAGCAAGCAGTCTATACGATGAGGACTCGCTTGCTAACGAGGCGGAACCGACCGCGAGCCTGCCCAAATTGGGACTCGATGCCAAGGGGCTGAGGGCTTCAACGGCGGTTGGGATCGTTGCCGACCATCTGGTTTCTCTTGGTATTCCACGAGAAGAGCTCGATCATATCGATACGCTCGTCAACTTCGATTTTGAGCGCTCGACGCCGGCTGGATTTAGGTGCCACGTGTTTGGAGCGCCGGTACCTCCAGGCCATCTTATCGAGGTGGCAGAGGGCCTTCTAGTGGTTGATGAGGCCATGTGCTTTGTCCAAGCGGGTTCGTGGATGAGTGAGCCCGAGCAGCTGGAATATGGCTACGAAATCTGCGCCCGATACCATTTGAATCATCTGTCGACAGACGATTATATCGAGATGGGGCAGAGGTATACCGTTGCCGACTTGATTGCTTATTGCAATGAGAACCGATCTCGTCAGGGGGCTATACGCGCGGCCGCCGTGCTCAGGCGCGTGCACGATGGCGCGCGGTCGCCCATGGAGACGGCCACCGCAATCATGGTCGTAGCAAAACGTTCCCAGGGCGGGCTGGGATACGCCAAGATCGAGCTCAACCATCGGGTCGATGTTCCCAGCGAGTTCAAATATCTCGCAAAGGCCGGGTATTTCGAGATCGACGTATATGCGCCTGCGAGCGGTACGGGGATTGAATACAACGGCTCGGACCATCTTGATAAACAGCGCAGCGCGTCGGACGCGGAGCGTATGACCGTGCTGAGCGCGCTGGGCTTTAAGATGATCGTCCTCACCGGGACTCAGTTTGCCCACCAGCTGCAATTGCACCGGGCGATGAACGCCATCGCGCTCGCTATGGGCCTTAAGTGCGACCGAAGCGAAGCGTTCCAAAAGCGGCAGAACGACCTGCGAGAATTCGTGATTCGGCACTGGGACGGCAACCTTTAGGGGCGCTTTGGTCCTTCTGCGGGGTGCCGTGGGCAGGCAAACCATCACAACATTCGACGTTTTTTGCCAAAATCGGGAAAAGCATCGAATGTTGTGATGGTCTGTGTTGAGGATGGGCTTGGAAAGTCCGTTTTGCTCGAAGCGACCTGTCCTGTCGTACGGGTGTCGGCATGATTCTCTCGTGGGGTATTATGTTTTCCGAAGAATAAAACGCCGCGTGAGGGGAGGGCTGCGTGGACGGGCGCGTGCAACATGACGGTTTTGGCCGCGATATCAACTACCTGCGCATTGCCGTTACCGACAAGTGCAATTTCCGCTGCATTTACTGCATGCCGGCCGATGGCGTGGCGCCCCGTGCGCACGACGAACTGCTCAGCGCCGAGGAAATCGCCCGCTTTGTGCGCTTGGTGGCGGGGGAGGGCATTCGCCGCATACGCCTGACGGGTGGCGAACCGCTGGTCAGCCGCCGCATCATTCCGCTTATTCGCGACATCCGCGCGATCCCGCAGATCGAGGACATCTCGCTTACCACCAATGGCGCCCTGCTGCCCAAGCTGGCGCCGCAGCTCAAAGATGTCGGGCTTAACCGCGTTAACATCTCGCTCGATACGCTTGACCCTACGCTCTTTGGAAAGATCACGCGCTTGGGTCGACTCGAGCAGACCATGACTGGCATCGACGCGGCGCTGGCTTGGGGCTTTGAGCCCGTTAAGGTCAACTGCGTTGTGGTGCGCCGGCTCAACCAGGATGTGGCGGCCCTCGCACGGCTGACCGTCGACCGCCCCATCCACCTGCGCTTTATCGAATATATGCCCATCGGTGACGAGCGCACGAGCTCGCATTGCGCTGTGGATCCGCATGCTCCCGCGCTCAATCCCGAGCTGTGGGATGCGAGCGATACCGTGCCGAGCGACGAGCTGCGGGCGCGCATCAATGCCGGGGCCGCCGCGACGGGACTTGGCGAGCTCGAGCCGCTCGACATCAACGACGCTCCTGCCGGCGCGGGTCCTGCGCGCTATTGGCACTTTCCGGGCGCGGCGGGAACGGTCGGCTTTATCAGCGCCATGTCCAATCATTTTTGCGCGAACTGCAACCGTCTGCGCCTGACGGCCGATGGCAACGTGCGTCCGTGCCTGTTCAGCGATGCCGAGTATTCGGTGCGCGACGCCCTGCGCCGTGGTGATGATATGCAGGTACTTTCGATTTGGCGCGATGCCGTCGCCCACAAACCGCAGGAACACGCGATAATTGAGGGCACGCAACGATTTATGTCCCAAATCGGAGGATGATCATATGGCCAAGAGCAGGTACGCCGATGCCACCAAGGCCGCTCGCAGGGCCGCGATGTCTGCCCACAAAGTCACGGCTGCGGCGAATGCTGGCAACGCCGACGGGTCTGCGCGGCCGACTGTCAGCGCTGCCACCGAGCCCGCCCGTGACGCCCGTCGCGACGAGCTGACGCACGTGGACGCCAAGGGCGAGGTACGCATGGTCGACGTGTCCGACAAGGCCGAGACTCATCGCATTGCCATCGCCGAGGGCACCATCCTCATGCACCCCGAGACGCAAGCCATGGTGCTGCAGGACCGCGCCAAAAAGGGCGACGTGCTTGCCTGCGCGCGCGTGGCGGGCATCATGGCCATCAAACGCACGAGCGACATCATTCCCATGTGCCATCCGTTGCTCATTACCAAGAGCAAGTGCGACATTGCGCCCATCGCTCCGGCGGGGACGCCTGTCGATGACGTGCCCGAGGGCTGGGCGCCGGCGCGCGCGGACGGGCAGGTTGGCTTTCACGTGCTGGTTACGGCCGGCGTGACGGGCAAGACGGGTATCGAGATGGAGGCGTTGACCGGCGCGAGCGCCGCGTGCCTGACCATCTATGACATGTGCAAGGCGGTCGATCGCGGTATGGAGATCGTCGACGTGCGCCTGCTGCACAAGGAGGGCGGCCGCTCGGGCGTGTGGGATCGTGCAGAGCGTCAGACCGCTGCTGCTGAGGCCGTGGCCGCTGACGGTGTTGCACCCGCGAGCGCACCCGTCGCCGTCGCACCCGCAGCTCCGACACCGGCCGTCCCCGCGATCGCGTTTATCGGCTACCAAAACTCGGGCAAGACCACGCTCGTCGAGAAGGTTATCGCCGAGCTCACCCGCCGCGGCCTGCGCGTGGGTTCGCTCAAGCATCACGGGCACCACGGCTTTGATATCGATGTACCCGCTAAGGATACCTGGCGCCATCACCAAGCCGGATCCAAGCACGTGGGACTCATCTGCGCCACGCGCTGGGCGGAGTACGCCGACACGCGCGAGGAGGACGAGATGCCCGCTCGCGAGCTGCTGTCGCGTTACAACGATGTCGACGTGGTGATCATCGAGGGCTACAAGACCGAGGGCTTCGACAATATCGTGGTCGCGCGCTCCGGTGTCGACCGTCTGCGCGGCAAGAGCTCGCTCGACCTGGTCGATGGCCACACGCTGGCCCTTGCCTGCAACGAGGCCCTGGCGCGTCAGGCCTTCGATGCCGGCTTTGCGACCCGAGCCATCAACATCAACGACGCTCGAGCCATCTGCGATCTGATCCAAGATCATCTGGCCTAAAACCTGCCAAAAAGGGACAGGATTCTTTTGGCAGGTTTTATCTGGGCAAACGTCATTTCCACCACAAAGGGGCCAGGCACCTTTGTGGTGGTTTTTGCTTTGGTAGATGCGTGGGGCATGCCTTACAATCTACCAAGTAGTTCATGACGGGCGAAAAACGGGGAGAAGGGGCCTGATGCGTCCTTAATGTTTCATGCGGATAGATTGATTTGACAGACGGTGGCGAATTCCCGCCGCCCGTATTCGTATGAAACAAGGAGTCTCCATGCTCTCCTCTTTTTTCTCAAAGCCTCAATCATCGCTGTCCGTCCAGGCCAAGCACCTGGTGGCGATGCGCTTTCTCATCTACACTGGCTTTCAGACGAGTTATTTTATCGGCGTCATCGGAACGCTCACCTATGCGGACGATGCCTCGGTCGTGGCGACATCGCTGGCCGTCCTGTTTATGAATGTATTTGTGATCCTGGGATCCTTTGCGGGCGGAGCGGCGCTTGACGCTTGGGGTCCGTGCTGGCATTTTCGGGCGAGTATCGTCGGCACGTTGGCAACCGGCGCGGCAATCCTCGCCTTTGGCAGCGCGACCGGCATCGTCCTGCTCGGCGCGGTACTCCTGGGCTTTGTGATGGGATTCGCCCAGCCCATCGCCACATCCTATCCAGCCTACCTCACCGACGATCCTGTCGAGCTCAAAGGCATCAACTCCGCTATCGCCATGTTTTCAAACGTGAGCATCATCGTTGGCCCCACACTGGGCGGCTTTGTCGCGGCGGCCGCGTCGTCGCGCGCGGTGTTCGTGCTCATGATGATCTTTACCGTACTGGCGCTCGTCGCCGGTTGGGGCTTTAGGCCGCAAGCAGGTCACGTCGCCACGCGCGAAAGCGGTCCCGCGGACAGCAGCGCAACGGCAAGTACCGCCAGCCAAAGCCCCGACCCCAGCGCGTCCACCCGCGCCACCTTCGCGACCAGCATCAAGACAGTCTTCACCAACAGCGTCCTCGCGCTACTTTTCTGCATCATCTTCCTCTCGAACTTTGGCTACGGTGCCTTCGATCCGCTGGAGTCGTTCTTCTACCGCGATGTCCTGCACGTCGGTGTCGAATGGATGGGCTGGCTCTCGTCGGCCTCGGGCGTGGGCGCGGTGCTGGGCGCCGTGGCCGCGCTCCGTTTGCCGCCGCATCTGATCAACCTTAAAACGCTGCTCGCGGCGCTTATGTCCGTGGGCCTGGGAAGTCTGCTCTATGTGGGGACGCCGTACGTGGGCGTAGCCCTTGTCGGCCAGATTGTCCTTGGCGTGGCCTGGGGCGTCGTCAACCCGCTCCACAACACGATCGTGCAAACGACGGCTCCGCTCGAGCAGCTCGGTCGCGTCAACTCGGTCATGGGCTTTGGCAACATGTTCGCCGGCGTGGCCCCGCTGGCGATTGCCCCGTGGCTGGCGGCGACGTTTGGTGTGCAGCAGACGCTCATCGGGGCGGGCATGGTCGTGACGGCGGTTCCCGCGGCGTTGCTGCTGTTTGGTCGCTGGCACTTGGATCGTGCCGCAAAGCAGTAAAAAACCATCACAACATTCGATGAAAATCGCGATTTTGCGGAAAAGCGTCGAATGTTGTGATGGTTTGCGCCCCGGGCCAGGCCATCCTGCGAGTCCGGCCACCACAAAGGGGCCAGGCACCTTTGTGGTGGTTTTTGCTTTGACGGGCCGCGCCCGCGCTTTGGTATACCATGAACGCCACATCCAGATACACCCCACACCGCCGCACAACCCAGAAAGGCCCCCATGGACGCCACCTTCAGCCACATCAAAGCCGTGTTCTGCGATATCGACGGCACGCTGCTCACGAGCCAGCACACGGTGTCCCCGCGCACCGTGGCGGCGATCCGCGCCTTGCGCGAGCGTGGCGTGCTCTTTGGCCTGTGCACCGGGCGCGACGCCCACGCGACCGAGGCCATGTACGAGCTCTGGGGTATCGAAGGCCTGGTGGACGTGCTCGTGGGCTGCGGTGGCGCCGAGGTCATCGACCGCGCGCACGACATCAACGAGCTGAGCTATCCGCTGCCGGGCGAGACCATCGCGCGCATTTGCGAGCACATGGCAGACCTGCCGGCAACGCCCGTTTGCCCTCGGGACGGCGTGCTCTATGTGCCCGAGAGCAATGCGTGCGTCGAGCACTTGTCGCGTGTCGACGGCGTGCCCTACAAGGTGGTCGACTTTTCCGAGTTTTTGCGCGAGCCGCAGGCCAAGGTGATGTTTACCATGGCGCCCGAGGCGATGCCGCAGGTCATCGAGCGGGCGTCGACGCTCGCCGACGACACTGTTAAGGCTGCGGCTCTGCAGACCACGCAACGGCTCTACGAGTTCATGGATCCGCGCGTGTCCAAGACGCGCGGCCTTGTGCGCGTGGCAGAGCTCAACGGCATGGAGCTCCAGAACATCTGCGTGTTTGGCGATGCCGATAACGACACCTGCATGGTGGCTGACGCCGGCGTGGGCGTGGCCATGGCAAATGGCAGCGATGCCACCCGCTCCGCAGCCGACTTTGTAACCGCCAGTAACGACAAAGACGGCATCGCGATCTTTATTGAGGAACATCTGCTGTAGCGCCGGGGGAGAACCACCACAATGGGGACAGGCACCTTTGTGGTGGCCTCAAGCGATTTGGGCGAATTGATGCCTAAAAGCTGCGCGAAAATTCAAATATGGTTGTCTGAACATTACGCTTCCAACCACCGATGGGCTAAAGATATTCTCATCAGTTTGGCAGGGTATTACTCCCGGTAAATGACCTACCGCTCATGGTCGATTTTCGACTGTTTACAGGATGTTTACTCTTGAGCAAAATGTTGTGCAAATAAATCTAATGCCATTAAAAAATGATAGACAACTATATTACCAGCAGAAACAAAAAATAGATAGCGAATAAACAAAGGTAAATCTGAGCAAATGTCAAGAGAATTGAGAATTCGCTACAAAACAATCGGTTATCTTGTTCAGATGTTCAAACAATCGCTACAATATGGATTACTAAGCGTGCGCAATTACAGATTGCGCAGATACGTTTGATAGTGAAAGAGCAAGATCGCGGTCTCTTGGGGAGGAGACATCGATGAAAGCAAATTCAGACAAATCTAAACAGAGTAATAAAGCGACGCGCCGTGTACTGGCAGGCGTCTTGTGCGGAGCCTCCGTTTTGAGCCTGGTACTGTCGCTCGTCATGCCCCCGATCTCTCAGGCTATTGCCAACGATGCCCAGACGGTTTCTGCCGAGGAAACCGTAACGGCTGGTGGTTCCTCAACTGAGTCTACTGATGTAGAAAACACCAACAACGGGGATACCGAAAAGCAGAATAGCAGCGATGCCGAGAATGAGGCGAACGAGGATACCGTTGCACCAGACTCGACAGCCGATGACGCGGAGGCCGAGGGCGCCGCGCAGCCTTCCGACGCACAGACTTCTGATGATGAAAATAGCGACGAAAACGCAATTGCCCCCGCCAGCGTCAGTGACGATGACTATGACAAGGTAAATGGTGATGTTTCTGGGAAATTCGACAACGGCGGCAAGTTTCAACTGACGGGTCCTGCCTATTCGAGTCAGCAGATTGACATCAAAAAAAACACCACCATTAATCTTGCGGGAAACATGCTCTACAACCGCTCCGGCGGCTTAGACTCCTTCTTTGTGGTCGAAAACGGAGTCACGCTCACCATCGAGAACATTATCGAGGGCTCAGATAGCACAAAAGACGAAAAGACTCCGGTCGACAATGCGCCGGCGGGTCAGCCTGCGATTATGACATGGGAAAGGGGAGACGAGTCTAGCTCTAATAACGGCGCTCCTAAGAGTCTTACTTACTATGAGACTAAGAGCACGCCCAATACAGATGGACTTTGCACCACCGAGACTACGTACAGGCATGACGTTACGGGCTTTGGCGCTATCGTTGCGGCATCGGACTACGGTTCCGTAAAGCAAGTGGTCACCGTTAATGAGGGCGGCATGCTCGATCTCAAGGGCGGCATGATTACCACGGCCGCCAATCTGAGCGATAACGGCCATGTGATTCTTTCTACGGGTAAGGTCAAAATCGAAGGCGGTTACGTCACCAACGGCAACCGCGGTGGCTGGGGCGGTGGTCTGTGCATAACGGGCGCGAATGCCAGCCTCGAAATGACAGACGGCGTGGTCGCGGGAAACAAGGCAGCTTCTGGCGGCGGCGTCTATGCTGACAACGGAGCCACCTTGAAGCTTACGGGTGGAATCATCTCTGGCAACGCTACGTACGGCGAGGCGGATGGTCTCGGTGGCGGCATCTTGGTTTCGGGCGGTAGTGTGACCGTTTCTGGTGGCTACATCACTAACAATAAATACGCTAAGTTTTGCGGCCACGATGGCTGGGGTAACCATGGCGGCGCTGGGCTTGCTGCCAATAACGGCGCCCATGTCACCATTTCTGGTGGCAAGATTACTGGCAATTATTCTGAAGAAGCTGGTGGCGGCGTTTACGTTACCAATCAAGATCAATCAGGTATGGCATGGCTCGACATTACGGGAGGAATTATTGCCTCTAACGTGAGCTACCGATCTGAAGGTGCCGGTATCCGAGTGGGCCAGCAAGTTGACGCGATGATTAACGGCACTCCAAACAGCAAAGTCTACATCACTCACAACCGCTGCATGTCTCGCTTTGACTGGGGCGGTGGCGGTATCTTCGTCCAGGGAAACTCGAATGAGGGTATGGAAAAGACCGCTGGTAGATTATTTGTATACAACTCGTACATTAGCAGCAATACCGCTGGCGGCTATGGCGGCGGCGTAGCAGTCTGCCCCACGGGCAAGACGTTGGTAACGAACACTGAGGGCACGGCAATCTTTGGCAATTCGTCTGCTGACAGTGATCAAAATTTCAAAGAATACAATCGGGTAGATGGTAGTGGTAATGATGGTACGCCCCATCTTTCAGCTGGTGGTGCTGAAGGTACTAATAAGACTGAAGATAGAGATGCATACGATTCGGAGACGTTTCGCACGTACGGTCATGCCGATTTCTTCCTCGCAGCGACAGGTCACACAACGCCGGTTGCAGTGGTAAGCGGCAAGATGCTTGGCGATATAGACGCCAAGTATTCGGGAAGCATTGAGCTAAATGATCCCATTACCATCCCCGCCAACGGTGTTGCTCAGGTAAAAAATAGCATCGGTCTGACTTCGGCTGTTAGTGCCACGGATAAAGCGGTGACTGAGGCAGTACAGAAAAATAAAGTGACAACTTTCATCACGGACAACTATTCCTGGAACCATGGTGGCGGCATCATGTCGAATGGCGACCTGTACTTGGGTCAGCCAGCAGACACGTATGTCTATCCGAGCCTTAAGCTGAAGGCGACCAAGGCGCTGTCCGGCCGCAAGATCAATAAGGGGGAGTTCTCCTTTACGGTCTACCGCAAGGATTCGGTTGATCCTTTCGCTAGCGGGGTATTCAATCATGACGTTTGCACCCCGGTTGGAACTGCAAGTAATGTTGATGGAGGCAACATCACGTTTAACCTGGGTGAGCAGTCTGCAGCGAACGGTACGGCTGGCACGATTACATACTACCTAGTCGAAAATGCCGGAAAGGTTTCCGGCATCACATACGACCCCGCCGTGTACGAGATTAAGGTGACAGTCGAAGACCACTCGACTGTGCTCATGACTGTTCCGACTCGGAACGATCCGAACAAGACCATAGAGATCAAAATCCATAACTACAAGATCAAAGACGTGAGCGCGGTCGAGCATCCCAAGGGCGAAACTGCCTCCCAGAACGTTTCTGTGCAACCAGATGCTACTGAGGGTTATTATTCGATTGACGGCCCCGACGGGGGAAAGACCTTCACCAACACGTACGACCCTAAAAAGGGTTCCTGGACTCCTAAGGCGACTAAGGTCGTTGAGGGTGGCGAGATGAAGAAGTTTACACTTCAGCTCGCGACAGACAGCCACTTTGAGGACAAAGACATCATCGGTACTGCCGAGACCTCTGGTCCTAAAAAGACGCAGAAGCTTTCGTTCAGGGACGCCTCTAATAAGGAGACTGAGCTCAAGCTCGAGTACTCGCTCTCTGATATCAGGACTAATCCCTACGATCCGGGCGACTCCACGGGTCGTGGCCCTTCCAAGACCTTTACCTATTACGTCCGCGAACAACAGCCGACCACGCCGTTCACGAACTACAAGTACGACCAGTCAATCTATCAGATTACGGTCACGGCAGCTGACGACTCTAACGGCAAGATCAACATCTCTGCGACCTACAAGCAGATTCAGGATCGTGATGGCAAACGGGTGACCACCGACACGCCCCACGACCTCACCAAGTCCACCCCCACCTTCACCAACACCTACTCCACCTCTCTGCCCCTTTCTGGTATGTCGGGCGTCACTCTGACGTACCTTGCCGGCGCGGCGGTGCTTTGCGCTGCTGCGGCCTGGATGCACATTCGTCGCAAGGCGAATGCGAAGGGAGGTAAGCGTCGTGAATAAGAAAGTTTGCTCCTTCCCGATCTTGTTTGCGCTGCTTGCCCTCCTGATCGGCACCTGCGCGGTTGTGTTCCCCGCTTCCGCGCAGGCCGCGCCGACCTCGACCGGTTCCATCACGGTGAGCGGCACCGTGGCGAGCAGCTACGACGCCTACCAGATCTTTAGCGCCAACGTCGTCGACGGCGACAGCGACGCTAAGATCGCCACCGACCTCGCCTGGGCAAGCGACGCCGCGCTGCCTGTGCTGCACAGCGCCGGCATGCCCAATTCCCAGACCACCGCGCAGGAAGCTGCCGAGTGGCTCAACACCGATTCCCACCTTACGAGCGCGCTGAGCGCACAGCTCGCTCGTTCTCTCCAGAGCTCTGGCGCCGTGCCCGTGGCCCTTAACGCGGGCACGGCGGCCGAGCTGCCCTGCGGCTACTGGCTCATCGTCGCCGACGACGACGCCATCGCCCAAGGCGAGGCCGGCACCGCGCCGATCATGGCCCTGGTGGGCGGCAGCGCCGTCACCGTCAAGCCCAAGGCGGCGACCCCCAAGGTCGCCAAGCATGTGCTGGAGGACAGCACCGCCGCATGGCAGAAGGCCGCCGACGCCACGGTCGCCGACGACCTGTACTGGCGCCTCTCGGCCACGGTCCCGTCGGGGCTCACGGCCTACGACACCTATACGGTGCGGTTCGTCGACACCATGAGCGCGGGGCTCGACTCCTCCAAGGTCGCCGCGAGCATGCGCGTGTACGCGGCGGCGGGCGCGGACGGCGGCTTCGGCGCCGTCTCGGCCGGCAAGGACGGGCGCGCCGGCACCGAGCCCGCGAAGGGCTGGACCGATATCACGGCCCAGTGCGCCATCAAGGTAGCGGCCGACGGCAAGACCTTCACCGTGCGCACCGGCGACCTGATCGCCGCGCTCGGCGGAGCCGACGCCTTTGCCGCGGGCGCCCGCGTGGTCGCCGTGTACAACGCGCCGCTCAACGGCGCATGCAACCACGGCATCGCGAAGGGCAACCCCAACGAGGCCTACCTGCGCTACCCGCGCTCTCCCCTCGCCGACCAGTCCGGCGACGCCGGCTTCACCCGCACGCCGAGCGACGATGCGTGCGCCTACACCTGGGATCTCGCGCTCACCAAGCGCGGCAGCGACGGCGACAAGCCGCTTGCCGGGGCGGTCCTGAGCATCGCCGACGACCGCGGTCGTACGTTGGCGGCCGACGGCACGTGGGATGCGGAGGGCAAGGCCACCGTCACCACGGGCGAGGACGGCCGCGTGACCGTCTCGGGCGTGGACTCGGGCAAGCTGGAGGTCCGCGAGCTCAAGGCGCCCAAGGGCTACACCGCCTTTGAGGGCACGCGCTCCGTGACGGTTAAGGCCGAGGGCCTGGACGTCGACCAGGTGGTCGCCGCCAAGCCCAAGCTCAGCATCACGGCCGAGTCGCCCCTGCGTGCCGACAGCGCGGACGGGTCGACGGGCAGCCTGGAGGCGTCGCTCATCAACACGCCCACCGGCACACCCCCTAGCATTACCACCGGAGGCTTTATGCCCTCGACTGGCGATATGGCAATGTACGCCGCGGCCGCCGCAGCGGTCGCCGGAGCCGCACTCATCGTGGTCGCGCTCCTGGTCAAGCGGGGAGGTGGCAGCCATAAAGAGTAGCTGGCAGCCCCACAGAGAGCGGGGCGAGACGTAGCGAAGTAGATGCTAAGACACAGACAGACAGATTTAGATCAAATGGAATTCGAGCAGAAAGCAGAGGAAAAGAAGATGAGCATGGGCAAGAACATCGCACGCCTGGCAGTAACCGCCGGCCTCACAGCAGCGCTGGGCTTCGGCGGAGTCATGGCCCCGGTGAGTATGGCGTTTGCTGAGGGTACGACGGGCAGCATCACGATTAATCAGGTCGCCGAGGACAACAAGGACAATACGTTCAAGGCCTATCAGATCTTCAAGGCCAAGGTTACCGACACTAAAAATGGCAAGACCGCTCAGGACATCACGTGGGCGAGTGATACGGTTGGCCAGAAGGTGATTGATGCCATTAATCGCTGGGAGGAGAATCACAGCTTGGAGGCTGAAGATAAGCTGCCTAACAAGCCTACGGCCCAGGAAGTCGCCGACTTCCTCAAGGCACATGCGGGTTCCACTACTGCAGGTTCAACATCGACTGATGGAACGCGAATCGCTACCGACAATGTTCTCTACGCAGTTGCGAATGCCGTTAAGAGTGAGAATCCAGCCGCGCCTAGCATCGCCGCTGGTCAGACTTGGACCCCTGATTCGGCGAATGGCGATGGCTACTACCTGTTTGTGACCAGCAATCTCGACTCGAGTAAGCCGAATACTGGTACATCTCCGATTTTCGCCATCCTGGGCGGAGAAGCCGTGACTGTAACCGAGAAGACCAGCGTCCCCACTGTCGACAAGCAGATTCTTGCCGCGGCTCCTGCTGATCCCAAGCAGCAGACAGCTGGTTGGGCTGGCGTTGCCAACTCTCAAATCGGACAGGAAGTGACCTACAAGCTTACCGGTAAGGTTGCTGATAACTACGCTACCTATGACTCCTATGCATACAAGTTCACGGATACTCTTTCGAATGGCCTCGACTACGTGGCTGATTCGCTTGAAGTCTATGCAGTGAACAACGGTGTCTATATTCCCATCAATAGCGGCTATGAACTGACTCCTCCAACTGAGGACAACCGTGTTTTGACTGTTAACTTTGCCGTTGACAAGGCCGCGGGCAAAAAGGGACTCAAGGATATCTCCAACGTAAACGCCGATACGCAGATTGTTGTCTTCTATAAGGCGAAGCTCAACAAGAATGCCGTTATCGGTAATGGCGTTAGCGAGGGGAAGAAGGGCAACTACAACTCTGTTAAGCTCGAGTACTCCAACAACCCCTATACCGAAGGAACAGGAACGTCCGTAGAGGGCGGTGCCGGAGACTTTACTTTCCAGCTCAACATAAACAAGGTTGATCAAGGTACCGAGAAAGGCCTTGAGGGTGCTGTCTTTACGATCAAATCTGCCGATGGTAAATTTGTCGCCTCAAATGATGAAGGGGACTATGTCGCGGGCCAGCTTGTGGACGTTGCGGATGTCAACAAACTTCCCGAGTATGTAAAGTTCACATCTAAGGCTGATGGCACGATTGCAGCAAAAGGACTGAATGCTGGCACGTATACGGTGACCGAAATAAAAACATCCGATAAGGGCAATTACACCGCGGCCGAACCCTTTACCTTCATCATCAGCGCAGAGTATGAAAACGATGCGGTCAAGACGCTTGCCGTCAGCCCGGCAAATTCTGACGAGCATCGTTCTGATGTCGTTCTCGGTACCCTTGACGACACCCCGGGCGATAACAAACTGACCGTCAAGGACGGCACCGCCGCCAATCCTACAACTGGCGAAGTTACGATTACTATCGGCAACACCAAACAGGTCGGCCTCCCGCTCACCGGTCTCAACGGTGTGACCTTCACTTGGATTGCTGGTGGCGCGGTGCTGTGCATCGGCGTGGCGCACCTCATCCGCAGCCGTAAGCAGGCTGAGGAGTCCGAGCAGGAGTAACGCTCACTCACCCATCCCTTTGGCAGGTGGGATGTGATGGCCATGAGACTTGCGGACACTTTTCTCGTCCATCGACGTTCTTGCTTTGCCATTCTCTTTTCGGGGCAGACTCCGCGCTGGAGTTTGCCCCGTTCTTTTTGGACAGCGCAGCCGGGGCGCCGTCGCTCGTATGATCGAGCGTATGATTAGCGAACAAATGTTTGCAAATATTGCGTTTACCAGCTGTAAGTGCGAGTGCTCGCAGTAAAATACCCTTACGACGCATTCCGTGCGCGGGCGGCCGACGACTCGATCGGAGGTCCCCAAATGCTGAAATTCCTTAACGCGCTCGCCGCCCTCGCGGCGGTAGGCTCGTTCGTCATCGCGTTTCTTGACTCGTATGAGGTTCGGTTTAAGGTCCGTAGGCGCACGCGCGGTGCGGACGGTAGAAGGCATTTGCGCTGCAACAAGCGCAAATAAGAATGCCCGGGGTTAGAGGCCCGGGCATTTAACTAAAGCTGAAAACTAGGCTGCCCGCGCTCTCATACACTTACGCGGGGTGCGTCGTTTTCTATTGACATTGTATCCCGAATCGCCCCGCCGATTCGGGACATTTTGAAAACTCAAATGCGGGCTTATCCTCGACTGGACGGTGCGGTCTAGCTGCGTTGTCTGGCGTGGAAGCTCGCTAATCGGCTATTATTTGTTTAGACAACTTGAGTTGTAGAGGAGTGACCGGCGATGGTGCAGGGCGCCAAACAGATGAAGAGCAATAACGCCGCGGCCAACGGTGGCTCAAGCCCTCAGCCCAAACCTCAACAAAAGCCCAAGCGCCGTCGCAAGCGACTGCCGCGCTGGGCCGACCGGCTCATCACCATCGTCATCATCCTTATTGGCGTGGGCCTTATGACCTGGCCGTGGATCTTGGACCGGCTCGAGGCCTCGGGCGTGTTCAACCAGATCAGTGCTGTGTCCAGCACCGTGGACGCGCTCTCCGAAGAGGAACGCGAGCGCATTCTGCTTCAGGCGCGCTCCTATAACGAACAGCTGGCGGGCGAGGCCACCGAGCTCCCCGCCGACCAGATCGAGCCCTACGCCCAGCAGCTCATCTTTGACCGCGACCCCATGATGAGCTGGGTCGAGATCCCCTCCATCGACGTGAGCATGCCCATCTACCACGGCACGAGCAAGGAGGTCCTCATGGCGGGCGTCGGCCACCTGGAGGGCACGAGCCTGCCGGTGGGCGGCGCCTCGACGCATTGCGTGCTCACCGCGCACTCGGGCATGCGCAACCTGAGCATGTTCGACGACATCCATTCGCTGGAGCCCGGCGACCTGGTGCTGCTGCACACTATGAGCAAGACGCTCGCCTACAAGATGGTGGACTCCGAGGTCGTGCTGCCCGAGGAGATGGAGTCGCTGACCATCGAGCCCGGCGCCGACAGGGTGACGCTCGTCACCTGCACGCCCTACGGCGTGAACGACCATCGCCTGCTGGTGCACTGCGTGCGCACCAAGTACAACAAGAAGGACGTCGACAAGCAAAAGTCACTGGCCGGCCGCCACTGGGGCAAGCGCGAGTTTGCCGTGCTCATCGTGGTCGTTGCCATTGTGCTGTTGCTGCTGGACATCGTGATCCACGCGGTCCGCAAGCGCCGCAAGGCCAAGGCCTCGGCATAAGACATTCTCCAGAACCACCGCAATGGGGACAGGCACCCTCGTTACGTTTTCGCTGCATTTGGGTAAAGCGCCTGCTCCAAGTCGGCGTTGCCCTGTATACTAGAGCGGTTTAACTGTTATGCGGAAGGGAGCGCCTATGGCACTCAGCGAGAAAGACGTGCGCGGCATCGCCGAGTACGCAAAGATCGCACTGACCGATGACGAGCTCACCCAGATGACGTCCTACATGAACGATGCCGTCCAGATGCTCGAGCCCGTCTTGCAATATGACTTGCCCGACGTGGAGCCCACGTTCCATCCCATCGGAAGCCTGTCCAACGTGATGGGCGATGACCTGCGCGAGCCCGAGCGCGACCTACCGCTCGACGTCGCGCTCGAAAACGCCGGCAGCGTGCGCGACCGCTACTTCCGCGTGCCGTCCATTTTGGGAGAGGGGGAGAGCGAGTAATGGCGCAGAGCTTCGATTCCCTTACCGCCGCCCAGATCGCCGCGGGCGTTTCTGCCGGCGACTTTACCGCTACCGAGGTGGCCCAGGCCTCTCTTGCCGCCATCGAGGCGCGCGAGGGCGGGGTTCAGGCATTCCTGCAGGTGGCGCCCGAGCTTGCGCTCGAGGCCGCCGCGCGCGTGGATGCCGACCGTGCCGCAGGCAAGCCGCTGCCCCCGCTCGCGGGCGTGCCGCTGGCCATTAAGGACAACATGAACCTCGTGGGCACGCGCACCACCTGCGCTTCTCGCATGCTCGAGAACTACCAGAGCGTCTACACTGCCACCTGCGTCCAGCGCATGCTCGATGCCGGCTGCCTGCCCATGGGCAAGGCCAACATGGACGAGTTTGCCTTTGGTAGCTCTACCGAGAGCTCGGCGTTCCACCGCACCAACAACCCCTGGGATACCGAGCGCGTGCCCGGCGGCTCCTCGGGCGGCTCCGCTGCAGCCGTCGCCGCGGGCGAGGTCGCGCTCTCGCTGGGCTCGGACACCGGCGGCTCCATCCGCCAGCCGGCGGCGCTCTGCGGCGTGGTGGGTTTTAAGCCCACGTATGGCGCCGTGAGCCGTTACGGCGTGGTTGCCTTTGGCTCGTCGCTCGACCAGGTGGGACCCTTCGGCCGCACGGTCGAGGATGTCGCGCTGGCTATGAACGCGCTTACCGGCGCGGGCCACGATCCGTACGACTGCACCAGCCAGGATTGCGCCGTCGACTTTACCGAGCATCTCAACGACAGCATCGAGGGCAAGCGCGTGGGCGTTATCCCTGCGTTTATGGAGGCCGAGGGCCTGACGCCCGAGGTCAAGGCCGCTGTTCAGCGCGCCGCTCAGGAGCTGCAGAACCATGGCGCCGAGCTGGTCGAGGTCGACCTGCCGCACCTGGACGCCGCCATCGCCGCCTACTACGTCATCGGCCCGGCCGAGGCGTTCTCCAACCTGGCCCGCTTCGACGGCATTCGCTACGGCTATCAGGAGGAGGGCTGCGCCAACCTGTCCGACCAGAGCTCGCTGTCGCGCGCCCACGGCTTTGGCGCCGAGGCCAAGCGCCGTCAGATGCTCGGCGCCTACCTGCTGAGCTCGGGCGTGTACGACAAGTACTACTACGCTGCGCAAAAGGCCCGCACGCTTATCACGCAGGACTACGACGCCGCGTATGCCAAGGTGGACACCATCCTCATGCCCGCCTCGCCGCGCACGGCCTTTAAGTTTGGCGAGATTAGCGACCCTACGCAGATGTACCTCTCCGACCTGTACACCATCTCGCTCAACATTTGCGGCAACGGTGGTATCTCGGTGCCGCTGGGCCTGGGCGAGGATACTCAGCTGCCCGTTTCTGCCCAGCTGGTGGGTCCGGCGTTTAAGGACCGTCAGCTGCTCACGTTTGCCCGCGCCCTGGAGCGCGGCTTTGCCGATGCCGCCACGGGTGCGCCCGCGCTTTCCGTCGCGCCTGATTTTGCCGGGAAGGGAGGCGAGCTGTAATGAAGGAGCTTTCCGAGGTCCTACAGGATTGGGAGGCCGTGATCGGCCTGGAGATCCATACCGAGCTCACCGCACTCGATACCAAGATGTTCTGCAACTGCAAGCTCAGCCACGATGACGAGCCCAACGCCAACGTGTGCCCGGTGTGCCTGGGCCTGCCCGGCGCCCTGCCGGTGCCCAACAAGCGCGCCATCGAGAGCATCGTCAAGGCCGGTCTCGCCACCAACTGCGAGATCCAGCGCCACTCGATGTTCTACCGCAAGCACTATTTCTATCCCGATATGGCCAAGAACTTCCAGACTACGCAGGGTCCGGTCGCCTTTGCCATGTACGGTCACCTGGATCTGGACGTGACCGGTCGCGGTGCCGCTGAGCGCCCCGACTGCGCGTTTGGCGAGGCCGAGGCCCAGAGTCTAGCGAGCGCCTCGGCCAACGCCGAGGGCCTGTCCACGTCCATGTCCTCGACCATGCGCGAGGGCAACCAGCGCGCCGGCCACCTGGCCAGCTATGACGCGTCCAACCTGCAGATGCCCGAGCGTCGCGAGGACGGTTCCTACACGGTGCCCATCCGCATCCTGCGCATCCACATGGAGGAGGACGCCGCCAAGATGGTCCACGTGGGTGGCGCCGAGGGTCGCATTACCGCCGCGGCCGAGTCGCTCGTCGACTACAACCGCTGCGGCACGCCTTTGATTGAGCTCGTGACTGAGCCCGACCTGCGCACGCCCGAGGAGGCTCGCCTGTTTATGGAAAAGCTCCGTCGCATCTTTGTGACGCTGGGCATTTCTGACTGCTCCATGGAGAAGGGCTCCATGCGCTGCGACGGCAACGTGTCGCTGCGTCGCCGCGGTGAGACCAAGCTGGGAACCAAGACCGAGCTCAAGAACCTCAACTCGTTTAAGAGCCTGCACGATGGCCTTGCCTACGAGATTTGCCGTCAGGCCGAGGTGCTCGAGGAGGGCGGCATTATCTACCAGGAGACCCGCCACTGGGAGCCCAGCCGTAAGCGCACCGTGGTCATGCGCGTCAAGGAGACGGCTGACGACTATCGTCTGTTCCCCGATCCCGACCTGGCGCCCTTCGATCTGGACGACGAGTTCATCGACCGCTGCCGCGGCGAGATTCCCGAGCTGCCCGATGCCAAGCGTGCCCGTTTTGAGGCCGACTTTGGCATTAAAGCGGCCGATGCTGAGCAAATCGCCGGCGATCCGGAGTTTGCCGAGTTCTTTGAGGCTGCCGCTACCGGTATGGCTGGCAAGGAGGCCCAGACGGTCGCAAACCTGCTGGTGAACGAGATGATCGCCTACCTTAAGGGTGCGGGTGTGTCGCTGACCGAGTCCGGTATTGCACCGGCTCAGGTGGCAGCGCTTGCCAAGTTGCTCGCGACCGATGCCATTAGCTCCAACCAGGCACACGAGGTCTTTGAGGCCATGGCCCAGACCGGCGACGATCCCAACAAGATCGTCGACGAGCGCGGTATGCGTCAGGTGAGCGATGCCGGTGCGCTGCAGCCGATTGTGGACGAGGTGCTGGCAAACTGTGCCGATCAGGCGCAGCAGTATCGTGACGGCAACCAGAAGGTCATCGGCTTTCTGGTGGGCCAGTGCATGAAGGCAAGCCGCGGCAAGGGCAACCCGAAGCTCTTCAACGAGTTGCTGAGAACGTCGCTCTCGTAAGCGGGAACCGAGGGGCCGGGCGCAGGGCCTTGCCTCTCAATTTCGGACAGTCCTGACTCACGACGGAGGCGCCACTGGCGCCTCCTGTTCGTGCGGAACTCATTGAGAGGCAAGGCCCTGCGCCCGGCCCCTCGGTTCC
>UQKY01000024.1 GCA_900541785.1 uncultured Collinsella sp.
CCATGAATTAGCCGCAGCGCATAAGAGTCGCCGCAAGCACAACGATTTCGACATTGCGCTGGATGATGAGGAAAGCGAGGACGATTACCAGATTGACGTGCCCATCAGCGGCGTGTCGCCGGTGTCCGCACCGGTCGAGGAGAACCCGTACGATTACGTTCCGCTTGATGCCTATGGGGCCGCGCCGGTGGAGGTCGACGAGGATCTGCCGCCAATCGATGTGCCAGCGGGGATGGAAAGCGCGGCACCCGTTGCCGATAGCTCAAGCGCGGCGGCAGCTCCGTCGATGCCGATTGTTTTGACCGATCTGGAGCGGAAATCCCTGGCGGGGGAGCGCGAGCTGCTGACGATGCTCACGAGCTACCCCGATCTGTTCCGCACGTATGCCGATCGCATTTGTTCTATCGAGTGGGTCGATCCGCGTCACGAGTCTATTGCGTGGGCCGTGCTGGCAACGCCGCCGGGAACCGATCCTGCGGCATGCATGGATGCGGCGCGCGCGGTGTGTCCCGAGGCGGCGTCGCTTGTCAGCGCTGGGCGCATCTCGGCGACGAGTAAGCACCCGACCGAGACGAATATCGTCTTTATGCTCGATACGCTCGAGCTCTACACCATCAAACGTCGCATGCGAGCCGCGCAGGCCAAGTTGCGCCAGGACCGTTCACTCGACGATGAGGCCCGTCGCGTGCTGACGATGCAGGCGGTGCAAGATTCACAGCGCCAGCGCGAGCTCCAAAAGTCGATCGGCGGCGTGGCCGACCCGTTCCGTTTGATCGGTTTGGAGACCGCGGGTGCCGATCAGGCCTAGATGTTGTGGTCAACCAGCGTATTCTCGCCTATATCCTGTCTTTATTTTGGGTATAGACGTCCATGTGTGTGCTAAAGTATTGAGTCCTGTGGACTACGAAGGGAGAATCTGTGCCAAAAAAGACTGAGAGCACGGGTACTGGGCTGGAATCCTACGTTGCAAAGCTCATGGGCAACGGCTCAAACAGGACTTCGGTAACCGAGGACGAGATTCAGGTCGCCCTGAAGGATATCGATGTCTCTGATGAGCAGCTCAACGCGGTGTATTCCGCGCTGCGCAACAGCGGCATCCAGATTATCTCCGCGAGCGGAAACGACGACGCCCCGATGGACGTCGACGATGACGATAACGATACCGACGATTTCGACGATGACGAGCACGATTCCGGCTCGCTCGACGATCACGAACTTAAGATGGCCCGCCAGGCCGATGCCGAGATGGGCTCTTCCAAGAGCAAGAAGAAGCGCACCGTGCGCACGTCTCGTTCGCGTTCGCGCATGCGCGGCATCGATGCCTCCACGGTGATGCTGACCGGCGACCCGGTTCGTATGTACCTCAAGGAGATCGGTAAGGTCGACCTGCTGACCGCATCTGAAGAGGTCGATCTGGCCATGAAGATCGAGGCCGGTCTCGAGGCTACCGAGAAGCTCGAGGCTGCCGATGCGGGCGAGATCGAGCTCACCCGCGCCGAGATGCGTCGTCTTACGCGTATCGAGAACGTTGGTCTTGAGGCCAAGCAGGCGCTCATCAGCGCAAACCTGCGTCTGGTCGTCTCCATCGCCAAACGCTATGTCGGTCGTGGCATGCTGTTCCTGGACCTGATTCAGGAGGGCAACCTCGGTCTGATCCGCGCCGTCGAGAAGTTCGACTACCAGAAGGGCTTCAAGTTCTCCACGTACGCCACGTGGTGGATCCGTCAGGCGATTACGCGCGCTATTGCCGACCAGGCCCGTACCATCCGTATTCCCGTGCACATGGTCGAGACCATCAACAAGCTCGTCCGCGTGCAGCGCCAGCTCCTCCAGGACCTGGGTCGCGACCCGACCCCCGAGGAGATCGGTGCCGAGATGGACATGAGCGCCGACCGCGTCCGCGAGATCCAGAAGATTTCGCAGGAGCCCGTGTCGCTCGAGACCCCCATCGGCGAGGAAGAAGATTCCCAGCTGGGCGACTTCATCGAGGACTCCCAGGCCATCGTTCCGCCCGATGCTGCCAGCTTCTCCATGCTGCAGGAGCAGCTCACCCAGGTGCTCGATTCGCTTGCCGATCGCGAGCGCAAGGTTATCGAGCTGCGCTTTGGCCTTGTCGACGGACATCCCCGCACGCTCGAGGAAGTCGGCCGCGAGTTTGGCGTCACGCGCGAGCGTATCCGCCAGATCGAGTCCAAGACCCTGGCCAAGCTCCGCCACCCGAGCCGTTCCAGCAAGCTCAAGGACTACATCGAAAGCTAGTCAAGCAAGAAGCGCCCTCAAGCACATCTGCCTGGGGGCGCTTTCATGTAGTCGTTGGGGACGTTCTTAAACGACTAGTCATTGGGGACGTTCTTGAATGACTAGGTCGGAAAATTTCTTAAAAAAGTTCTTGCCCTTCGCCCGATCGTCCGTATAATAAACTTCGTTGCTTGAGAGCACGCACCTATTCCTCGGTAGCTCAATGGTAGAGCACGCGGCTGTTAACCGCGCTGTTGTAGGTTCGAGTCCTACCCGGGGAGCCAGGTTGTAAAACCCGTCGCTTATGCGGCGGGTTTTTTCATGCCGCGATCGATTGTGGCGAACGTTACCGTATCAACATTTCGTGTCGAGGATATAATCGCGAGCCCCGCCGCCTTAACAAGGCGCGGTCGTTGTAAAATATTGGAATGATTGCTCCCACGACATGGTGCCGCGAGCACCAGAAAAGGAGATTCTTGTGTCTGAGACCATTAACGGCAGCCTGAGCGTCTCGAACGACGTTATTGCCGATATTGCCGGTTATGCCGCGATGACGTGCTACGGCGTCGTCGGTATGGCCGAACAGCTCCAGGGCGCCGAGAGCGTGCGCTTGCTTGCCGGCCAGCGCCTCCGCAAGGGCGTACTTGTTTCCGCCGACGAGAACGGCCTCACGGTCGACCTTCACGTCGTGCTGGAGAACGGCGTCAACATGAAGTCCGTCTGCCACAATCTTTCGAGCTCCGTCGCCTTCACCCTGCAGGAGATCGCCCAGATCGATCCCGCCAGCCTTAAGATCGGCATTCACATCGACGCGCTCAAGAGCCGTCTGAACTAGCATCCGAATACGGAGATTTCACCACTCATGATTGCAAAGACCATTCGCACCTGTTTTCCGATCGCTGCGGCTGCCGTTTCCGAAAAGGCCGAGGAGATCAACAAGCTCAACGTCTTCCCCGTACCCGACGGTGACACCGGCACCAACATGTCGCTCACGCTCGCCTCGGTGACCAAGGAGCTTTCCGCCCTTCCCGCCGATGCCGACATGGAGGCCATTGCCGGCGCTATTACCCACGGCTCCCTGATGGGCGCCCGCGGCAACTCCGGTGTCATCACGTCGCAGATCCTACGCGGCGTGGCCGAGGGCCTTGTCTCTGCCGATGAGCCCATTACGTCCGCCAATATCGCCTTCGCCTTCCGCCGTGCCGTCAAGGTCGCCTTCCAGGCTGTTCGTAAGCCCATCGAGGGCACGATTCTCACGGTCCTGCGTGATGTTTCGATTAAGGCAGACGAGTGTGAGAAGAAGAAGTTCTCTGCCGAGGATGCGCTCGACGCCATCGTCGTCGAGGCCTACCAGTCCGTCGCCCGCACGCCCGACCTGCTGCCCGTCCTCAAGGAGAACGGCGTGGTCGACTCCGGCGCCTTTGGCTTTGCCATCTTCTTGGAGAACTTTGTTGCCGCCGCTCTTGGCCGCAGCACCGTTGTCGAGGATTTCTCCGCTACTTTTGATTCCGCCGGCTCTGCCCGCGATGCCGCCCTCGATCGAGTTGAGATCGAGGCCAACGACGACTGGGAGGGCTCTGAGTTCCGCTACTGTAACGAGTTCCTCTTTAAGGCCGACGCTCCGTTTGACGAGGACGAGTGCCTGAAGTTCCTGGGCTCCATGGGCGACTGTGAGCTGCTCGTTGGTGCCTATCCCGACTATAAGATCCATGTGCACTCCAACACTCCCAACCTGGTGCTCGAGCACATGCTGCAGCTCGGTCAGATCTATGAGGTCTTTATCCACAACATGGAGATGGAGGCCCACGACCGTACCGCTAAGATTCACGAGGACCAGGAGAAGGCCGCCGAGCCCGCGAAGGCCCTGGGCTTTGTCGCCGTTGCGGCTGGCTCTGGTGAGGCCGACATCCTCAGGTCCCTTGGCGTCGATGTGATCGTGTCGGGTGGCCAGACCATGAACCCCTCGACCGCCGACCTGCTGGGCGCCGTCGACCAGGTCAACGCGACCTCGGTCATCATCCTTCCCAATAACGGCAACATCCGCATGGCTGCCGAGGCCGCTGCCTCCGCCTGCACCGATAAGAAGGTCGCCGTCGTTCCCACCAAGACCGTCCCGCAGGCCTTCTCCGCGCTGTTCGCGGTCCTGCCCGTTTCCGAGCTCGAGGATGCTGTTGCCGCTATGGTCGACGCCATCAGCGAGGTCCGCGATGGCGAGGTCACCCGCGCCGTGCGCGACTCAAGCGCCTCTGACGGCTCGCCGATTCACTCCGGTGACGTCATGGGCATCATCGCCGGCTCCATCGATGTGGTCGGCTCCGACGTGAAGCAGGTGACGCTCGACTGCATCAACCGTATGCAGGAGGAAGAGGAGGGCGACGCGCTGACGATTCTGGCCGGCGAGGAGCTGTCCGACGAGGCCTTCCAGGAGATCGTCGACGCTATCGAGGAGGCTCAGCCCGATCTGGAGATCGACGCCCATCGTGGCGAGCAGCCGCTCTATCCCGTGATCTTCTCGATCGAGTAGGCTCTGCCCATGTCCGAGCTGTGCTCCGTGCCGCGCGTCTCGGAGCGCTTTGCCCAGAGCAATGCGCTCGACGAGGATATCGCGCGACTCAAATATGTTTCGGGTAAACGCGAGGAGGCCCTTCGCCGTCTGGGAATTCGGACGGTGGGGGACCTCCTTCTCCATATCCCTCATCGATACCTCGACTTTACCCGTTCTTGGTCTATCGAGATGGCGCCCATCGGTACCGTGTGCACCATCATCGCCACGGTCGACCGTATCGTCCAAAAGCAGCCGCGTCCGCGCATGCAGGTGACCGAGGTCTCGCTTGTTGACGAGACGGGCGTGCTGCAGGTCGCCTTTTTCCGCCAGCCCTGGATTGCCCAGCAGCTTAAGCAGGGCGACCGCCTGGCCGTGATGGGCAAGGTCGAGTTTGCCTACGGCTTTAAGCAGATGGCCTCGCCGCACTTTGAAAAGCTCGAGGACGGGCGTGCCGCAGGCACCATCTTGCCGGTCCATTACGTGAGTGATGGCGTGAGCCAGGCGTGGATGCGCCGCATCGTAAGCGGTGCGCTCGAAGTGGTCGCCAATCCGTTCGACCCCATTCCCGCGCCGCTGCGCGCAAAACGGAAGCTCATGAGCAATGCCCGTGCGCTGCGTTCGATCCACTTTCCCTCGAGCATGGCCGAGCGCGACATCGCGCGCCGGCGTCTTGCCTATGAGGAGTGTCTCTGCTTGCAGCTCGCGCTGCGTCTGCGCAACGATGGCGGTATGGTCGACGTGGTGCCTTATGCGCATGCTTCGGGCGAGCATTTGGCTGCGCTTAAACAGGCCCTGCCGTTTTCGCTGAGCGATGAGCAGGAGGCCGCGTTCCAAGACATCTTGCACGATATGTGCGATGGCGGTCGTGTGATGAACCGTCTGCTGCTGGGCGACGTCGGGACCGGTAAGACCGCTGTTGCCGCCTGCGCGTTGGCGGTTGCGGCCGATAGCGGCACTCAGGCCTGCGTTATGGCGCCCACGGGCGTGCTGGCGCGTCAATATGCCGATAAGACCGGCCCCTTGCTCTCGCAGGCTGGCATGACCTGGGCGCTCCTGACGGGCGCCACGCCGGCGGCCGAGCGTGAACAGATTCATGCTCGGCTCCAGTCTGGCGAGCTCGACGTGCTCTTTGGCACCCATGCGGTGCTTTCGGAGAACGTCACGTTCAAGCATTTGTCGCTTGTGGTGATCGACGAGCAACATCGCTTTGGCGTAGGCCAGCGTAACGCTCTACGCGCAAAAGGCCCGGGTGCCGACTTGTTGGTCATGACTGCCACGCCGATTCCGCGCACGCTGGCGCTTTCGGTGTACGGCGACCTGGACACGAGCATCATCCGCCATCGTCCCGTTCCGGGTGCCGGCGTGACGACGCGCGTTCTCACCGAGTCGAGTCGCGACCTGGCCTATGGCGCTATTCGCGAGGCGCACGAAAAGGGGCAGCAAGCCTACATAATCTGTCCGCTCGTGGAGCCGAGCGATTCGGCCGATGAACTCGAAGACGTACCCGGCATCGCTCGCGACGACGAAGGCCGCGTGACCGTGCCCGTGCCGTTGCATGACACGGCGACCGAGCTCGATCGCCTTCGTCTGGCATTACCGGGGCTTACCATCGAGCGTCTTCATGGCCGCATGCCGGCGGGGGAGAAGGACCGGGTCATCGATGCCTTTAAGCGTGGCGAGATCGATGTGCTCGTCTCGACCACGGTGGTCGAGGTGGGCGTTGACGTGCCCAACGCCACCGTCATGGTCATCGAGAATGGAGAGCGCTTTGGTTTGGCGGCCTTGCACCAGCTGCGTGGGCGCGTAGGCCGCGGCAGCGTGTCGGGTACGTGCCTGGTCATGACGCACTCCAAGGGCAACGGCGGCGCGTCGGCGGCACAAGACCGCCTCCAGTCGCTCGAGAAGACCTCGGACGGCTTTACGCTCGCCCAGATGGACCTGCGTCTGCGCCACGAGGGCGAAATCCTGGGTTACCGCCAGCATGGCGGCGTGACCTTGCGCTTTGTTGACCTCGATGCCGACGAGGAATTGATCGAGTGGGCCCATTTGGACGCGGTCGAGCTCTTGCGGTATGCTTGCAACCTTGACTCCGTGGCGACGCGTCCCTTGCGCGATGCGGTCGTCACGCGGTATCGACACATCTTTAAGGAGGTCAGCGGAGGATGAGAATCATCGGCGGCGAATGGCGCGGTCGCAAGATCGAAGAGCCCCGTGGTCGCGATGTCACCCGCCCCACGACCGATCGCGTGCGCGAGGCGTGCGCATCTATGGTCATGTCGGCATTCGACTTCGATCTGGACGAGGTCCGTGTGCTGGATGCCTTTGGCGGCTCCGGCGCCTTGGGCATCGAGATGCTCTCGCGTGGTGCCCGCTCGCTCACCACGTTCGAGATCGATCGCAACGCTGCTCGTCTGATTACCAAGAATATCGAGTCGCTCTGCCGTGACCGTGCGCGTTGGCGCGTGGTGACGGGTGACGTGCTGGCAAGCGCCTCGCGCGGCCGCGTGCCGGGCGGTCCCTTCGACTTGGTCCTGCTCGACCCGCCCTACGCATTTGGTGCTGAGCCAGTCGAGGAGCTGCTGCGGAACCTGGCCCAGCAAGGCTTGCTGGCGCAGAGTGCCTACGCGCTCTTTGAGCACGCCGCGGCCGATGCGGGCGCTCACCCGACCGGTTTTGAGGTCGTGCGCGAGAAGCGTTACGGCATAACCTCGGTTGACTTGCTGCGCTGGGTTGGCAACGGCGAGGATGATGGCAACGATAGCGACGCACCCACGGAGGACACCCATGAATGACACCATCAACCGCGTGATCGTCCCGGGCACCTTCGATCCCATCACGTTTGGCCATATCGATGTCATCCGCCGCGCCCGCCGCATCTTTCCCAGCGTGATCGTGGCCGTTGCCGAGTCGCAGGGCAAAAACGGCGTCGGCACCACGTTTAGGCTCGACGAGCGCGTGGCGCTGGCGCGTGAAGCGCTCGGTGATATTGACGGCGTCGAGGTGCTGCCCTTCACCGGCCTCTTGGTCGATTTTGCCCGCGAACAGGGGGCAGGAGCCGTGGTCAAGGGCCTGCGTGCCATGACCGACTTTGAGTACGAGCTGCAGCAGGCCGACCTCAACTATCGCCTGGATAACGAGCTGGAGTCCATCTTTGTCATGAGTGCGCCGCAGTACGGCTATATCTCGAGCTCGGTGGTTCGCCAGATTGCCTCGCTCGGTAGCGACGTCTCTAATTTTGTTCCGCCCAATGTGGTCAAGGCGCTCAAACATCGCTTTTCGTGACGTTTTTTAATGCCTGGTGGCATGTGGTAAACTAACACGATGATATGTTACCTATGAAAGGAGACCGGATGCCGGGCGAGAATTTTCCTGGCGACAGGATCGTGAGTCTTGTCGACGAGCTCGAGGGGCTCATCGAAGAGGCTAAGACGCCGTTCGGCAAGAACGCCCAGATGAAGGTTATCGACGCCGACGTCTTCTTTAACATCCTCGACGAGATCCGCATGAGCTATCCCGAGGAATGGCAGAAGTCCCGCCGTATCCTCAAGGAGCGCGAGGAGCTTATGGCTTCCGCCGCCGCTCAGGCCGATTCCATCATCGCCGATGCTCAGCAGCAGGCCCTCACCATTGCCGGTGAGCAGGAGATCGTCCGCTTAGCGCAGCAGCAGGCCGACGATATTCGCGACCGTGCCCAGCAGTATGAGCGCGAGACGCGCTATGCCGCCGAGGATTACGCCGATCAGGTCTTTACGCACCTCGAGGAGAACCTCAAGAGCCTGACCGGCACCGTCACCCGTTGCCGTCAGCAACTCAACGAGGGTGCCGCCCAGCAGAATGGTCAGTGGTAATGGCTGAGTTCCCGAGCGTTACCGTCGATCTTTCCGAGCAGCTCGAGTTTCCCGGAGACTCGTATCCGCTGACCGGTAAGGTCGATGTCGCCACCTATACGGTGGGCGAGAAGGAGTACCAGCTGCAGGATGGCATTGACTACGACGTGGTCTTTACCAATGCCGGCACCGGTGTCTTGCTCACGGGCATGGTACGCGCGCACGCAACCGGTGAGTGTGACCGTTGTCTTGAGCCCGCTTCGTTTGATATTGCCGGTGAGATCGAGGAATTCTATCTCTTTAACGAGCCCGAGGATCCCGAGGCCTACGAAGACGGCTACGAGCTGCTGGGCGAGGATCGCATCGTCGATTTGGGTGAGCCCATCAACGACGCGGTCGTCATGGACACGCCGTTCGTTGTCCTGTGCAAGCCCGATTGTCGCGGCCTGTGCCCCACATGCGGCATCAATCTCAACGTCGAGCAATGCGATTGCGCCGCTCAAGCAGAGGCCGAATGGGCCGCTGCCACGGAAAATCCATTTGCAGCATTGAAGAATCTCAAGCTTGACGAGTAAAACTGTGGTAGTATCGCTACTTGCGCGTAATCGCCACACTGGATAGTTCATAAGGAAGGTCACTATGCCCGTACCTAAACAAAAGCAGGGTCGTATCCGCACTCACACCCGCCGTTCCGCCAACATGAAGATCTCGGCTGCGGCTCAGTCCACGTGCCCCCGTTGCGGCGCTGTCAAGCTCCCGCACCACGTGTGCCCCAGCTGCGGTTTCTACAAGGACCGCGAGGTTATCGTTACCGAGTAACTGTATACTCTGGATGCGATGCCGTTCCAACTGGAACCACAATGGCCGGCTCAATGAGTCGGCCATTTTTGTATAAGGAGTATGTATATGAGTAACGTTCGCGTTTGTGTAGACGTTGTGGGCGGAGACGAGAAGCCTCAGGTCGTCCTCGACGGTATCGAGGCGGCGCTTGCGGCGGATCCCGATATCGAGGTTTTGGCCGTCGGTCCTGCAGAGATCGTGAACCCCTTTGCCGCGGCTCACGCTCGCGTTGAGGCCTTGGAGGCGCCCGATGTCATCGCCATGGATGACGATCCCATTCGAGCCGTGATGACCAAGCGCAAGTCCTCGATCGTGCTTGCCTGCCGAGCCATTAAGAAGGGTAACGCGGATGCGTTCTTCTCTGCCGGCTCCACCGGCGCCATGACCGCTGCCGCTACCGCCTACGTGACGCCGTTTAGGTATCAGGCCGAGGGCAAGAAGCAACCGGTACGTCCGTGCCTTACCAATGCACTGCCCAACCGCGCCGGTGGCCTGACGGTCCTGTGCGACATGGGCGCCAACCCCGATGTCGAGGTCGACGACATGGTGCGTTTTGCCCAGATGGGTAGCGCCTATGCGCGCGTCGTCTTGGGCATTGAGCATCCCCGCGTCGGTCTGCTCGGCAACGGCACCGAGGATGAGAAGGGCTCCATCTTTACCAAGTCCTGCTTCCCTGCCATGAAGGCCGCCGTTCCCGGCTTTGTGGGCAACTGCGAGGGCACCGACCTGACCTCGGGTAACTTTGACGTCGTCGTTGCCGATGGCATGTCGGGCAACATCGCGCTCAAGGCAACCGAGGGCGCCGCTAAGTTTTTGCTGCAAGAGCTCAAGGGTGCTTTTATGGCTTCGCTTGGCACCAAGATTGCCGCGCTGCTCATCAAAAAGCAGATGCGCGAGATCAAGGCAAAGCTCTCGGGCGATGCTAAGGGCGGCGCCATTCTGCTGGGCCTGCGTGGCGTGGTGCTGATCGGCCACGGTGCCACCTCGGTCGAGGCTGTCAAAAACGGTACGCTCGCCGCGGCGGAGGCCGTGCGCGCCGGGCTGGTCGAGAACGTCGCCAACTCTATGGACGGCATCGTTTTGTAGGAGCGAGTTAGAGCGCTGTTATGTGCCTCGCGGCCTTCGTCGTGGGGTAGAATCAAAACCGTGTCTTGGTGCTGCACTTGCGGCGCCAGCGCGTTGTTGTTCACGCAATACGAGAGGAAGCGCTATGGACCGCTCCGAAATCTTCGATAAGATCGCCGAAGTCGCCGCTGACGTTCTGGGCGTCGATGTCGCCGACATTAGCGACGAGACTACCTTTGACGATCTCGATGCCGATTCGCTCGAGCGTCTGCAGCTGGTGACGGCCATCGAGGACGAGTTCGACCTCGAGATCGATGACGAGACCCTGCTGTCGCTCAACTCTGTCGCCGACGCTGTCGACGCTATTGAAAACGCCAAGGAGGCCTAAGTCTTGGCTTTATCTCAACGACTCGCGCGCGCCCAGGAAATCCTGGGCCACGAGTTCAATAACAAGGTGCTGCTGCGCGCGGCGCTCACGCACCCCTCTGCCGTGGAAGGTCAGCCCGTCTCGGCGAGCTATGAGCGCCTTGAGTTTTTGGGCGATTCCATTTTGGGCGCCGTGGTTGCCCGCTCGCTCTTTGAGTCCTATCCCGAGTTTGACGAGGGCAAGCTTACGCGCCTGAAGGTGTCGCTCGTCTCGGGTGCCACGCTGTCCGATGTCTCCCATGAGCTGGGCATCGACGACATCATCATCTTTGGTGCCTCCGAGACCGGCACGGGCGCGCGCGGCCTGCATTCGGCGCTCGAGAACGTCTACGAGTCGCTCGTGGGCGCCCTGTACCTGGATGCCGGCTGGGACATTGCGGCGGACTTTATCCACCGTACGCTTAAGCCCCATTTGGCCTCCGAGCGTGCCGAGCATCCTGCGAACCCCAAGTCGTTTTTGCAGGAGTGCGTGCAGGCTGACGGCCACGAGCCTCCGGCGTACAAGCTCGTTGGCTCTGAGGGCCCGGCACACGCACCGACCTTTACCGCCGTGGTGCTCATCGACGGTATCCGCCAGGGCCGCGGCACCGGTTCCTCCAAGAAGGAGGCCGAGGGAGCTGCCGCGCTTGAGGCACTCGACCGCATGGGTTACACCACCAACGGCGTGATCCTGAACAAGAAGCCTGTTTAAGCGAGGAACCGTGTATCTCAAGTCCCTCACGCTCAAAGGGTTCAAGTCGTTTGCCGACCGCGCCCATATGACGTTTGAGCCGGGCCTGACCGTCATCGTCGGTCCCAACGGCTCGGGAAAATCGAACATCTCCGACTCGATCCTGTGGGTCCTGGGCGAGCAGAGCGCCAAGCAGCTGCGTGGCCAGGCCATGGAAGACGTCATCTTCTCGGGCTCGTCGGCGCGCAAGCCGGTGGGTGTGGCCGAGGTTACGCTGGTTCTCGACAATTCGGACCATATGCTGCCCGTCGACTTTGACGAGGTGGCCATCACCCGCCGCATGTATCGCTCGGGCGAGAGTGAGTACCTCATCAACTCGAGCCCGTGCCGCCTGATGGACATCCAGGACATCCTGCACGACTCGGGTCTGGGCAAGGATACGCATTCCATCATCAGCCAGGGCAAGCTCGATGCCATTTTGCAGAGCCGCCCCGAGGAGCGCCGTGCCCTTATTGAGGAGGCCGCCGGCATCTCCAAGCACAAGCGTCGCAAGGAGCGTGCGCTCAAAAAGATCAAATCGATGGACGAGCACCTGACCCGTGCCCGCGATATCAACAAGGAAATCGCCCGTCAGCTGCGACCGCTGGAGCGTCAGGTCGATCGCGCGCGCAAGTACAAAGAGCTGTCCTCGCGCGCGAACGAGCTTACGCAGATGCTGGCCGTTGACGAGCTGCGTTCGCTGCAATCGCAGTGGAACGACCTTGAGAGCCGCTCTAAGGAGGGCGCTGCCGAGCTTGAGCTTGCGCAATACCGCTTAGGTGAAAAGGAGCGCGAGCTCGAGAAGCTCCAAGTTATGCTCGAGGAAAAGGGCCTGTTTGTGGGCGACTTGGGCGAGCAGCGCCGCCATATGCAAGACGTGGTCGGTCGCATTAACTCAGACATGCGTCTGCTCGAGGAAAAGGGCCATAACATGGTGTCGCGCCTGTCCGACATGCGTGGCCAGATCTCGAGCTCCGAGCATCAGCGCCGTCGCGTGGTCGAGGAGCTCGAGGACGCACGTGCTCAGCTCGAGGAAGTGACCGGCGCGCATATGCAGGCCCAGGAGGACGTTGACGCCGCTGGTCCTGCCGCCGCCGAGCTCCACGAGCGTCGCGTTGCGCTCGACAATCAGATTTCGCAGCTCACGCGCGAACAGCGCGATGTGCAGCGCGTTGCCGATAATGCTGCGCTCGAGCTCGCCAAGGTGAAGGACTCGCTGAGCAACGCCGAGGTCGAGGATAACATGTATGCCTCGCGCCTGGAGCAGATCGATGAACAGCTCGAGGAGGTCACGGCATCGCTTGATAGCCGCCGCGACCGTGCTGAGGAGCTTGAAGGCGCGCTCGATCAGGCTCGTCAAGCCCAGGTCGATGCGCGCGAGGCTACCGAGGTCGCCCGTGCAGCCCTTAAGGACTTGCGTAATCGCGAGAGCGAGGCGCGCAACAAGCTGTCCGAGGTGCGCTCAGAGCTCGCGAGCCAAAAGAAGCTCGATGCTCGCATGGCCGACAGCTCGCCGCTGGTGAGTCGTCTGGTGGGCGCGCTGGGCGAGGATGTTTCGGGCCGTCTGGGCGATGTGCTCGAGGCACCGCGTGAGCTTGAGGGCCTGGTTGAGCAGCTGCTCGCCGGCGATATCGATGCCCTGTTGTTCGATAACGCTGCCGCACTTGAGCGTGCCGGTCGCGCTGCACTGGACCAGAAGAAGGCCTCGGGCGAGGCACTGCTGGTGGCGCGCAGCGTGAGCGGCTCTGCGGCTGCCGAGGGTGCCGCCGGTGCCCGTCTTGTTGATCGCCTGTCTGTGCGTGCGGGCTACGGTCCGGTCGTCGAGGCATTGCTCGGCGGCTATTACGTGGTCGATGACTTGGCCGCCGCGCTGTCCGCGCCGGTCGTTGACGGCGTGACCTATGTGACTCCCGATGGCGCACGCGTTGCCTGCGGCGGCCTGGTTCGCGTGGGGCTTGATGCCGGCGAGGCTTCGGGTGCTCTGGAGCGCAAGCGTCGTATCCGCGAGCTGGAGGGCCTGGAGCCCGATCTTGCTGCCGCGTTTGAGCATGTTTCTGATCAGGTCGTCGAGGCCAATGCGGCCGTCGAGGAGGCGCGCGCCGCCGAGGGCGATGCCGCCGGCGAGATTGCCCGTCTTGAGGGCGAGCGCCGCTCGCTGCTCTCTGAGATCGGCCGCCTGGAGCAGAGTGCCAACAATGCCGAGGTCGAGCGCGTGCGCATTTCCAAGCGCCGCGAGCAGGCCGCAGAGGCCGTTCGTGCCGCACGTCCGCGCGTGGACGAGCTCACTCGTTCGCGTGACGAGTCCCGTGCGCAGGCGAGCGACTTAGGCTTGCAGATTGCCGAGGCCAACGACGAGCTCGATCGCGTTCGCTGTGACGATTCCGAGGCAGCCGGTAAGCTCGCCGACGCCAAGGTGCGCCTGGCCCAGACGAGCGAGCGTCTTCGTTCTCTGAGGGGCCGCGTGCCCGACCTGGAGCATCGCCTGGAGGGCATCGACCGCCGTATCCGCGGAACACGCCAGGCCTCGCGCTCGCTTGAGCTGCTGCGCCTTCGCGTCGATCCCATGCACGAGCGCTATTCTGCCCTGTTGGAGCGCGCCTCGGACTGGGCTGCGCGCCTGCGCGATCAGGCTTCGCTCGAGGAAGCGGACTCGGCTTCGCTTAAGAAGACCATCGAGGACGCCAAGACCGAGGTCGCCCGCGCCAAAAAGAGGGTCGATGCTGCCGCCACGACGCAAAATGAGTTCAAGGTGGCGCGCGGCAAGCTCGAGGTGCAGGTCGAGGCTGCCATCAAGGCCATCACTGCCGACGGCACCACGGTGCTCGAGGAAGCGCTCATGCTGCCGGCGCCCACTGATCGCGACGCCGCCGAGCGCGAGCTTAACCAACTCGTGCGCCAGATCAACAACCTGGGCCCTGTGAACCAGGTTGCCATGGAGGAGTACGAGCAGCTCAAGCGCCGTGCCGATTACATCGAGGAGCAGCTGGCCGA
The DNA here is from genome assembly GCA_900541785.1 of uncultured Collinsella sp. GTDB lineage: Bacteria > Actinomycetota > Coriobacteriia > Coriobacteriales > Coriobacteriaceae > Collinsella. Next base: position 14,642 of record UQKY01000024.1, read on the forward strand.
TCTGGAGAGCGCGCGCAAGGCGCTCACCAAGATCACCGTGGCGATCGACCGCAAGATGCGCAAGGCGTTCCTAGTGACGTTTGAGAAGGTCGATGCGAACTTCCGCGAGATCTTTGCCATGCTGTTCCCGGGTGGTCAGGCGCATCTGGAGATGACCGACCCCGAGCATCCGGCCGAGACGGGCATTGAGGTCGTGGCGCAGCCGCGCGGCAAGCGCATCACCAAGATGATGCTCATGTCGGGTGGCGAGAAGAGCCTGACGGCGCTCGCCCTGCTCTTTGCCGTATACCGTACGCGCACGGTGCCGTTCTATGTGCTGGACGAGGTCGAGGCGGCGCTCGACGACGCCAACCTGTCCAAGCTCATCGGCGCCCTCGATGTGCTGCGTTCCGATACGCAGCTCTTGGTAATCTCGCATCAGCGCCGTACTATGGAGGATGCTGACGTTCTCTACGGCGTCTCGATGCAAGCCGACGGCGTCAGTCGCGTCGTCTCGCAAAAACTCGATCGCGAAACCGGAAAGGTCGTGAATGCATAATGGGATTCTTTGACGCTCTCTCGCGCGGACTTGAGCGCAGCCGCGAGGCCCTCAACGAGGTCTTCTACTTTGGTGGTGAGGTCGACGAGGATTTTTGGGAGGATCTTGAGGACACCCTCGTTATGGGTGACATGGGTGCCGAGGTCGCCATTCAAGTCTCCGATGACCTGCGTGACGCCGCTGCCAAGAAGAACCTCAAGACCGCCCCGCAGCTTCGCCGCGCTCTGGCCGAGCAGCTCGAGGGCCATTTTGTGCCTGTTGAGCGCGATCCGTTTTCCGATACGCCGAGCTGCGTGCTGTTTGTCGGCATCAACGGCGCCGGCAAGACCACCACGGTCGGCAAGATTGCGAGCGCCATGGCCGCCCGCGGCAAGAACGTGGTGATCGGTTCGGCCGACACCTTCCGTGCCGCCGCCATCGAGCAGCTCGATGTGTGGGGCCAGCGCGCCGGCGTTCCCGTCATCAAGCGTGACCGCGGCTCCGATCCGGCGAGCGTGTGCTATGACGTGCTCGACGAGGCCGATAAGCGCGGCAGCGACCTGGTGCTCATCGATACCGCCGGCCGTCTGCACACGAGCCCCGAGCTCATGCGTGAGCTCGCCAAGGTGGTCAATGTGACCCGTAAGCGCGCCGCCAATATGGCCGCCGGTCCCATGCCGGTCTCGGTCGTGCTTGTGATCGATGCCGCCACTGGTCAGAACGGTCTGAACCAGGCGCTCGAGTTTAACGAGGCGCTGGGCCTGGACGGTATTATCATGACTAAGCTCGACGGCACGGCTAAGGGCGGTATCGCCATGGCCGTGGCCGAGAAGCTCAAGCTCCCGATCCTGCGCATCGGCGTGGGCGAGCAGGTCGATGACCTGCAGGAGTTTAACGCCAAAGATTTCTGCCGCGCCCTGGTGGGCGAGTCCAACTAAGGAGTAACCAGTGTTTGATTCCCTGAGCGATCGCCTCAACGACACATTTGACCGCCTGCGCGGCAAGGGTAAGCTGACCGAGGCCGATATTACTTCGGCTATGCGCGATATTCGCATGGCGCTGCTCGAGGCCGACGTTAACTTTAAGGTCGTCAAGGAGTTCGTTGCCAAGACCAAGGAGCGCTGCATGACCGCCGAGGTCATGGAGTCGCTGTCGCCGGCGCAAAACGTCGTCAAGATCGTGCTCGACGAGCTCACCGAGATGCTCGGCTCAACCGAGAGCAAGCTCGTCTTTAGCAACCGCATTCCCAATGTCATCATGCTCGTTGGCCTGCAGGGCTCCGGTAAGACCACGGCGGCCGTAAAGCTGGCCTACCTGCTCAAGAAGCAGGGCCGCTCGCCGCTGCTCGCCGCGTGCGACGTCTACCGTCCCGCCGCTGCCGACCAGTTGGCCACGCTCGGTGGCGAGATCGGCGTGCCGGTCTTCCGCGGTGACGGTGCGCACCCGGTCGACATCGCCAAGGGCGCCATCCAGGAGGCCGTCGACCACCTGCGCGACGTGGTCATTGTCGATACCGCCGGTCGTCTTCAGATCGACGAGCAGATGATGCAGGAGGCCGTTGACATCAAGAAGGCCGTCAAGCCCGACCAGGTGCTGATGGTCGTCGATGCCATGACCGGCCAGGACATCGTCAACGTGGTCTCGACGTTTGCCGAGCGCACCGACTTTGATGGCGTGATTATCTCCAAGCTCGACGGTGACGCCCGTGGCGGTGGTGCACTTTCGGTACGTCAGGTGACCGGCAAGCCCATCAAGTTTGTGAGCATGGGCGAGAAACCCGATTCGCTTGAGCCGTTCTATCCCGATCGCATGGCCAAGCGCATTCTGGGCATGGGCGACGTCGTCGGCATTATCGAGAAGGCCCAGGAGGCGGCTGATGCAGAGCAGCTTGAGGCTGCCGAGCGTATGCTGCGCGAGGGCTTCACCATGAACGATATGCTCGACCAGATGAAAGCCGTCAAAAAGATGGGCGGCATGAAGGGTATCCTGGGCATGCTCCCCGGTGGTCAGCGTGCACTCAACCAGATGGGCGGCAACCTGGACGAGGGTATCTTCGATAAGAACGAGGCCATCATCATGTCGATGACCAAGGAGGAGCGCCTGCGTCCCTCCATCATCAACGGCCAGCGCCGCGCGCGTATCGCCAAGGGCGCCGGCGTAACCCCCACCGAGGTCAACAGCCTTATGAAGCAGTGGGGCGAGATGAATAAGATTATGGGCCGCATGCGCACGATGGCCAATCAGGCACAGGCCGGTGGCAAGAAGGGCAAAAAGGGTAAGAAGGGCAAGAAGATGCGCATGCCCAATATCCCTGGCCTGGACGCTATGGGTCTGGGCGGCATGGGCGGCCTGGGAACGGGCGGCCCCAAGTCCGATATGGACCTGCTGCGCCAGATGGAAGCGCAGATGCGCAATAAAAAGTAACGACTGGTTGAGTCGTGTATGGCGAAGGCCGCCCGGATGGTATTCCAGGCGGCCTTCGCCGTTCGTTCGCAGGTTGTTGCGCACGTGGAAGCGTGCTGGCGCCAGGGCATTTGCCGTTAGTGGCAGCCGCAGCCCTCGTGGCCCTCGTGCTCGTGATGGCCGTGGCAGCTGCAGGACTCGCCATGTTCGTGGGCGTGGTCGTGTTCATGGCCGTGGCACCCGCACGTGGCCTCGCCGTTCTGTGCGAGCGTGCCGGCGATAAGGGCCTCGACGCAAGCATCGCAGGTGCCCTGGGCGCCTGCGTATACCGTGATGCCGGCTTGGGCAAGTGCGTTGATGGCGCCGCCGCCTATGCCGCCGCAGATGAGCGTGTCCACACCGCCGTTGGCGAGCAGACCCGCAAGGGCACCGTGGCCGGTGCCGCCGGTGCCCACGACCTGTTCGTTGAGCACCTTGCCGTCCTGAATGTCATAGATCTTGAACTGCTCGCTGCGGCCAAAGTGCATAAATATGTTGCCGTTGTCGTACGTGGTTGCCACCCTCATGGTGTCGACCTCCTTTGCTGGCCATACGGCCGTCGTTGTGGTGATGGGGGAGTACGCGATATTGCCGCCCTTGATGATGAGCGCCCGTCCATTGACCAGGGCGTTTGCCACCTTGCGATGGGATCGGCTGCAAATTGCCGCCACCGTGGCGCGCGCGATGCCCATCTGCTGTGCGACTGCCTCTTGGCTAAGGCCTTCCAGGTCGCACAGGCGCAGCACCTCGAGTTCGTCGATCGTCATGTCGATGTCATCGCCGCTCGCCAGGCCATCGGGGGTAAAACCGCAATATTCGGGGATGATCCCGACGTGGCGCAGTTTCTCGCGTCTTCCTGCCATGCACACTCCTTATCTGACATATGTCAACAATAAAATAACGAACCTGCAGATTTGCGCAAGGAATTTCTGGCATATGTCAGAAAATGAGGGCTTATGTTTGGGCTGTGGGGCCGCGTGCGCCTGGGCTACAATGAATCTCGCTTGTAGGCAACTGACAGGAGGGTCAATGAGCAAAGCTGATCAACAGTTTGTAACCATGTGCCGCGACATCTTGGACCATGGCACCACGACCGAGGGCCAAAAGGTCCGCCCGGTGTGGGAGGACGGCACCCCTGCCTATACCATTAAAAACTTTGGAGTTACGGCGCGCTACGACCTGCGCGAGGAGTTCCCGGCGCTCACGCTGCGCCGTACGGCGCTCAAGTCTGCCATGGACGAGATCCTTTGGATCTATCAAAAGAAGTCCAATAACGTCCATGACCTTAACAGCCATATTTGGGACGAGTGGGCCGACGAGACCGGCTCTATCGGCAAGGCCTACGGCTACCAGATTGGCCAGAAGAGCCATTACGCCGAGGGTGACTTCGATCAGATGGACCGCGTGCTGTACGACCTTAATCACACGCCGTACAGCCGCCGCATTATGACGAACACCTATGTGTTTAGCGACCTGTCCGAGATGCACCTGTATCCGTGCGCCTACAGCGTGACCTATAACGTCACGCAGCGTCCGCAGGATGACAAGCCGACGCTCAACATGATTCTCAACCAGCGTAGCCAGGACATTTTGGCCGCGAACAATTGGAATGTGTGCCAGTACGCCATTTTGCTGATGATGGTCGCGCAGTCGGTCGATATGATTCCCGGCGAGCTGCTGCACGTGATTGCCGATGCCCACATTTACGACCGTCATGTCGATATCATCCGCGAACTTATCGAGCGTCCGCAGTTTGCGGCTCCCAAGGTAACGCTCAACCCCGATGTGCATGATTTCTATGCGTTCACGACCGATGATCTGATCGTTGAGGGCTATGAGCACGGCCCGCAGGTCAAGAACATCCCCATTGCGGTGTAGGTGACGCGTATGACGTGTAAGCTTTCTGCCATTGTCGCCGTGTGTGACGACTGGGGCATTGGGTGCGAAGGCGACATGGTGGTGTCCAATCGCGCCGACATGCGCCATTTTGTGGCGTGCACCAAAGGTTGCCCGGTCATTATGGGGCGCAAGACGCTGCTGAGTTTTCCCGGCGGGCGACCGCTCAAGAACCGCCGCAATATTGTGCTCACGCGCGACCAAGGCTTTGCGCCCGAGGGCGTCGACGTGGTGCATAGCATCGACGAAGCGCTCGCCGCCGTGGCCGATGAACCCGTTGCGTGGGTGATTGGCGGCGGCGAGGTGTATCGCCAGTTTTTGCCGTATTGCGTCGAGGCCGAGGTTACGCATAACCATTGCGTGCATGACGTGGATACGTACTTTCCCGATTTGGATGCCGATCCCGCGTGGGAGATTGCGCGGCGAGGCGGTGTTGCCACGATTGCCTCGGGCGAGGGCGACGAGGGTGTCGATTATGAGTTCGTGACGTATCGTCGCGTTGAGGCGTAAACCCGATTATCCCTTCGGTATTATCGGGTTGGAATGAGTGGCGGGGCAGCGCATGGCGTTGCCCCGATATTTGTATAGGTGCTGCAAAGAAAGGTGCGGGCTGGCTGCTATGACTGATGCCGTTGAGGTGCTGCGAATCGATTCGCTCGAGGACGAGCGGCTCGATGCCTACGTGCGACTGACCGAGCGTGAGCTTCGCTGCGTGCTGGAGCCTCAGAAGGGCATTTTTATCGCCGAGAGTGCCAAGGTCATCGAGCGTGCGGTTCGCGCCAGATACGAGCCGGTGAGCTTTCTTTTGGGCGAGCGCTGGCTCGACCAGATGATGCCGCTGTTCGAGCGCCTGGTTGTGCGCGAGAGCGCGGGTCCGGTTCCTGTGTTCGTGGCCTCCATGGAGCTTATGGAGCAGTTGACGGGCTTTAATGTAACGCGCGGCGCGCTGGCGGCGTTCCGTCGCCCGTGTCAGATTCCGGTAGCCGAGTTCTTGGGTGGCGTCGTCGAGGCGGCGGGGGAGCGCCCGGTGCGCGTGTGCGTGCTCGAGGGCATTGTCGACCACACCAACGTCGGCGCGATTTTCCGATCGGCGGCTGCGCTGAACGTCGATGGCATTTTGGTGAGCCCCACGTGCTGTGACCCGCTGTACCGTCGCTCGGCCCGCGTGAGCATGGGCACGGTGTTCCAGGTGCCCTGGACGCGCATTGGCAGCGAGGCGCGCGTATGGCCGCATGATGGGCTGGCGGCGCTGCACGATGCCGGCTTTTCGTGTGCCGCCATGGCGTTGACGGATGATTCGGTGTCGTTGGACGATCCCGCGCTGCAGGAGATTGACCGTCTGGCGATCTTTATGGGCACCGAGGGTGCTGGCTTGGGCGCCAAGACCATTGCAGGCTGCGACCGCGCCGTGCGTATTCCGATGGCGCATGGGGTCGATTCGCTCAACGTGGCCGCGGCAAGTGCTGTCGCCTTTTGGCAGCTGTGCCCGCATGTGAGTAACGAGTACCACTACCAGCCGGGGCTGTATCACTAGCGGGGTGCTCTCGAGCTTTGCCGCCAGGGGCGTTTCTGCTGCCTTCGGTCGGTGTTAAGCTGATAGCGGTTTTGCCGTTCAATTGATGTTTTGTTGTTTGACGTACGCTTGTGGGGAGGGCGTGTGGCTAAGAAATCTACGGCTATCGATGTAACGCAGGGTGTCATTTGGCAGCAGCTGCTGTCGCTGTGCGTTCCCATCTTCTTTAGTTCGTTTTTTCAGCAGGCATACACGCTTATCGGTACTTATATCGTCGGTCAGTTTGGCGGCAAGCTCGCGCTGGGTGGCATTCAGGCCACGATGGTGCTTACGGAGCTCTGCATTGGTTTTTGCGTCGGTGTGGGTGCTGGCTGCGCGGTCATTACGGGCCAGTTTTTTGGCCAGCACGATGACGAGCGCCTGAGCCGATCGGTCCATACGGCCATGACGCTCGCGCTGGTGGGCGGTATCGTTTTCTCGATTCTTGGCATAGTGTTCGTTGAGCCCATGCTGGTGCTTATGAACACGCCGCATGAACTATTGGCCGAGGGCGTGGCCTATGCTCGTTGTTATTTTGCCGCTATGGTTGCGGCGCTGCTGCTCAATATGGGAACGGCATTGCTGCGCGCCGTGGGCGACACGCGCGGGCCTGCTGTGATCATCGCCTCCGGCTGCCTTGTTAATGCGGTGCTGGATGTCATCTTCGTTGCCGTGCTTCATATGGAGGCTCTGGGCTGCGGCATCGCGGTGGCGCTGACCATTTGCTCCAACGCCACGATGATCGTGATTCGTATGATGCACGCACCGGGTGCGTGGCGGCTTTCACTGTCCAAACTCGGCATTGATCCTGCTATTTGTAAGAGCATGATCTCGTGTGGTCTGCCACTTGGCTTTCAGTCTGCTGCGTATTCGATTTCCAACGTTTTGATTCAGGTGTCGGTCAACTCGTTTGGTGCCGATGTCACCACGGCGTGGGGTCTTTCGGGTCGCCTGGATGGCATTGTCTGGATGGTCACCGAGGCGCTTGGCGTGTCGATCACCACGTTCTCGGCGCAGAACTTTGGCGCGCGCAACTACGAGCGCATGCGCAAGGGCTACCATACGTCGCTCGTGCTGTCGTTTATGCTCATTGGTGGTCTGTCTGCCGTGCTGCTGGTGTTCTCGGGTCCGTTGTCGCGTCTGTTTGTCGACGATGCTTCGATTTCGGCGTACACCACGACGATTCTTCATTTCATCGCGCCGTTCTACGCGATCTTCTCGATTATCGAAAACGCGTCGGGATCCATTCGCGGTGCCGGCGTGAGCTTGCAGCCCATGCTGCTCACGATTTTTGGCACCGTCGTGCTCAGGGTGATCTGGGTGTTTGCGATTATGCCGTTCGATCCGTCGCTTGAGCACCTGCTGCTGGTCTACCCCGTAACCTGGGTAATCACCGCCATGATGTTCACCGTTTACCACCACAGCGGCAACTGGCTAGGCCGCGCCACCGCCTAGCCGGCACTTGGGGACGTTCCCCGGCACTTGGGGACGTTCCTTTTCTGCCGGCACTTTGGGACACTCCTTGTAAAGCTGTTTTGCCGTTTTCGGAGTATCTGCCTGACTTGCCTTGTAAACTGTCAGCACGGGCTTAGCAAATTAGATCGTCCGCGCCTATCAGATGTTGCCCGGTGGGTTTGTGATGGGAGGGCGATATGCCGAGAACGGGTCGAGTCGTTTCGTTGACGGGCTATAACCACATTATCGCGCGAGGCAACGGCGGCATTTGCATCTTTGAAGATAATGAAGATCGATATCGCATGCTTACCTTGTTCGAGGACAAGCTTGTCGGTAATGGAATTGGCGTCACGGCGTGGTGTCTAATGTCGAATCACTTTCATCTTATGATCGACGATCCTCACACGAAGATATCTTCGTGTATGAGCGGCATCCTTACGTCGTATGCAATGTATTTCAATCGCAAAACCGACCGTGTTGGGCACCTGTTCCAAGATCGATTTACAAATATTCCGGTCGAGAATGATGTGCAGGCAATTTCACTTGCGGACTACATTCATATGAATCCTGTCAAGGCGGGCATTTCCGCTGTTGATACATATCGCTGGTCAAGTTATCGAGCATATGCTTACGGTTATGATGGATTTGGATTTTGCGATCCCGGAATTGTTCTGGATCTCGTGGGCGGATCTTTTGAGTATCGGCACTATCTTGCCGAACGAATTGACCAGGCTCCCTACGATGCTGAACCTCGACCGCGCATTCTGGACGATGAAGCTCTTGAGGTCGCTAAGGGAATTGCTTCCCCCACATCTCTTCCTGAGCTTGCATCCATGAAGCCTTCCGAGCGTAGACCTATTCTCTGCAAAATGAGAAAAGCGGGCCTTACGATTAATCAGATAGTGAGAGTCGTTGGCATTGGCCGTACGTCTGTTGTTTCTGGTACGGCAGGTTGGAATGAAGGATAGATTTCTGGGCTGCTGGCGAACAAGAGTGTCCCCAACTGCCGGCAGAAAAGGAGTGTCCCCAACTGCCGGCAGAAAAGGAACGTCCCCAAGTGCCGGCAGAAAAGGAACGTCCCCAAGTGCCGGATTAGTATTCGATGCCTTGGCGGGCTAGGAGGCCTTCGTCGAAGTAGTGTTTGACGGGGCGCATTTCGGTTACTAGGTCGGCAAGGTCGGCGAGGGGCAGCAAGCCGCGGCCGGTGAGCACGAGCTCCGTGGTGGTTGGTTTCATCGCGATCAACGCTTCGACATCTTCGCGCGTCACAAAGCCCCGTCGCATGGCTTCTCCCAGCTCATCCAGGATCAGCACGTCGACTTGGCTAATCTGCTCGCGCGCCAGCTCCATGATCTGTGCGGCACAGGCTTCGGGCGTGTCGCGGTCGGCTTGTACGATGCGTAGCCCCAATCGAGGTGCTGCGTCATGTTCGGCGCAGTGCAGCTTCTTGGCAAACTGAAGCATGAGTACGTTAAGGCCATAGCCCGTGGCGCGCAGCGCGAGCCCCAGCGCAGCTGTCGTCTTGCCCTTGCCGTCGCCTGTATAGATTTGAACCTTGCCGACTTCCAGTGATGCCATCTCTGTCCTTTCGTGCCCGGCGTCGGTTTATCGCCGTCCGGGTTGGGTATTCTAGAAAACATTATCAACCCCAGTAGATGGAGTTCAAGCAGATGGAGATGGATGACAACAAACGTAGACGGAATATGATCCTCTACGTGCTCATCGCCTTCGTCGTCTACCTCGTGCTCTCGACCGTTCTGTTCCCCAACATCGGTCACACGCAGCAGATTACGAAGACCGATTACTCGACGTTTGTCAAAGCGCTCGATAAGAAGAGCGTCGACAAGGTCGAGTACAATACGGACGATTACACGATTTATTACACCAAGAAGGGCGAGGACGAGAACATCGCCTACAAGACGACCGGTGTGCCGAATGACGCGGGCTTTACCGATCGCGTGCTTGAATCTGGCGCCTCGCTTGAGTCGGTTGTTCCCGATAAGAACTCGGGCCTGATGACCTACTACTTGCTCACCCTCATTCTTCCCATAGCCATCTTCTTCCTGATCGGCTGGTGGCTCAACCGCCGCATGAAGAAGGCCATGGGCGATGACGGTCCGTCGATGAACTTTGGCGGCGGTGGTTTTGGCGGCGGCGGACTGGGTAAGTCCGGCGCGCGCGTGATCGCCTCCAAGGACGTGGGCGTGACCTTTAAGGATGTCGCCGGCCAGGAAGAGGCCAAGGAGTCCCTCAAGGAGGTCGTCGACTTTCTGGAGAAGCCGCAGCGCTACGAGGAAATCGGCGCCAAGCTGCCGCGCGGTGCTCTTCTTGTCGGCCCTCCGGGTACCGGTAAGACCCTGCTTGCCAAGGCCGTTGCCGGCGAGGCGGGCGTGCCGTTCTTTAGTATTTCTGGTTCTGAGTTCGTCGAGATGTTCGTCGGCCGCGGTGCCGCCAAGGTTCGTGACCTGTTTAAGCAGGCCAAGGAAAAGGCCCCGTGTATCGTCTTTATCGATGAGATCGATACCATCGGCAAGAAGCGCGATGGCGGTGGCTTTAGTGGCAACGACGAGCGCGAGCAGACGCTCAACCAGCTGCTGACCGAGATGGACGGCTTCGATAACCACAAGGGCATCGTCGTTCTCGCTGCTACCAACCGCCCTGACAGCCTTGACCCGGCCCTGCTGCGCCCCGGTCGTTTTGACCGCCGTATCCCCGTTGAGCTGCCCGACCTGACCGGCCGTAAGAACATTCTTGAGCTGCATGCCAAGAGTGTGAAGACGCAGCCGCCGATCGACCTGACCGCGATTGCCCGCGCCACGCCCGGTGCCTCGGGCGCTGACCTGGCCAACATCATCAACGAGGGCGCTCTGCGTGCCGTCCGCGAGGGTCGCAAGCGCGCCACGCAGGACGATTTTGAGGAGTCGGTGGAGGTCGTCATCGCCGGCCAGCAGCGCAAGTCCACGGTGCTGTCCGACCACGAGAAGCAGGTCGTTTCTTACCACGAGATCGGCCATGCCATCGTTGCCGCTCGCCAGAAGGGCTCTGCGCCGGTCACGAAGATCACCATCGTGCCGCGCACGAGCGGTGCTCTGGGCTACACCATGCAGGTCGAGGAGGATGAGCGCTTCCTGACCACGCGCCAGGAGGTCCTGGACAAGCTCGCCGTCTACTGCGGTGGCCGTGCGGCCGAGGAGCTCATCTTTGGTGAGATGACGACTGGCGCCGCCAACGATATCGAGCAAGCCACCAAGCTCGCCCGTAACATGGTGACGCGCTTTGGTATGTCCGATGAGTTTGGCATGATGGCGCTCGGTACCGTTCAGAATGCGTACCTCAACCAGGACACGTCGCTCACCTGCGCCCCCGGTACGGCCGAGCGCGTGGACGCGATTGTCGCCAAGCTGATCGAGGATGCGCACGACCGCGCCCTGCAGATCCTGAAGGAGAACAAGTTCAAGCTCCACGAGCTGGCTCGTTATCTGTACAAGAAGGAGACGATCACGGGCGAGGAGTTTATGAATCTCCTCACGCGCGAGAATCCGCTGATGCCGAAGCAGCAGTAATACTAGTTGCGCAGTGTCAATCGCCCCATTTGAGTGTCCATCTCAAATGGGGCGTTTTGCGTGGGGAGTGTTGTATATGAAGATTGTGGTGAGCGCCTGTTTAATGGGCGAGAGCTGCAAGTATAACGGGCTCGACAACTATCATCGAGAGCTGATCGAGGCTTGCGAGCGCACGGGGACCGAGGTCCTCTTGGTGTGCCCTGAGGTCTTTGGCGGCCTGCCCACGCCGCGCAAGCCGTCCGAGATTGTGAACGGTGAGGTCCGTACCTGCGAGGGCATCTCGGTTGATCGCGAATTTCGCCTGGGTGCCCAACGTGCGCTCGATATGTGCGAGCAGGCAGGCGGACCGGAAGAGATAGTCGCGTGCATCCTTCAGGACCGCAGCCCCTCGTGTGGTGTTGGTCGCATCTACGACGGAACGTTCAGCGGTACGCTCACCGTGGGCAACGGTGTTTTCGTCGACCTGCTCCTGCGCCACGGCTACCGTGTGATCCCGGCAAGCGAGTTTGATCCCAGCATGTTGGAACATTGCCCACAGCACTCGAACCCAACACTTTCTCACGGGTGACCGTTTTGGCATCATCCGTGAATTTGATATTGAGTACGACCCGGTCATCAAAGACGTAGACCGAGTTGACAGGCGCCGTACCCAGGTAGCCCCTCCCCGCGGCCCTCGCGCAGGAACGCGTACACGGCCCTCCCGTCTCTTGCGCCCCTCCTGCCCCAAACCCTGCTAGGAACGAGTGCAGCAAACTGGAATTTTAAATTAGTCTTTGCAAATAACCTTTGAACCTTCACCATCAATTACAATTCCCTGACGGTTGTTAATTGGGCATAGATTCAAATCCGAAAACTC
>UQKY01000025.1 GCA_900541785.1 uncultured Collinsella sp.
CGTAGGCGTTGGACGAATCCACACCGCAGAGGGCGAAGAAGAAGCGGGCGAGCGCCAGGCTGTACATGATGGTGATGGCGTCACCAAAGACCGGGATGGGGCTTTGCGCCGTAAAGAGCGGCAGGCCCATCGCAAGCATAAAGGCGACGGCGAAGAACAGCGGCGGCATAATGCGCAGCGCAAAGCTCGCGTCCTCGCTCTGGGACTCGGGACGCGCAAAGAGCTTGGCCAGGTCGCGGTAGTCCTGCATGATGCTGGGGCCGCGACGGTTGTGCATCTTGGCGCGGATCACGCGGCCGAGACCGGAGAAGAACGGCGCGACGGCCATGACGACCACGCCCTGCAGAACGGCAAGTACGATGTTGTTCATGCTCTCCCCTCCTTAACCCATTTGCACGGCGAGCACGAGGAACACCACGAGTGCCGCGACGATATAGCAGATATAGATGCTGTAGTTGCCGCCCTCGAGCTTAGTCGCGAGGTCGGCGAGCTTCTCGACACCCTTATGCGGGGCATCGACGAGAACCTTGTCGGGTACGGGCTCCACAGCCTCGGCCACACCGGTGAGCTTCTGGAAGAAGTGCGCGATGGACCAGCAGACGGCCGTGCAACGGTCGCGCAGCGTGTAGAGCGGCTGCATAAACCAGGACACCTCGGAGGCAAAGGTCGTGGCCACGACGGGCATATGCTCGTTGGGAGCATAGCCGCATGCCCACGGCTGGGACTTCTGCACCTTGCCGACGGTCTTGAGCTTGCGATAACCGCAGGCAAGGCCGACAAGCACCACGAGCGCAATGGCGATCGCAGGCGTGGAGGTGGCAGCGCCGGAGTACTGGTTCATGAGCTCCATGCCCTCGGCGGCAAACACGCCACCGTACGGATGCAGCACGGACGCGGCGACATCGACCAGCACGGGCGCGATCACGGGAGCGCCAATGCCCAGCACGACGCAGACGGCCGCGAGCAGGCCCTGCGCAAACACCATGGGGGCGGGAACCTCCTTGGCATTGGCCGCGGCCTCGGAGCGGGGCGCGGAGGCAAAGGAGACGCCATAGGCCTTGACGAAGCACGTGACAGCCAGCGCGCCGGTAATGGCAAGCGCGACGGCAGCGAACACGGCCACGATCATGACGGCCTTGTCACCCTGCATGGCGGCGTTAAACAGCGACTGGTAGGTAAACCACTCGGACACAAAGCCGTTGAAGGGCGGGATGGCCGAGATGGCAAGCGCGCCAACGAGGAAGCAGATGGCCGTTGCCGGCATACGACGGAACAGGCCGCCCATCTTCTCCATATTGCGCGTACCCGTGGAGTACAGCAGCGCACCGGCGCCCAAGAACAGCTCGCCCTTAAACATCGCGTGGTTAAACGTGTGATAGAGGGCGGCCATCAGAGCCAGGACGGCGATGCCGACCGAGTTGAGCGCCATGGCGGCCATGGAGGCGCCGACGCCGAGCAGAATGATGCCGATGTTCTCGACGGAGTGATAGGCCAGCAGACGCTTGATGTCATGCTCCTGCAGGGCGAAGGCCACGCCGAGGACCGACGAGATTGCACCGAAGACCATGACCATAAGGCCCCACCAGACCTGAACGCCCGAGGCGGAGAGCAGGTCGAGACCAACCTTGAGGATGCCGAAGATACCGATCTTGATCATGCCGCCGGACATGAGGGCCGACACGTTGGACGGCGCCTCGGGATGTGCCTTGGGCAGCCAGCCGTGCAGCGGTATGATACCGGCCTTGGCGCCAAAGCCAAAGAAGGCGAGCACGAAGCACACGGATGCGACCGCGGGGCTAAACTGCGTAGCGCGGAAATCCGCAAAGGCAAACGAGCCACCGGCGAAGTTGGTCATGGTGAGGAAGCTCGCCATGATGAGCACAAAGCCCACGTGCGCGATCACAAAGTAGAGCCAACCGCCATGGATGGAGTTCTCGTTCTCCTCGATCACGACCAGGAAGTACGAGGTCAGCGACATGAGCTCAAAGGCGACCAGGAACCAGAACACGTTGTCGGCGGTGATGACGAGCATCATGGACGCCACGAAGGTGTTAAAGAAGAAGCCGGCGCGGCCCTTTTTGCCCGAGTACTCATCAAAGTAGTTGAGACCGTAGATCGAACCGGCAAACGCCAGCACCGAGATGAGCGCCACGAACAGGCCGGACAGCTGATTGAGCAGCAGCTGGAAATGGGCAAACGGGAAGAACACGATGGTGTCGACCGACGTGACATCGCCCAGCACGGCCTGGATACCGGCCACAAACGAAAGCACCGCGGCGACGGCGCCGATAAGGCAGCCGGCGGTCTTGGCGGCGTTATCGGCCTTGATCAGCAGAACCGAGGCGAGCGCACCGATGCACGAGACGGCAAGCGATGCGATAAACAGCGTCATGCTATCCATTGTTTACGCTCCCTTCTGCTTTCTCGGACAGACCCTGGGCCACAGCGGTAACGTCGACGGACGGACCGTTTTCGATCGAGCGCAGGCGCTTGGCCTCGTCGAGCTCGCGATCGGCCGCGCCGCCCATGACGGTCAGCGCCTTGGTGGGGCACGCCGCCACACAATGCGGGCCGTCCGGATCGAAGGCGCACAGGTCGCACTTGACTGCGCAGGTGTACTGGCCGGGAGCCCACGTAAGCAGGCTGCTCAGGGACTTAGGATACGAAGGCGTCGGGTCGCACATGCCTGCGACACCGGCGATAGACGTGCCATCGGGATGGATGGCTCCGAAGGGGCACGCGATGGCGCACAGCCTGCACCCGATGCACTCCTGCTCCTTGACGTGGATGCGATCGCCATCGTGCTCGATGGCATTCACCGGGCAAACCTCGGCGCAGGGAGCACCCTCGCAATGGTGGCAGGCAAGGGCGGCCGAAATACCGCCGGTCTTCACGAGCGCCAGGCGCGGCGTATCCTGAAGACCCTGCATCCGGTGGGCGTCGGCACAGGCGGACTGGCATGTTCCGCAGCCGATGCACCTCTCCGGGTTGATGTCGATGAAGCGGTTCATCCCCACTTCCTTTCAAAATAACGGGCCGGGCTCCCGAACGTACGGGACGCCCGGCCCAAAAAGCCAACGAGAACGGGACTACACGATTTGGTTCACGTGCGTCTCGTCGTCGAACTTGGCGGCGCCAGGCTCAACGTCCTGGGGAGCAGCGGCGTCCACCAGAGCCTGCTTGAGCTCGGTGTACTGACGCTCTACCTCGCCCTCTGCCCAAACCTGGTCGGCAATGGCGTCGACCTGGCAGGCGGAGAACTTGTCCTCGGGCGTATGCGAGACCGGGTCGACCTTGTGAATGGTCAGCTCGTTGCACTTGCCGATCCACCACTGGTAGGTCATGTAGACCGTGCCCTTATTGATGCGATCGCTCACGTCGGCGCGGCTGTATACCTGGCCGCGGCGGCTATGAATCGAGACGATGTCGCCGTTCTTGATGCCGCGCGCCTGGGCGTCCGCGGGATTCATGCGGACAAAGCCGGGCTCGTCGGCGAGCAGCGCCAGCGTCTTGCAGTTGCCGGTCATCGAGCGGCAGCTGTAGTGACCGACCTCGCGGACGGTGCACAGAATGAGCGGGTACTCATCGTCGGGAAGCTCGGAGGGCGCCTCCCAGTCGTGCGCCATCAGGTTGGCGCGGCCGTCCTTGGTGGTGAACTTGCCACCAGCGAACATGTCGGGCGTACCGTGGTCGTTCACATCGGTGCTCTTGACCGGCCACTGGGCGTAACCGCCCTCGGGAGCCATCTTCTCGTAGGTCGCGCCCACAAAGTTGGGGCACAGGCTAATGCACTCGTTCCAGATCTGCTCGGTGTTGTCGTAGTGCATGGGATAGCCCATACGCGTGGACAGGTCCGCGAAGATCTCCCAGTCGTGGCGGCACTCGCCCTTGGGCGGAACAGCCGCGTCAAAGTGCTGGAAGCTACGGTCGGATGCGGTAAAGACACCCTCGTGCTCGCCCCAAGAGGTAGCGGGCAGGATGACGTCGGCGAGCATGGTCGTCTGCGTCATAAAGATGTCCTGGCAAATGAACAGATCCAGCTCGGAGAGCGTCTTGC
Source organism: uncultured Collinsella sp. (assembly GCA_900541785.1). Classification (GTDB taxonomy): domain Bacteria; phylum Actinomycetota; class Coriobacteriia; order Coriobacteriales; family Coriobacteriaceae; genus Collinsella. The sequence continues at coordinate 4,058 of UQKY01000025.1, forward strand.
GCATACCGGCCGAATCGGGCTCGGTCTGCACCGGGTCCTCGCCGTAGTTGTAGAAGCAGTGCACCTTGCCCTCGTCGACCAGGTGGCCCAGGTCGGTGAGCTTGTAGCCCTCCTCGAGCGGGAGCTTTTCCTCGGGCACGCCCCAAGCCTTGGCAAACTTGGCACGCACTGCCGGGTCGGTGACTTTCTGGTAGCCAGGGTACAGGTTGGGCAGCATGCCCATATCGCAGGAGCCCTGGACGTTGTTCTGGCCACGCACGGGCGCGAGACCGGAATTGGGTTTGCCGATCTGGCCGGCAACGCAGGCGATGGAGGCGATGGTGTGCACCGTCTTCAGGTTCTGCTTCTGCTGGCATACGCCCATACCCCAGCCAATGATGGCAGAGGGCTTCGCCGTGGCGTACATCTCGGCAGCTTGGTGGATCAACGCGGGCTCGACACCCGTGATGTCCTGTACGGATTCGGGAGTGTAGTTCTTGATGGTCTCCCACCACTCGTCAAAGCCGTTCGTATGCTCGGCAACGAATTCCTTGTCGTAGAGGCCATCGTTGACCAGACAGTTGGCAAAGGCGTTGAGGAACGCGACGTTGCAACCGTTCTTGATCGGAAGGTAGAGATCGGCGATACGCGCGGTTTCGATATGGCGCGGGTCGGCGACGATGATCTTGCAACCCTTTTCTTTGGCTCGCACGATACGCCTTGCGACGATGGGGTGCGAATCGGCAGGGTTATAGCCGAAGAGGAAAATGCAGCCCGCATCCTCCATACCGGGGATGGAGCATGACATGCAACCTGAACCAACCGTGTCCATCAGACCGAGGACAGTAGGGCCGTGTCAAGTACGGGCGCAGTTGTCCACGCTGTGGGTGCCGATGCACGCACGCGTAAACTTCTGCATGACGTAGTTCGCCTCATTGCCGCCGCCTCGCGAAGAGCCGGTGGTCATGACAGCGTTAGGACCATATTCGTCAATTATGGCCTGCATCTTAGATGCGGTGAAATCCAGTGCCTCGTCCCAGCTTACGCGCTCAAGATCCGCGCCCTTAGTGCGGCGGATCATCGGGTGCAGTACGCGAGGAGTCAAGATCTTGGTGTCGTTGATGAAGTCGTAGCCGCTCATGCCCTTAAGGCACAGCTCGCCCTGATTGGTGATGCCGTTGAGCGGTTCGGTACCCACGACCTGGCCGTTTTGGACCAGGAGGTTAAACTGGCAACCGGCGCCGCAGTACGGGCAGATCACTTTATGCTTCTCCATGACACCCTCCTTCCTTTTTCTGCTACCGAATACTCGGTACTTATTTGACAATCATTGGGCCTGTTTGGCCGCCCGCTTACGCCTCGTTTTCGATGGTGGCGCGGGCACGCTCGGCAGTCAGTTCTGCCAGGCGTTCCTCGTCTACCAAGGTGAGGCCCTTGGTCGGGCACGCCTCAGCACACGCCGGACCGCCGGGACGGTCCACGCACAGGTCGCACTTGAGCACGAAGCTCTTAGTCTGCGAACCTACGCGCACGTCGCCCATCAAGACGGGGACCTGCGTGGTCGCCACGCTCACGGCGCCAAAGGGGCAGGCCATGACGCAGCTCTTGCAGCCGATGCAGTTGTCCTCGTTGACGCCGATGCGATGGTTCTTTGGATCAAAGAACAAGGCGCCCGTGGGGCAGGCCTTGGCGCACGGAGCGTCCTCGCAGTGGTGACATGCCACCGGCGCGGAAATCTCGTAGGTGCGCGTTACGCGCAAGCGAGGTGCGGCGATGTTGCCGGGAATATCGTGTGCCTCGATACACGCCGCCATGCAGGTTTGACACCCAATGCAGCGTGAAGAATCAGCCACGACTCGTTTATTGCCCATGTTGTTCACTCCCTCCTGAATCCCATGCCGGAGAGACCCTGTCGACGTAGTCCCGGACCGCCCGTGGTCCGGCATCGGCGTATCGAGTGCATGCGGCGAAACAGGCACTTCGATAGAATTCCTCCAACGATATACAGGTTAAATATACGCAGTTGCAGGGGGCAAACTTGAGCATAGGCCCTGCAATACGGGTGTATTGCAGGGGTTTTGGCAGGTTGGAATTATTCTCTAGAAGCTATAAAGGTGAGTGTATTACATGCGTACATCCAAGGGAGATTTCACGCTCGCTTATAAAGGACGTAATACGTTTGTGATAAATTTCGCGCTCATTAACTTGAGTGCAATAAAGTAGTGGTTATAAGATTAGCTATTAATATCCGATGCTGTATTTGACCATTCATATTGCACGCTCATTAAGGGGGGCCAGTGATGTCATCGACTCAAAAAAGAGCCATCCTGCAGGTGCGCATTCGCGAGGAAGACAAGCAGCATGCCGAGCATCTCTACGACGCCATGGGCACATCGCTCGCCGAAGCCGTCCGCCTATTTGTCGCGCAAAGCATTTTGATGCGCAAGCTTCCCTTTCAGCCAGTCGCCGTGCGCTCAAAGGACGGCACCGCCGCCTATGGATCGCTCAAAGCATATGGTGACCCCAATCGCCGCTCCGAGGAGCGCAATGCCTGGATTGAATACCTTGCTACAGAAAGCGACGATTCGATTTTGGGCCCCGAGGAAGTAGATATCCATGAGTAGCACCATCATCGACGAGACCGTCATCCTGCGCTACCTGCTTGACGACGACGAAGTTCTGTCCCCGCGCGCCGCCAAGGTCATCGCCACGCGCACCGCTCGCGTCTACACCGAAATCATCACGCGTGTCGTGGTCACGCTGCGCGACGTCTATAAGGTTCCCCGCGTTGAGATTGCTACGGCCATGAGAAGGCTGCTCGATGACGTCATGGTCGACGAGCCCACCGTTGTCGCCCTTGCCGTCAAACTCTTTGGCAAGACTCATATGGACTTTACTGACTGTCTGCTTGCCGCCCGTACCGCCATCTACAACGATGATGTCGTGAGCTTTGGCAAGCCCATCATCCAAGGCATGATCGATTACCGCCACAAGCGCCAAACCGCAGCCGAAGCCCGCAGCCGCAGCACCGACTCCACCATCGACAAGCTCCGCCACCAATCCCGCCACTAACCGGCAGGCAACGGCATCGCCCGCCCCTCAGCCCCATCCCCTCCTAAGTTGCGGTGAAATAGTTCCTGGATTTAGGCTTATTCGAGCTTTTCAGGAACTATTTCACCGCAACTTTCTGTAAGGGTGGTTTTTAATACCGCCGAGGGGCGCTAATCAACCGTTTGCCGATATGTTTGGCTCTGACTCATGACTCTGACCTGCCCCGTCAAGCTTTTGGTCAGTTCATGGCAAGGTCTGGCGAACCAAATATGGGATAGCGTAGTGTCATTCACTCCCCCTCGAGACCATGGGGTCGAAAATGAGCCATGATAAACGCTGTTCCAAACCGCAAGTAGAGCTGTTCTTCCGGTTATTCGAGGCCCATCATGGCGGGCATCTGTTTGTAGCCGCCAAAAAATGGGATGAACGCTGTGCCTATGCGCTCATGCAAAAAGAGATGATTATTCGACTCTACAACCATGTCTACGCTGATCCCGCATATTGGAATGACCTCGGCGTCGAAGATCGCATCTTTCAATTGGCATCCGCTATTGCGGTCGTTGAACCGGATGCCGTGTTTTGTGGAGCAACGGCGGCGCTGCTCTATGGCATCGGTTCTGCATATTCGCTTCTCGACAAGGTGCAAGTGCTGCTGCCGCGTTCCACCAGACGCGATATGTACGAATTCGTTGAATACCGACGCTGGCGATCGGGCGACGTATGGCAGCTCGGCCCGTTTACGTTAACGGATCCATATCGCACGGTGGTCGACATCGCCCGAACGAGCGCTTTTCGATATGCACTAGGCTATGTCGACGGGTTGGCTCGTGAGTACGGTGTCGAGCGTGAAGAATTGCGTGCATATGCACAAGCGAACTGCCGCGGACTGCACGGCATCGCGCGCGCATTTGACGTTTTTGAACACATGGATGGCAGATCGGATAACGGTGGAGAATCCGAAGCACGGGCGGCAATGATTCTGGCGGGAGTTGCCGCTCCCGAACTTCAGGTTGAAATCACTCGACCGGGAAACGCCGGCTATTATTTGGCAGATTACGGCTGGCAGATGCCAAACGGCTCTTGGATGCTGGCTGAGCTGCATGGACTAGGCAAGTTTGAGGACGATGCCCAAAATGATCAGGAACATACTGCGGCAAAAACCTATCGAGCTGCCCTCATGCGCGATGCGAACCTGCGTGCCATGGGCCACAACGTCATCCATTTCAAGCTCTCAGACACCTACGATGTCAAAGCGTTCGGCTCCATGATGCGCGGCTACGGTATACCAACCACAAAACCCTACGCAGACTCCTGACCGGCTGCCCTCATCTTCTCGACAACAGAACCCATCATCGACCCAACCCGCTCGGCCTCAATAAGTTGCGGTGAAATAGTTCCTGGATAACAGCTTTTGCGGCTAATCCAAGAACTATTTCACCGCAACTTAGGTGGGGTCCCTGGCATGCATATGAAAATGGCTCTGGTCCCAAAAGGAACCAGAGCCATTCATCTATCTTATGGAGCGGGCGACGGGAATCGAACCCGCGTCATCAGCTTGGAAGGCTGGGGTTCTACCATTGAACTACGCCCGCAAGATATGGTCGGGACGACAGGATTTGAACCTGCGACATCCTGCTCCCAAAGCAGGCGCGCTACCAAACTGCGCCACGTCCCGAAGGTGTTGAGCAGCTAAGGTCTAAACCTTGCGTGTCCCAAAGCGAAGGAAATTATAGGGGAGACTCCCCGCCTGTGCAAGCATTGATGCCTTAGCTCCTCGAATGTGCAACAAAACGACTATGGAGCAGGCCGATTACAAAGGCAACCACGGCAACCGGTGCCCACGCAGCACCGATATCTGCCAGCGGCAACGCATCGAACGGTAGCCACGCGCCAGCAAAGAACGCATCGCGAACCGAAGTGATTACGCTCTGCACCGCGACAACGCCGCCGACCCAGACCCACACCTGCGGATGAGCGTCGCAAAAACCGTGCACCAGGCCCATAAGCACCAGCACGATGGCAACGGGATACAAGGCGTTGAGCATAGGCACCGAGAACATAAGAATCACGTCGAGGCCTACGTTGGAGAGCACGCACGAAAACGCCGCGAACACAAAGGCGAGAATCGCAAAGGGACGGCGCATGGCCTCCTCGGAAGCCTCCGCTCCCCCTTCGACCACATACGTCTCGCAGAAGTAACGCGAGCAGCAGCTGATAAGGCCAATACACACGTTCATGCAGGCGAGGAAAAAGATCGCAAAGACCACGACCGTGCCGGCAAGACCAAAGTGCATGGAGGCAGAGCGGGCAAGGATGGCGGCGCCGTTGGTAGCATCGGGCATCACGGTGCCGAGCTGCATTCCGGCAAGCGCCAGGCCGCAGTAGATGATGGCCATGAGCACGCCGGCAATCACACCGGAACGCGAAATCTCGAAGGCCACGCGCCTATCGTCGGTAACGCCGAGCTCATGGATGGTCTCAGCGATGATGATGCCAAAGGCGAGCGACGCGAGCAGGTCCATGGTCTGGTAGCCGGTCAAAAAGCCTTGCACGGCAGTGCCCGCATCGTAGGGAGCCTGAGGCGCGGCAGCCGGTCCCAGCGGCGAGATCACAGCAGCACCAACAACCAGCACGATGAGCGCGATAAGCGCGGGGCCCGTAATGCGGCCGAGCACGCGTGTGATGACACCCGGGCGCAGCGTGAGCACAAACGCGACGACGAAGAACCCGATGGCAAACACCAGACGTTCCGTGCCGAGCGAAACGCCCTCGGGTAGCAGCGGCACCAGCATTTCGAACGCCGTAGAGCTTGTGCGAGGAATGGCCAGGCACGGACCGATGGCCAGATAGACCGCCGCAACGAAGAATTCGCCAAACTTGGGATGCACGCGGCCGGCCAGCTCGCGGGCCGTACCGGCGAGCGCGACGGCGATAAATCCCATGACGGGCAAACCGATAGCAGCTATGAGAAAGCCGAGCATGGCAACCGGCGTGGCAGAGCCTGCCTGCAGCGCCAGCAGCGGCGGAATAATGAGGTTGCCGGCGCCAAAGAGCATCGAGAATAGGGCGATGCCGACGGTAACGACATGGTCGGAGCGTAGACCACGCGAGGCGGATGAGGCCATGAGAGCACCTTTCGAATCAAAACAAAAACGGGACGGGCAAAAGACCCGTCCCGCAAGTATATACGCTTTAGCAGGCTAAATCGCGCAAAGCGTCAATCGCGGTGTCGACTTCCTCGTTCGTGTTGAAATACCCAAACGAGAAGCGAACGACACCCTGACGCTCGGTCCCCAGCGCGCGGTGCATGAGCGGAGCGCAATGGGCGCCGGGGCGCGTCGCAATCCCCCACCCTTGCATGAGTGCATCCGAGATCTCGGCCGAATCGATATCGCCCACGTTGAGCGACACAATCGCAGAGCGCGCCGGCTGGTCAAAGGCACCATAGAGCTTAATCCCCGGAATCTCGCGCACACCGGCAAGGAAGCGATCCGCCAGTGCTCGCTCGTGTGCCGCAATCGCCTCGACTCCACCTTGAGCCTCGATAAAGTCGAGACCCGCGGAAAGTCCCGCGATGCCGTGACCGTTGAGCGTGCCCGCCTCCAGGCGCGTGGGCCACTCAAGCGGCTGCAGTGCATCGAAGCTGTGCACGCCCGTGCCGCCCATGGCCCAGGGCGCCACGTCGACACACTCCGCCACGGCCAGACCGCCGGTGCCCTGCGGGCCCATCAGCCCCTTGTGGCCGGTAAAGCACACGACGTCGAGCCCCATGGCCTGCATATCGATATGCGCCGTGCCGGCAGACTGCGAGGCATCGACGATCACGAGCGCACCGGCCGCATGGGCCATGGCAGCTACGCGTGCAATGTCGACCGCGTTGCCGGTCACATTGGAGGCGTGCGTCACCACCACAGCACGCGTGCCCGGCGTGACCAGCTGCTCGAGCTCATCGTAGTCGAGCACGCCGCTCGCATCGCAACCCGCATGCTCAACCGTCACACCCTGCTCCGTCGTCAAGCGATTAAGCGGACGTAGCACCGAGTTGTGCTCGAGCACCGTCGTGACCACGCGCTCGCCGGGACGCACCACGCCGTTAATCGCCGTGTTGAGCGCCGCCGTAGAGTTGGGCGTAAAGCACACATGGTCCGCCCTCGGGCAACCCAAAAGGTGCGCGAGCTTGGCACGGCAAGCGTGAATCGTACGAGCGGCATCGAGGGCACCCGACGTGGCGCCGCGTCCGGCATTGCCGAGCGAGCACATCGCCTGCGTCACGGCATCGATGACCGTTTGTGGCTTGTGCATGGTCGTCGCCGCGTTATCCAGGTAGATCATCGCACGACCTCCCACATATCAATCACGGTATAGCCCTCGGTAGGAACGCCCGCCGCGGTAAGCTCGCTGCGCAGCAGCTCCTCATCGGCAGGCAGCGCCTTCCACGCCAAGCCGCAGCCGGCAGCGACCTCCCCGGGCACGGGAATCGTTCGCCCGGGAAGGCCGCGCTCGATGCACAGGGACTCGCAGCCCATGGCGGCCGCCGTGGTGGGAAACGTGATGACAAGCGCCGGGCGCTTCTCCCTCATGGCAACTCCAACCAATACGCTACGGGCGCACGACGCGCACGGCCTGCTCCATCTTCTCCACGATCACGTACATGTTGGTGACCTCGCCCACGGCAAGCTGGTCCTTAATGCCATAGTGGTCGAGGCAGGTGCCACAGGTAAGAATCTCGACGCCCTGCTCGGCCAGTCCCTTAAGGTCGTCGAGCACCGGAGAGCCCTCGACGGTGAGCTTGGCGCCGCCGTTGTAGAACAGCATAGTCGCGGGCAGCTCCTCCTGCTGCGTCACGGCAAAGATGAAAGCCTTCATGAGCTTGTGGCCCAGCTCGTCGTCGCCACGGCCCATGCAATCGGTGTAGACGGAAATGACGAGTTTGCCCTTGCCGGCGCTGGTATCGCAGAAGGCAGCGCCATCCTGCTCGGGATCGGCAACGGCAACGGCGCTAGAGGTCGCCACGGTCACGTGCCACTCGGCGTCAGAAACCTTCTCGACCGAGGCCGTGCAGCCCTTCTCCTGCGCCATCTTGGAGATGTTCTTGACGGCGGTCTCGTTGTCGACCGAGGTCACGACGGCGCCCTCGCCATCGAGCTGTTTCAGGGCTTTGAGCGTCTTGACGACGGGCAGCGGGCAGGCATCGCCCATGGCATTGACTTCAATCTTGGTAGACATAGCAAATTCCTTTCGAAAGAACCGTTCTAGAGAACGGCAAACAGTTACATAAACGTGCGGGCTAGCGAACAACGCGGACGGCAGGACCGCCCGGCTCCGCCTCGCACACGCGCCCGACAACGGCCGCGATGCGCCCCTCGGCATGCAGGCGACGCGCAAGCTCATCCGTATCGGCAGCAGGCGCCGCGATGAGCAAACCACCAGACGTCTGCGGATCGTATAGCGCATCCAGCATGCCAGGCTCCAGGCCCTCGTCGGCAGCCACGCGTGGGCCAAAGAAGTCCTGGTTGCGGTAGGCGCCGGCGGGGATAATGCCAAGACGCGCCATGTCGAGCACCTGGTCAAAGAGCGGTACCGTTCCCGACGCAAGCTCGATCTGCACGCCCGAGCCCTCGGCCATCTCGCACGCGTGCCCGATCAGGCCAAAGCCCGTAATGTCGGTGCAGCCGTGAAGCTCAAGTCCCTCGGCCAGACGAATCGGGGCCTCGTTGAGGGCGCGCATCGAGTCAAACATGGCTGCGGCCTCGTCCTGCTCGATGAGCTCGCCCTTAATGGCCGTGGTGATGATGCCCGAGCCGATCGCCTTGGTCAGCAGCAGAACATCGCCTGCGCGTGCGCCGCTGTTGGCGAACATGCGGTCGAGCGCGACAAAACCGCTCACGGACAGCCCGTACTTGGGCTCGTCGTCGTTGATGGTGTGGCCGCCCGCGATGGAGCAACCCGCCTCGACGCACTTGTCGGCGCCGCCCGCCAGAATCTGACCGGCAACTTCAACGCCCAGACAACTGGGTATGCAGAGCAGGTTCATAGCATGGCTCGGCCGCCCGCCCATGGCGTAGATATCCGACAGCGAGTTGGCTGCGGCAATCTGGCCAAACAGAAACGGGTCGTCGACCATCGGCGGAAAGAAGTCGATGGACTGCACGAGGCCCAGGTTCTCCCCTACGCGGAAGACGCTCGCATCGTCAGAGGTATCGAACCCCACGAGCAAGTTGTCGTTATGCACATTGGGTAAATCGCCCAGGACCTGGGCGAGGGCTCCGGGGGCCAACTTAGCGGCTCAACCGCTCGCGGCCGTCATAGACGTGAGCTTAATCTGATCGTCAGCCATCGATACCTCCTCTCAAACACAAACAATGCATCCCAGTATACGCATGAACGCGCTTCCACGGCCGATACATCACCCTAGCGCCTGGGCGCGAATCGCCGCGCCGATGGCACCTGCAAAGCGAGCCTGGGGCGAGGTGGTCACCGGCGACCCCAGTAGCTCGCCCAACCGCTCCACCACGAAGGCGTTCTCGCACAGGCCACCGGTCAGGTAGTACGGGGCGCCCGCGGCCTGCCCGGCCATGGTCGCCACGCGCGAGACCACGCTGTCGATCACGCCACGGGCGATGTTCTCGCGCGGCTCACCGCGACCGATCAGGCTGATAACCTCGCTTTCGGCAAACACCGTGCACATGCTGCTGATCTTGGTGGGCTCGCCGGAACGCGCCAGGTCGGCCATCTGCTGCTGGGAAATGCCTAGGCGGTCGGCCATGATCTCCAAAAAGCGCCCCGTGCCGGCGGCGCACTTGTCGTTCATGGCAAACTTGGCCACACGGCCACTTTTAAGCTGAATGACCTTGGTGTCCTGGCCGCCCACGTCGATCACGGTGCCGTGGTCGCCAAACAGGCGCACGGCACCGGTGCCGTGGCAGGTGATCTCGGTCACGACCTTGTGCGCATAGGGCACGGCGACACGACCGTAGCCGGTCGCGATCACGCGCACGTCGTCGGCAGCCACGTCATAGCCAGCCGCGGCAAGCTCGCCGCGCAGACGCTCGGCCGCATCGACCGAGGAGAACCCGGTTGGCTGCACGCACGTCCACGCCACCAAACCCTCCCCATCGACCACAGCAGCCTTAGCCGCCGTAGACCCGATATCGATCCCGATCCCTATCATGGCTCTCTCCTAACCTAAACATCAAAGGTAGCGGCGCGTTCAGGCGCCTTAGCTCTAGGTTTCTCAGGTGCCGGAGATTGCCCCGAAAGAGGAGCGCAGCGTACTTTGGGTACGCAAGCGACGGTTTGAGGAGCAAGATCCGGTGCCTGAGGAAGCTAGAGGGTTTCGATGAAGGCGGCGATGCGGGTCTCGATCTGGCCCATGTCGCCGTTGCTGTAATCGGTCTCAATCTTCATGTACGGAATACCCGCGCCCTCGACAGCCTCCTGCATGCGCGCACTCTCCACGTTAAAGGTGTGGCAGGCCTGGAGCACATTCTCCACCACACCGTCGACGTGGTATTTCTCGCACATGGCCAGGGTGTTGTCCATACGACCGTCGTTGGGCGTCATGACCGAGCAGTTGATATCCAGGTAGCGGTCGGCGATGGCGCGCAGGATGTCGGGCGCATCCGGGTCGATCATCATGGCCGCCGTGCGCTCGCCCGAGCAATCGTCCATGCACACGACCACGCCGCCGTTGGACTCGATAGAACGGCCGATCTTGTTGATCACACCGCCCACCGGGCAACCGGTGATCAGGATGCGCTTGACATCCGCCGCAACCGGGCGCTCGCCCGCGTCGTAGGCCTCGCGCAGCTTGACAACCTTTTGCTCCAGCTGCTGCGTATAGGCTTCGATATCAAAGCTAAACGTACCGGCAAACATGGTGCTCATCAGGTCGACGCCACTCATGGCCGCCGGCTGGTTGGCCTGCAGCGCAAACATCTCGAGCTGTGCCGCACGCAGGCGGTTGCGACGGCGCACGGCGGCGCGCAGGTCGTCATCAGTGATCGTAATACCGTAGAAGTTCTCGAGCTCCTCCTTGAGCAGGCGGCACTCCTCGTACCAGCCTTCACGCTCGTAGGCACGATCGCGACCCTGCGGAAGATGCAGAATGTGCGTGCGCTTGAGCTCGTTGAGTAGCTCGTACATCTTCTTCTTGCCGTCGCAGGTGGTCTCGCCGATGATCATGTCGCTAAAGTACGTAAACGGGCACTTTTGCGAATAGGCAAAACCGTACGTCGACTTGATGAGCGGGCAGAGGTTTGCCGGCAGCACCTTCTCGGCCTCGGGAATCACCTCGTCGGACGTGCCGCACAAGGCCACGCTCGCAGCCCCCGCGGCATCGATAATCTCGAGCGGCGTATAGCTGCACAAAAAGCCGACCAGGCGATTACCCGCCTGCTTATAATCCTTGACGCGAATAAACGCCGCCTTGCGCTGTTCGTTGAACTCCTCAAACGTGGACGGCAACGGCTGCTCAATATTTTCCGACATATAACTCCTTAACAAACCTTTTAGCCAACCAAGGAAACGGCTTTCCCAGGTGCCCGAGGTTGCCGTGAAAGAGGAGCGCCGCGTATTTTGACACGCAAGCGACGGTTTGAACGGCAAGATCGGGTGTCCGGGAAAGCCGCCGGGACGGATGGCCCTAAATGGTTTCCAAGAAAGCCTCAATCCTGGTTTGCAGTTGGCCGGCATCCTCGCCGGCGTAGTCGGTGGTGATGTGCATAAACGGGATGCCGGCCTCCTCGGCGGCCTTCTCCACGGCAAACGACTCCATCTCGTAGAGCGTGCAGAACTGCAGGGCCACGTCGACGATGCCGTCGGCATGCAGGTCCTTGGCCATCTGGACAATGTCCTTCATACGCTGGTCGTTGGGCGTAAAGACGGCGCAGTTGATCTTAAAGTAGCGCTCGGCGATGGCATCGAGCATCTCGTCAACCGTCTCACCGGACTCGTCGACCAGGTCCTTGTAGTAGCGCGAGCCCGTGCAGGACTCCTCGCCCACCACGACGCCGCCGGCCTTCTCGATAAGGTTGAACAGCTTCCAGTTGGGCACGGCCATGGGCGTACCGGTGTACAGGATGCGCTTGGTCCCCTTGGGCGCCACGCCCTCGCCGGCCTCGACACGCTGCTCGCACTCAGCCGCCATATCGTTGATGGCTTCGGTCAGACGCGGTGTGTCGTCCATAAAGGCGGCCTGAACGGTCAGCAGGCTGTCGAGACCGCTGATGGGCGCCGGGTCGGCAGCGCGGGTCGCAGCGAGGCGCTGCAGGGCGCGGCGCTTCTCATTGACGGCGTGGATGGCGGCCTTCAGACGCTCGGGCGTAATCTTGACGCCGCACTCGTCCTCGATCTTGGCGGCGAGCTTCTTGACCTCGGCCTTCCAGGTCACGAGCGTCGACTCGTCGTGCACGTTGGGAATATCCATGACGTACATGTTCTTTTGCGTGGCAAAGAACTCGTAGGCTTTCTTCTTGCCATCGCAGGTGTTCTCGCCTACCACCAGGTCGCTCGACTCAATGTAGGGGCAGACCTCGCCCAGCTTAAAGCCGGCAAAGCTCTTGATAAGCGGACAGGTGTTGCGCGGCAGGTGCTCCTCGACCTTATCGGTTGCCCAATCGGCACCCGAGCACAGACCCACGGGGATACCGTCGCAGGCAAGTACGATCTCCTCGGGCACGTAGACGCAGAACGAACCGACAATCTTGGTGGCCTCGCCGGCCTTCTTCTTGTCGAGCATCTCCTTAATACGGCCGCTGTGGATGTTGGTGGCCACAAAGTCCAGGTAGGACGTGGACTTGGGGCGATTGTTCTGCGTCAAGAACATATCGCCGTACATCTGGCCCACGGCGCCCAGGAGCATGTCGTGATCGGCAAGATTCATGCCGAGGCTCTCCCACATCGGATGGAAATCGAATTCTTCAGCCATGACGGTTCCCCTCTCGAACCAAAAACGGATAACGGCGTTATCGATGCACGACGGACGGCGATTGCCCGGTCGTGCTCAAACCCGGAATTTTAGGGAACCTGCCTTGCGGACGGTTATTTAGTTGTGCGTCGTCTCTCCCGGAGCCGTGAACATACCTGCTCATATGCGGCTCCGAGCCATATACAGGGCACGCGCGGCAACGCGGCGAATATATGTCGTCTGCGGCATGTGCGCACCCTCCTTTACAAGTTAAGGTCAACTATATCAACGGTTGTCGTCCAGACGAACACCGTTGACATTCGTACGACAGCGTCGTGTGCCGTCGTTTAATAAATAATTATCTTAATTGATAAGAGTTTGTCATCCTTCATTCGGCGAGCGGCAAGACAAAGCCGCCGAGGCTTATATCCCCGACGGCATTACCCGGCGCTATCGACAAACCAAATGGATCCTGCTGGCATCAAAATGCATACGCAGCGTCTCGCCTGCTTGCGGCAACTCGTCGACAGGCACGCCCACCTTGTTGACCTTCCACTGCAGACGCGTGGGCGCATCAGCGCGCGGCACGTCCAGCAATACCAGCCGCTCAAAGCGCGAATCGCTCACACGGGCCACATGCAAATCGTAGCTGTTACGGCCCCGCTCGGCACGGTTGTCAACATGGAAATAGCTTGCGCGAACGCCCAGGTACGCCACATTATCGGGAACCTCGCGACCCACGTTAAAGGTCATGCCCCAGTCGAGGGCCTCGACTTCTTCGTCGCCAATCTTGCGCGCGCGGCTCGTATTCTTGCAGCCCGTCAGGCGCAGCGCCGCCAGCGTCTGCGGACGGCGAACCACGTCCTCGACGGAGCCGATCTCCTCAACATGCCCGTCGTGCATCACGCAGATACGCTGGCACAGGCGGCACGCTTCGTCGATGTCGTGGCTCACGTAGAGGACGGTGCGGTTACAGACGTCGAACAGGTCGAGCATGTTCTGCTCGAGTGCGCTCTTAAGATACGCATCGAGTGCGCTCATGGGCTCGTCGAACATAAAAATGCCCGGATGCGCCGCCACCATACGGGCAAGCGCCACGCGTTGCTGCTGGCCGCCCGAGAGGCGCGCGGGGTAGCGGTCGGCAAAATCGGCCAGGCCGAAAATGCCCAGGTAGCGCTCTGCAAGTTTTTTACGCGCCGCGGCGTCGCCCGCATCCTCAACGCCGGCGCATACGTTATCGGCCACCGTCATGTTGGGAAACAGCTGATAGTTTTGGAACAACAGGGCGCATTTTCGCTCCTGGGGCGACAGGTCGATGCCCGCCGCCGAGTCAAAAAAAGTCACGCCGTTGACAACGATCTTTCCCTCGTCGGGCGTCTCAACACCGGCAATGCAGCGCAGTGTGCAGCTCTTGCCGCAACCTGAGGCACCGAGCAGCGCCACGCGCTCCTCGCCGGCCTCAAGCTGCATGTCGAGCATAAACCCGGGGTAGTGCTTTTTGATATCCAAAACGAGCGACATGGCCTATCGACCTCCCCGCGGCACCGTATCATCGCGCATGAGCTCGGCCAGTGCCTCGCGATCGATACGCAGCGCATCGCCGCCGACTGGGTCGAGCGAATCGGTCTGGCCGCCCAGCGGCTTGGCCTGTTTGCGTTCCGCACGGGAAAGGCCCCGCTCGCGATACTTTTGCGAATGCGCCGTGTACATGTTGATGAATAGGATGACCAGGAAGCTGAACGCTATTACGACCACGACCCAAAAGAGGGCCACCGACGTATTGCCGCCCATCCACTCAAAGTAGATGGCGATGGGGATGGTCTGCGTAATACCGGCGTAGTTGCCCGCAAAGAACAGGGTGCAGCCAAACTCGCCCATCGCGCGGGCAAAGGCGAGCACCGTGCCGGCGGCAATCGAGGGCCAGCCAAGCGGCATCATAAGCTTGGTAAAGATGCGACGCTCGGACCATCCCAGAGTTCGCGCGGCGTCGAGCATCTGCATGTCGAGGCTCTCAAAGGCACCGAGCGCCGTGCGGTAGACCAGGGGAAACGACACCACCACGGCAGAGATCACCGCCGCGGGCCAGGTAAAGACGATCGAGATACCATGCGCGATGAGCCACTGGCCCACCCCGGTCGAGCGGCCAAACAGCATGAGGAGCAGAAAGCCGCACACCGTAGGCGGCAACACCATAGGGATGGTAAAGACCGAGTCGAGCAGGCCCTTGATGCGACTCGAGGTACCCATGGTCTTCCACGCGGCAAACAGGCCCAGCGCAAAGGAGATCAGCAGGGCAAGGCCGCTCGTTTTTATGGACACCCAAAACGGGCGATAGTCGATGTCGCCCAAAAAGGAGGCCAGAGAGGTCAAGGGCCCCCGCTCATCCCGCAACACGACAGACGACGCTTCTACCATTTGAGCGCTATCAAGCCAACGCGCGCCGCCCTTGGCATCACCCGAGGCTGATGCAATCACCACATAGCGGTCCCCATCCGCACCGCGCTCGTCAAAGCCATAGGTATACCCGCCGGCATCAAACGTTGTTTCCGCCGTGACATACCAAGGAAGATCCACGTCCCCTAGCTGCGCACCTCCCATGCAGTTTGCGCTGTCGAGCTCACAGACGAGGGCCTTGAGACCCGATACGCACTCGTTGTCCTGGGGATCCAATCCATATTTCTCGACCGCCTTGGGCGATATCCACACAACAACGCGATCGGCAGCAGGCGCCACTACAAGGTCCACGTCCTCGTCAACGGGAAACCGGTAGCCCTCAGGCTGGCCCTCCATCGCACGAGCGGTCCCCTTGGCCAACCGCTCAAAACCCTCGATCCCATAGGAAAGCCCATGAGCGGTCGCAGCAGCCTGGGCCCCGTCCTCAGCGTCCCCAGCAAACGCAAATCCCGGCACCCAGCAAAGCGCGAAGATCAAAGCACAGGCGACAAGCATGCGGAATCTATTAAGCACGAAAAGCTCCAAGAGAATACAAGGACGGTGTGAAACACAAAACGATGGAATTATCGCGCCAAGCCGCACTACGCGGAAAGCTCAAAGCCGTACTTGGCCCAAATCTTCTGAGCCTTCTTGTTGGTCAGGCAGAAGTCGATAAACGCCTTGGCCTCGTCGGCGTGCTCGGAGCTCTCGGCAACGGCACCCGGGTACACGATGGGCTTGTGCGAATCCTCGGGGCACACGAAGGCCTCCTCGATGCCGTCGTAGCGGAAGATATCGGAGCTGTAGACAAAGCCAGCCACGCAGTCGCCCGTGGACACATAGGCGGCGGCGGTGCCAACTTTGTCGGCCAGGGCCACCTTGTCGGCAATCTCGGGCGCATACTCGCCGTCATCGCCCTCGGTGCCGGTATAAAGGCCCACGGAAGCCAGCGCCTGGTTGGCGTACTTGCCGGCGGGGACGGTCTTGGCGTCGCCAATGGCGATCTTGCCGTCCAGATTTGCGACGTCGGCGATGGCCTCGATCTTGGTGTCGGAGCCCTCAGCGCGAATAATCACGAGGTCGTTGACGAACATGTCCTCACGCGTATCAGCGTCGACGAGCTCGGCGGTCTCAGCGTCATCCATGGTGCCCTTGGAAGCGGTGATGAGCACGTCGACGGCGGCACCGGCGCGCATCTGCTCGGCAAGGTCGCCGGAGGCCTTAAACTGCGTATCGGCAAAGGTGGTGCCGGTCTGGTCGGTGTAGAGCTCCTGGACCTCGGGAAGGGCCTTCTCGAGGGAGTTAGCAGCAAAGACCTGCAGCTCGACAGCTTTCTTGGAAGATGCCTTAGCAGAACCGGCATCGGATCCGGCCGGCTCGGACGTCTTGCTGCCCGAGCAGCCGGCAAGACCAAGGCCGGCAGCGGCGACAGCAGAAAGCGAGACGAATCCGCGGCGAGAAACCATATCGAACATATTCAACCCTTTCGGACCTTGTGCCCGGGTACCCCACCGCGGGCTTTAATCTGCAACCAGATTATACTTCTGCGCGAATAATGATAGTGAGAAATTATTCTCGCCAGAGAATATAGTTTCGAGTTAGCGTGCGCCTCGGCGTCGCTTCGGCGGAAAACAAAGGCGGAGCGGCCCGTAAGGTCGCTCCGCCGCAGGTAGTGCGCTTATTTGGCGTGTCCGCCGCCCGCCGTCATCTGGGCCGCATGTTCCAGCTGGTCCGCTATGGCCTCCCAGCTTTCGCGGGCGGCCTTCGTAGAACCGGGAAAGTTTACGACAAGTGTATGGCCTCGTTGCATGCAAATAGCGCGCGAGAGCATGGCGCGGCGCGTCTTGGTCATGGAGTACGCACGGATTGCCTCGGCAATACCCGGCACATCGCGGTCGCAGACGGCACGCGTCGCCTCGGGCGTCACATCGCGCATCGAAAGCCCCGTGCCGCCGCAGGTGAGCACGACATTGGCGTGGCACTCATCGGCGGCTTCCACAATGGCATCACCAATCTCGCTGACGTCGTCGCGCACGACCACATGTGAGGCGACCGTCCAGCCCTGCGTCTCGATGAGTTCCTCGAGTGCGGCTCCGGCCTCATCCTGCGCAAGATCGCGCGTGTCCGAACACGTCACGATCGATATCTTCAACTCCATAGCATTCCTCCTATAGCACCGTGCCCTCAGGCAGGTCGACACGCACGACATCCACGACGTCGCCCGCCTTGAGCTCGCACGGTCCTTCGTCAATACGCAGCAGGCAGTTGGCCCGCTGCATCGTGCCGAGCAGCGCCGAATTCTGCGTCTTGGCCTCGGTCACCAACAGCTTACCGGTCTCGGGGTCGCGCAAAACCGTGGCGCGATCGAAGAAGCGTCGATCCTGGCGCTTCTTCACGCCGTGCGTCAATATCGTCTGCTGCACGGGTCGCGTACCCTCGGCAAAGCCGCGCATCTTGCGAATCGCCGGGCGGGCGAGCATCTCAAAGCCTACATACGCCGCGGCCGGATTGCCCGAAAGCCCCAGGTAGGGCTTACCCCCGAGCAAGCCAAACGTGATGGCCTTGCCCGGACGCATCGAGATGCGGTCAAACAGCACCTCGCCCTCGCGCCGGACGAGCGCCGTCACGTAGTCGTAATCGCCCGCCGAGGCGCCACCGCTCGTAATGACAAAATCGCACTCCTGCACGGCGCGATGCACCAGCTCGGCAATCGCCTGCTCATCGTCGGGCGCGATGCCGTAGAACACGGGCTCGGCGCCGGCATCGAGCGCCTCGGCCATCAGCGCCGAGGAGTTGGAATCGCGAATCTGACCACGCGCCGGTACCTTACTCGGTGCGACCAATTCCGTGCCCAGCGAGATGATGCCCACACGTGGGGCAGCGCGCACCTTCACGCTCGCGTATCCGGCGCTTGCCAGCAGACCCGCGCCCGCCGGAGCCACGACCTCGCCGGCGTGCATCACAACATCGCCGGCATGGGCCTCCTCGGCGGCAGAGCGAACGTTCTCCCCTACCTTAGCAGGCGCCGAGAAGCGAACGTGCGAGCCCTCGTTGCCGTCACCGTCGAGCACATCGACAATCTCGTATTTCACCACAGCATCCGCACCCTCGGGCACCGGCGCGCCCGTCATGATGCGGACCGCCTCGCCCGCACCGATTGCGCCCTCAAACACATGGCCCGCGGCCTCGTGTCCAATAACGTCGAGCGTCACCGGCGCCTCGCCAGATGCCCGCACCAAGTCCGCCGAGCGCACGGCATACCCGTCCATGGCGCTGTTGGCAAACGGTGAAATGTCGATATCGGCCACCGCGTCCTCGGCCAAGGGAAGACCGGCAGCCTGCCACACGGGAATCTCGACGAGATCGGTCGGAGCAACGTACGACAGGACAATCGACTGCGCGTCCTCCAGCGGAATGAGTTTCTCTGCCATATGCACCTCTTAATGCCACGGCGCACAACAGGGGCGCCGATTCTTTATGCTTGCCTCAGTATAATCCCCCGACGCACAACCGCGACTCGGCCTGAACCCGCAAATACACCTGTCGGTTGCAGGCCGCGAAACAGAATGGAAACCAACCCACCGGCTCGTCGCGTTTACCGCGTTTTATAATGCTTGCGTTGCAACCTAAAAGAGGAACGTATGGCTCATAACGACAAACCCGAAAGCGCAAACGAAGCGCAGGATCATTCCCAGTCGCTCGACGACGGCGGCTTTTTCTCCCTGAACGACGTTATCATGGCCGGCAGGCAACAGCTCACCCGCTCCGAGCATCTCTTGGCTGCCGACACGCGCCGCAACGTCCGCAACCTACTCGCGAGCGCCAAGTTGCTCGTACTCGTCGTCATCGTCTCGCTCGCCATGGGCGTTGCCGCTTGGGCGTTTTTGGCCTCGCTGAATATCGCGACCGATTATCGCGAGCACCACGCATGGATTTACGCGCTGCTTCCCGTTGTGGGCGTTGCCACCGTATGGGTGTACAAAAACCACGGCCTTGCCGCCAAACGCGGCAACAACCTGGTCATCGATTCCGCCCTGGGCACACGCCTCATCCATATGCGCATGGCCGTCCTCACCTTCGTCTGCTCCACGCTCACGCACCTCACGGGCGGATCGGCCGGTCGCGAGGGAGCCGCGGTGCAGATCGGCGGCACCATCGCCAGCAACATCTCGAGTCTTGCCCACCTCAAAAAGCATGACCACCACGACCTCATGCTCGCCGGCATCTCGTCGGCCTTTGGCGCCGTATTCGGTTCGCCCCTTGCCGGAGCTTTCTTTGGCATGGAGATGTGCTTTATCGGCAAGATCGACTACACCGCGGGCATCTACTGCCTGGTCGCCTCGTTTACCGGCTACTTTACGTCGCTTGCCTTGGGAACCGAGTACGAGGCGAATGTCATCACCAGCGTTCCCAACATGACACCACGGACGGTTGTCATCGTTGTTATCAGCGCCATTATCTTCGGTTTGACGGCACGCCTCTTTGCCTGGTCGGTTCGAACCGTCAAGAGCCTGTACGGTCGCTTTATCACCAACTACCTTGCTCGCGCACTCGTGGGCGCGCTCGTGGTGCTCGCGGCCTACGCGGTGCTCGACGCCTGGAAGTATGCCGGCCTTGCCACCTGGCTCTCGGGCGCCGGGTTCGCCGGTAACACGACCCTTGCCGACGCAGCCATCAAGCTCGTGGTGACGGCGCTCACCCTGGGTGCCGGCTTCCAAGGCGGCGAGGTCACGCCCCTGTTTGGCATCGGTGCGGCGCTCGGCGGCTGGATCGGTTGCCTCGTCGGAATCGACCCCAGCTTTCTGGCGGCGCTGGGCATGCTCGGCGTGTTCTGCGCCGGCCTCAACGTGCCCATCACCACCTGCATGATGGCCATCGACCTGTTCCACGGCACGGCAGCCGGGTTCTTTGTCATCGTGGCCTTTATCAGCTATCTCGTCGGCGGGCACCGCGGCGTGTACCCCGCTCAGCGCATCATCTCACCCAAGCGCCGTTCGCTTATTGTGGATGAGGGCGGTACGGTAGCGGATGCTATCGAGCGCCACAACGACCTGATAGAGTAGACGTTAGTATTCGCCGTGCAGCCACAATCAGGGGCAATTCGACCTGAGCGCGACCGCACCGTCACGTCATACGCCGGGAGTCGCCCCATGCACGCAACTGATTTTGGTCGCACGCTCATCATCGCCAACCCAGCCGCCCAGTCGGGTGCTGCGCGCGAAGTTGCCGAGCGCCTGCAGCGCTTTTTGGATATGACCGCGCGCGCATCCCAGTTTGACTTGGTGCTGACCGAACGCGCGGGGCACGCCAAGGAACTGGCCGCACAGGCTCAGGGCTACCGCACGGTTATCGCACTCGGCGGCGACGGCGTGATCCATGAGGTCGTCAATGGCTTGATGGCGCAAGAAGAGGCGGTTCGACCGGCGCTTGCCGTCCTGCCCGTAGGCTCCGGCAACGATTTTGCCCAGACGCTCGGTATCGACGATTTCTCCGGCAAAGATTTTGGCGCGCTGCTCACCTGCGAGCTGCAGCGTCAGGACATCGGGCGCATTCGCTCGTGGAGCCCTGCGAGCGGCAACGGCGAAGCTGCCGTTGAGTACTACGACCAGACGCTTTCGGTCGGCATCGATGCCGCCATCGGCCTTGGAACCACCGAACTGCGCAAAAAGACGGGCCTCACCGGCGCTCCGCTCTACACCCTATCGGGACTTGAGCAGTTTGGCCTGCGCTACCGCAACTATCCAATGACAGTGAGTTTCGACGGTGCGCCCGCCGAGCGCGTGAGGGCGATCATCATGGCGATTCAGCTGGGCCCCACCTATGGCTCGGGCTATCGCATCTGTCCCGATGCCGACCCCTGCGACGGCATGCTCGACGTCTGCTACGCCTGCGGCCCCGTCCCTCGCGCGGTTGCCCTGCCCATGTTTCTTTCGGCCAAGGACGGCCACCATACCAAGTTGCCGCCGGTTCGCACGCGCCGCTGCCACCATGTCGAGCTCACCTTTGAGGAGCCCAACTATCCCATCCAGGCCGACGGCGAGCCCATCGTCGCCTCGCGCATCGAGGTCGACATCCTTGCCGGCGCCCTCCACGTCTGGCACCCCACCCGCTAGCCCCGCCTAAGTTGCGGTGAAATAGGGACTGTTTATGCAGTTAAATCCGCAAAACAGTCCCTATTTCACCGCAACTTATGAGGAGGCTATTCGTCGCTGCCCGGTTTGCGACGGTTGGCCTTTTTAATGGCGTTGAAGTGTTTGTCGTTGAGCCTGCGCTGGCGCGATCGCTGTGGCACTTTGGTCTTTACGCGTCGGCGCGGCGGACGGCCACGACGCTCAAGCTCTGCCCTCAGCTTACGCAGACAGCTTGCACGGTTCTGGAACTGGCTGCGGCTCTCGCGCGCCGTCACGGTAATTCCCGAAGGGATATGTTTCATGCGCACCGCCGAGTCCGTCGTGTTCACGCCCTGTCCGCCCGGACCCGTCGCGCGAAACACCTGCACCTCGCAATCGCGTGCCAACTCCTCGACCGACATCTCGGCATAGCGCGCATACTCGCGCCATCCCATCTTGTTCTCATCCATATCAACACCTCCCCTCATACAAAAAATGTGACAAAGGGACAGTCCCTTTATCACATCGCATACCAATCGCTTGTGCTGCGCGCCTAGGCGAACGTGATCTCGCCGTTCTCGCAGTCCATTTCGGCAATACGGGCCAGGCTCTCAACGCGGAAGCCGCGCTCGCGGAGCTTATCGCCACCGCCCTGGAAGCCCTTCTCAACGGCGATGCCAATGCCGGCAACCTCGGCGCCCGCAGCCTCGCAGATCTTAATAAGGCCCTCGAGCGCGCAGCCGTTGGCCAAAAAGTCGTCGATGATCAGAACCTTGTCGCCCTCGGACAGGAAGCGCTTGCCAACGATAACCGGGTACTCCTTCTGTTTGGTAAAGGAGTAGATGGTCGTGGCATACTGCTCGCCGTCGAGGTTGATGGACTGCGCCTTCTTGGCAAAGACCACCGGCACGCCGCCAAAATGCTGAGCTGCAATGCAGGCCATACCAATGCCCGAAGCCTCGATCGTCAGGATCTTGTTGATCTCGACACCCTCGAACAGACGGGCCCACTCGGCACCCATGTGGTCGAACAGCTCAACGTCGCACTGGTGGTTGAGGAAGGCATCAACCTTAAGGACGTTACCGGCCTTTACGATGCCGTCATGGCGAATACCTCGGCAGGCTCGGCGAATCTTTTCG
>UQKY01000026.1 GCA_900541785.1 uncultured Collinsella sp.
GAGCTGGGGCGCAGTGGCGTGACGCTTGAGCCCGCGGCCCTGCTGCGCGTGCGCTTTGGCCGCGCGATGCAGGCCGCGCGCGGTCCGGTTGCGCTTGCCCGCGTGACGCACGATCGCCAGGCGCGCGAGTGCTACCCGGCTGCCGTGTGGACCGAGCTGCGGGCGCATGCCGAGGCCGCTGGCGCCGCCAAGGTTGCGTGCGTGGGCGAGGGCGGTATCGTCGCCGATTTTGATCCGGCGGCCGGCGAGGGCATCGAGTGCAAGCGCGTCGCATGCGAGGCTCCTCAGCATTTGAGTGAGGCGGCTGTGCCGTACCTGGTCCTGCGTCGCCGCGATGGCGAGGGCGAGAACGCACCGCTCGTGCCGCGTCTGACGTCCGCCTCGCAGATCGAGGCGTATTCGACGTGCCCGCTGTGCTGGTTCGTGTCGTATCGCGTGAAGCCCCAGTCCATCGACGCGGGCTTTGGCAACATGGAGAAGGGCAACTTTGTCCACGACGTGCTGGAGCACCTGCATGCTCGTCTGCCCCAGGAGGGCATGGAGCGTGTGACGCCCGAGAACCTGCCACGTGCTCAGGAGCTGCTGCGCGAGGTTTTTGACGAGACGTTGGCCGAGCACGCCGGCAAGCGAGGCACGGAGGGCCCGCTGGTGCCGCTCTCTGCGGTGGAGGAGCGCCAGGTGGCCGAGATTCTGCCGCAGCTGGAGGGCGTGCTTGCCTACGAGTCCGAGGCGCTTGCCCCCTTTGCCCCGCGTTACCTGGAGTTCGCCTTCAACGAGCTCAAGGTCGAGTATGCCGGTTGGCCGCTTGGCGGGCGCATCGACCGCGTGGACGTGGACGCCGAGAATCGTGCCGTGGTGATCGACTACAAGCATCGCACGGGCGTTGAGGAGTTTAAGCTCGCCGACCCCACGGTGCGCGACGAGGAATCGGGCACGGCGCCCATCGACGACCCGCGGTGGCTACCGCCCCATACCCAGACGCTTATCTATGCACGGGCCATGCGCCGGGCGCTGGATTTGGACACCCGCGCGGCGCTCTACTTTTCGACCAAGGGCGGCAAACCGGCGTTGCGCGGTGCCGCGAGCGCCGAGCTGCTCGAGGAAGAGCGCGGCGACGGTCGCATCCCGGGCCTTAAGAAAGGCTTCCCCGGCGAGGGTGGCAGCATGGACTTCGACGCTCTGCTCGATCGCGTGGAGGCCGGCATCGCCGAGCGCCTGCGCGAGCTCGAGGCAGGCAACGTTGCCGCCGTCGACCCGGCGTCGGCTCAGGCCGCGCATGCACGCTGCTCGTATAACCACGAAGGTACGTTTGTAAGGAGGGACGTGTAGACCATGGATCTTTCGACCTTGATGCCGCAACAGCTGCAGATCGTCAAGACGCTCGACCGTCCGCTGTTTGTCTCGGCGGGCGCCGGCTCGGGCAAGACCTTTACCCTCACGCGCCGCATCGTCTACGCGCTCTCACCCGAATCCGGTCCGTTCGTTGAGCATCTGGACCAGGTGCTCGCCATCACCTTTACCAAGGACGCCGCGGCCGAGATTCGCGACCGCGTGCGCCGTGCGCTTATCGACGAGGGCATGGGCGAGGAGGCCCTGACCGTCGACGATGCGTGGATCTCGACCATTCACGGCATGTGCTCGCGTATCCTGCGCGCGCACTCGCTGGAGTTGGGCATCGACCCCGAGTTCACGGTGCTCACCGATACCGACGAGCTTATGGATCAGGCTGTTGAGCATGTGCTGGGTCGCGCGACGGCACCCGATGCCGCCCCCGAGCTCGCGGCATCGCTCAAGGCCCTCTACGCCTGGTATCCCATGGCGGGCGAGGGCGGTTCCTTTGGCGCCGGTACGACCATCAGGGGTTTGGTGCGCGACCTGCTGGAGCTGTCGAGCCAGTTGCCGGGCGGTATGGACGACGTGCGCGTGGCGCGCGGCCAGGCCGATACCTCGGCTCTTGCCGACGCCTATCGCGCGGCGTTGGGTGCAAGCAAGGCGGCGACCGAGAAGGCGCAGGTGGCACTCGACGCCATCGATGCGTTCGAGGCGAGCGGCAAGACCATGGTCGATGCGGCGCGACTCATGATGTCGTGCGCCATGCCGCGCGCGAGCAAGGCGTTCCCCAAGGAGCAGGTCGAGCTGCTCAAGGCCGAGGCCGCCGATGCGTTTATCAATATCGTGCTTGCCTGCGGTGGTCCCGCGCTCGATGCGCTGGTGGGCCTGGCCCGCTCTGTAGAGGTTGAGTACCGCGCGCTCAAGGCTGCCCAGTCCGCCCTCGATAATAACGACCTGCTCCGCATGGCATACGAGGCCCTGCGCGATTACCCAGCCATCCGAGCGGCATACGAGGGCCGCTTTAAGATGGTCATGATCGACGAGTTCCAGGATACCGACCAGATGCAGGTCGATCTGATCCGTTACCTGACGGGTGCGGGGGAGCGCGCGCTGTGCACCGTGGGCGATGCACAGCAGTCAATCTATCGCTTCCGCGGCGCCGAGGTCGAGGTGTTCCGTCGCCAGGAGCGCAAAGTGGGATCGACGGCGGCGTCCGAGGCGACTGCCGTGGCCGACGCCCCTGCTGGCGAGCTCGTCAAGCTCGTGCGCAACTTCCGCAGCCATGACGAGGTACTGCGTTACGTGGCACGCGTCTTCGACGGCGATGACGGCGGCCTGATGCAGGGCTTTTTGGACCTTGAGGCGAGCGACGGCCGCAAGGACACGCTGGTGGCAGATGCCTCGCGTCGCCAGGCCCTCTTTGTTGCCGGCGGCAGTACGCAGGAGCGCACACAGGCCAAGGCCCGTGCGATCGCTGAGCGATTCCGCGCGCTTGCCGATGCCGGCCAGCCCCAGGGCGGCATGGTGCTGCTGCTGGGCCGCATGACCAACGCCGACGTCTACGCACAGGCCTTCCGCGACCAGGGGCTCGACTGCGTCATCGCGGGCGGCTCGGTCTTTGCGCAGGCTGCCGAGGTGCAGACGGTGCGCGCCCTGGTTTGCGCGCTCGCCAATCCGGCCGATACGGCGCAGGGCCTTATGCCGCTGCTCGCCTCGCCGATGTTTGCGCTGGGCGCCCAGGAGTTTTTGGCGCTGGCGACCAAGCTCGATAGCGAGACGGGGGAGACCTCGCGCCGGAATATCGACGTGGGCATCATGAGTGATTCCGATGTGCCGGGTTTGCAAGACTTGCCGCTCGTAACGCGCGCCCGCGAGGTGCTGCGGTATGCGCTTCGTCGTGTGGGTCGCGATTCGTTCGCGGCGATCGCGCGCGACGTGGTCAACGCTTCGGGCTGGTTCGTGCGTCTGGCGCAGCGCGGCCCCGAGGGCAAGGCCATTGCCGCCAACGTGCTCAAGGCGCTTGATGCCGTGGCTGAGGCTGAGGCCGAGTTCGGCAACTCGCCGCGCTCCATTGCGCTGGCCTTCGACCGCTTCTTGGCGGGCAAGGAAGCCCCAGGCGCCCTCAACGAGGAGGGCGACGGCGCGGTGCGCATCATGACGGTGCACGCCTCCAAGGGTCTGGAATATCCGGTCGTGGCGGTCGCCGAGTGCTTTGGCGTGCGTAAGTCCTCGGGTGCGGCACAGATGGGTCGCGTCGAGGGCGGAGCGCAAGTCGTGGCACTGCCGGCACGCTTCGACGGCGTTAAACTCGTGGACGGCACGTTCGTAAAGGGCGACGACGTCAAAAAGCAGTTTGAGCATGCGTTTAAGGGCAAGGGCACGTCGCTGTGGCTGCCGCCGGAGCTCATGGAGGACGTCTGCGCGACGGGTTCTCCCGCCGAGGCATTCGTTCGCCTGCGCAACGACGACCTGCAGCTTTCGCTCGAGGAGCGGGCCCGCTTGCTCTACGTTGCCATGACGCGTGCGCGCGAGCTGGTGATCTTGGCGATGGATGCCGGCGTGAGCCGTGGTAAGGTGACGGCGCCGACCTTCGACGTCGAGACCGATCTGACCTATGACGTGCTGCGCCGTATTTTGCCGACCGACGCTCTGGACATGCCGCAGCTCGATGCCGACCGCCTGGTGTTCGACAACTCCCAGCCGGGCGACTACGAGCTTATTTCGCTCGCGGACTTTACCTTTGGCGAGCAGGCGTTTGAGGCCAACGCTTCACTGGATGCCGAGGGCAGGCTCGTTCGCGGCGATGCGGAGCCGGAGGGCGCCGGTGCAGATGCCCGCGCCGCCGTTCCCGGTCCTGCCGACCCCGAGCCCGATGCGTTTGAGCTCGTGTATCCCCAGGCGGTGGGCGTGCGAATGGGCACCTGCCCGTATCCGGTGCGCGATTCGTACAGCTACTCGTCAATTGCCGCGGCGCTGCATACCGAGGCCGAGGACCGTGCCGCCGAGGCGCACGTGCCCATGGACGAGGCCGGCGATGATGCGGAGTCGGATGGTTCCGAGATGACGGATGCAGACGTGGCCGCCGTTGAGCTCGCCGGCAACCCCATGGCGCTGGGTTCGGCGTTCCATGCCGCCTGCCAGTGGCTGATCGAGATGGGTGCCGATGAGCTGCCCACCGCGCGCGCCGAAGCGCTGGCGCATCTGTGGCACCTAACGCCGGAGCAGCGCGAACGCTTCGACGTTGCCCTGGACCGCTGGCTCAAGTCGGCTGTTCGTGCCGACCTGCTCGCGTGGCCGTGCGTTCGCGCCGAGGTGCCGTTCTTTTCGCTGGGCTGCGAGGACGAGGACATCGCTCGCTACGGTGCATATGCCGAAGGCGCCATCGATGCACTGGCCACCGACCCGGCCGATCCGTCGCGCGCGCTGGTCATCGACTACAAGACGGGCGGCACGCCGGATGAGACGCCGGAACAGCTGCAGGAGAAGCACGCCCTGCAGGCGCGCGTCTACGCCGACGTGTTGCACAAGGCGGGCGTTGAGGCCGTGACCGTCAAGTTCGTCCGCGTGGAACAGGCGAATCCAGCCATCTTCGTCGAACCCGCCGAACCCCAAGTAGTCACCTACAATCTCTAGCCCTCAGATAACTTGCGGTGGAATAGTTCCTGTATTGCGGACCAGATGGCCCAAGCGGGAACTATTTCACCGCAACTGCAAGAGGAGCCGTGTGGGTTTGGCTAGGTTCGGGTGCTGTCCGTGCCGTGGGGTAAAATCGTTCAGTCAGAACACGAACCCGCATCGGAGCTCATCACATGGCATTCGTCCATCTGCACAATCACACTGTTTTCTCGATGCTCGACGGCGCAACCCGTATCCAGGATATGGTCAACCGTGCCGTTGAGCTTGGCATGCCCGCCGTGGCCATTACCGACCACGGCTACATGTATGGCGTGCCCGACCTGGCGCTGGCCTGCGACGCCGTCAACCACAACACGCCCGAGTACAAAACCTGGAGCCACGACAAGGCCTTCTTGGAAAAGGACCGCCGCGACGAGCTGGTGGAGCCCGATCCCGGGGAAAACCCGCGCGAGCATGCCCAGTATGTGAAGGACATGGCCATGTGGGACGAGAAGGGCAACATCGACGAGCTCAAGCCGCCTCTGGTCATCAAGCCCATCTTTGGCTGCGAGGTCTACTTTACGCCGGACGAGACCCTTGCCCGCGACCATAAGCCCGAGCTCTACCACATGATCCTCCTGGCCAAGGACCAGGAGGGCTACGTCAACCTGATGCAGACGGTCTCCGAGGCCGCCGTGCAGGGCTTTTACTACAAGCCGCGCGTGACGCTCGACAACCTGCGCCGTCATGCCAAGGGCATGATTTGCACGAGTGCCTGTATCGCGGGCATCATCCCCAAGTACATCGACCGCGGTGACATGGAGGGCGCCATCAAGTGGGCCGAGACCTTCCGTGACACCTTCGATCCCGGCGACTTCTATATCGAGATTCAGGAACACGGCATTACCACCGATAACGGCCTGACCGACGAGCAGATGGACCGCACACTCATCGATATCGCCAAGCAGGTGGGCGTCAAGGTCATCGCCACCAACGACTTCCACTACCTGCGCCGCGAGGATGCGCCCGTGCAGGACGTCATCATGTGCATTGGCATGAACGCCAAGGTCGATGACCCCAATCGCATGCGCATGACCGGCTCGGAGTTTTACATGAAGACCGAGGAGGAGATGCGGGCGATGTTCCCGTATTGCCCCGAGGCCTGCGACAACACGCTCGAGATTGCCGACAAGTGCTACGTCGAGCTGGACTGGGATTCCATCATCCTGCCGCGCTTCCCGTTGCTCGATCCCGGCGAGACGCACGAGAGCCAGTTCCGCCGCGAGTGCGAGAAGGGCCTGCGCCAGCACTACGGCGACGACTGGGCCACGCGCGAGATCGGCGGCGTCAACATCAAAGAGCGCTTTGAGTACGAATACAAGGTCATTTGCGACAAGGGCTTTGCCGCCTACTTCCTCATCGTTGCCGAGTACGTGCAATGGGCCAAGGACAACGGCATCGGCGTCGGCCCCGGCCGTGGCTCGGCCGCCGGCGCTATCGTCGCCTACGCCATGAACATTACCGCGTTCGACCCGCTCGAGAACGGCCTGATGTTCGAGAGGTTCCTGTCCCCGCAGCGTACCGAGATGCCCGATATCGATATGGACTTCGACGATGAGCGGCGCCTCGAGGTCGTGGAGCACGTTCGCCAGCTCTACGGCCCCGAGAAGGTCACCCACGTCATCACCTACTCGACCATTAAGGCCAAGCAGGCCATCAACGACGCCGCGCGCGTCCTGGACTACCCGGTCTACATGGGCCAGCGCCTGTCCAAGATGGTCTCGAGCGACCCCAAGGTCAAGCTCAAGCAGGTGCTCGACAAACAGCCCGGCAAAGAGGATCTGTTTAACCCCGACTTTGCCGAGGCCTATAAAAAGGACGACGACGCCCGCCGCATCATCGACACGGCGCTCTCGATCGAGGGCCTCACCCGTGGCGAGGGTGTGCACGCGTGTGCCGTTCTGATCTGTCGCGACCCCGTCAACGAGCACGTGCCCACCAAGCTCGACACCAAGGGCGGCGTCGAGATTACCCAGTACGAGGGCCATACCGTTGCCGACATGGGTCTGCTCAAGATGGACTTCCTGGGCCTGCGCACGCTGACGGTTATCTCCAAGGCCAAGGCAAACATCAAAAAGAACTTCGGCATCGACATCAAAGAGGAAGAGATCCCCTTTGATGATCCCGAGATCTTTAAGCTCATGGGCTCCGGTCACACCGCCGGCGTCTTCCAGGTCGAGTCCGCCGGCATGACGGCCACGATCAAGAACATGAAGCCCACCGAGTACAAGCACGTCGTGGCATTGATCGCCCTGTACCGCCCGGGCCCGTTGGGCGCCGGCATGGTCTCGTCCTACATCAACCGTATGAACGGCAAGGAGCCGGCCGTCTCCTACGACGACCGTCTGGACGACATCCTGGGCGAAACCTACGGCACCATGGTCTACCAGGAGCAGGTTATGCTCATCTCCGTCGAGATGTGTGGCTTCTCCAAGGGCGAATCGGACTCGCGTATCCGTAAGCCCGTGGCTAAGAAAAAGATCAAGCTGCTCACGTCGACGGTGCTCCACTGGGAGGATGGCTCGGACGAGACCACCTACGACCACTGGATGAACGGCGCTATCAAGAACAACTACACGCGCGAGGTCGCCCAGAAGATTTGGGACGATGTTCTCGAGTTCGCGTCCTACGCCTTCAACAAGTCGCACTCCGCCGGCTACGCCATCCTGGTTATGCAGACGGCGTGGCTCAAGGCGCACTATCCGCACGAGTACATGGCGGCCGTTCTGACGTCCTACACGGGCAAGACCGACAAGATCGTGCACTACGTCTCGGCATGCCGTCACGACGGCATCCCCGTGCTTTCGCCAGATGTCAACGAGTCCGGCACCGAGTTCACGGCTACCAAGGAAGGCGTGCGCTTTGGTCTGGCCGGCATCCGCGGCGTGGGTACCGGCGTGGCGCAGGCGATTATCGCCGAGCGCGAGGCGGGCGGCCCGTTTAAGACGCTGCACGACTTTGTCGAGCGCGTGGACTCGAGCCAGGCCAACCGCCGCGTGATCGAATCGCTGATCAAGGCAGGTGCCTTCGACTCCACGGGCTATCCGCGCCGCCAGATGATGCACTTTGTGGACAAGAACAACCCCGAGAACATCATCGACGCCGCGATAAAGCGCCAGAAGGACCGCGCGAGTGGCCAGACCTCGTTCTTCGACATGTTTGGTGATGTTGAGGGCTCGGGCTTTGAGGTCAGCGTGCCCGATCCGGACGGCCAGGAATGGGACCGCCACCTCAAGCTGAGCCAGGAGAAGGAGGTCCTGGGCATCTATGTCTCGGACCACCCGCTGCGCCCGTTTGAGTATGCGCTCAGCAAAGCGCGCGACTTCTCGTTCTCGCAGATCGATACCGGCTACGAAGTGCAAAACCCCACGGGAGGCACCATCAACCAGGAGATCCCCGAGGGCAAGGCACTGTGGTGGGCCGGCATGGTCTCGAGCGTGTCCAAGCGCGTGACCAAAAACGGCGACCCCATGGGCATCGTGCAGCTCGAGGACATGGAAGGCGAGGCCACCGTCGTCGTGTTCCCCAAGACCTATAAAGAGGCCGAGGGGTACCTGTACGGCGAGGTTGATCCCGAGACCGGCGCGCAGTTGTCCGATGCGTTTGTTCGTATTAAGGGCAAACTCGAGCGCTCGGACCGCGGCGACCAGATCATCGCGCAGGAGATTGTGCCGCTGGAGCTCAACGAGGAGAACAACAAGCCCAAGGTGTTTGAGGTCATGGTGCCCAACAGCCGCTTTAGCCAGGGCAATATGGCGCGCCTGGCCACGGTGCTCACCACTAACCCGGGCGGCGACCGCGTGGAGATCTTTATCGAGCAGGTGGACGGGCGCGTGCTGCGTGCCGAGGTGCCTGCCAAGGTCAACGCGCGCTCGATTCCGCTGCTGGCCGAGGCCAAGGCCATCGTGGGTAACCAAGGCCGCGTGACGGTTATCTAAAATGATTTTGCTGGGGTAGCTAATTTGGGACGGGGCTATTTTAGCTACCCTTTGGCTGACGGCGGATGAGCCGGGGTCGGAATACATCTCAACCGACATATGGGGGTAGCTAAAATAGCCCCGTCCCAAATTAGCTACCCTGTGTGGATTGGAGGAAGTGATGGCACAGGGGACGTTTGTGCAGGCGCTCCGGAAAGAGGCGGCGCTGAGCGGCACCTTTATGAAGGGGCGTTCGCTCATGCTCAACGGCGCCGTGCTGTCGATCGAGGACAGTGGCTCGCGCTTCTCCAAAAACGTGACGGTTGAGGGTGCAGTGCGCGGCTCGCGCGGCGACCTGTACAAGACGCATGTGGAACTCGACATGGACGAGCACGAGGTGATCGACTACGACTGCGATTGCCCCGCTGCCTATCGCTACCCCGGCATGTGCAAGCACGCCATCGCCACGGCGCTTGCGTATCTGGACGCAAGCGGCGCCGAGCCCGTCGAGGGGCTGCGCACACCGGTCCGCACGTTTACGGCGGTGCCCAAGCAAGCCGCGCGTCCTGCGTCTGCCGCACCGGCGGTCAACCCTAACTTTCCCTTCCCGGCGCCCGTCCCCACGAGCCCGAGCCTCATGAAGGCGCTCTCCGATCTTTCGGACGCTCGCATGGATGAGTTGGCGGGCATGCGCCGCAAGCTCGCCGGCACTGTCGACCTCGATGCCCCCAAGGCGGTGTTGGAGCCCTCGCTGGCGCCGTACTACAATCCGCTGTTTGCCGACCGGTTTAGCTGGGCGCTCGAGCTTCGCATCCGCTGCGGCTCGGTGTCCTACGTGGTCAAGGACATCGACGGCATGGCCGCCGCCTACGTGCGCGGCGGCACGTTCTCGTACGGCAAAAAGCTCACATTCCTCCATGCGCCCGAGGCCTTTGACGAGGTTTCGGTGCGTCTGCTCGACCTTGTTGTGGCAACGGTTGTGTATCTGAGCGACATCACGAGTTCGCGTTCGGCGTCGTACGATTTTGCACGCAGCGGCTTTGTCGCCGAGCGCCAGTTGCCGCTGTCCGAGCATGACATCGTATACATGCTGGACTTGCTGCGTGGCCGGACCATTTCCTTTGAGCCCGCCTGGTCGCGGGGAACGACGACGCATCGTTCCTACGAGGTAGCGGTTGAGTTGTCGCCGGTGGGGGAGGACGAGGCCTCGGCAAAACAACCGCCGCTCCTTGCCGCCAAGATCGCGCCGGCGGCCGGTGGCAGCTACGACCTGCGCCTGCCGGCCGATATGTACTGCTTTGCCTCGGGCGACGTTGCCTATCTGGTCGACACGCACCGCGCGCGCCGCGCCGATGCGGCGTTTGCCCAGCATGCCGCACCGTTTCTGTCGCGTCTGCTGCCTTGTCGCACGCCGGTCCATATCGCCGCCGAACAGGTGGGCGAATTCTGCCGCATGGCACTGCCCGTGCTGCGCGAATACACTGACCTCACCGCTCCCGCCGTGCTCGACACCGTGGCGCCCGAGCCGAGCTTTGCCATGGCAATCGGTGTCGACGACGGGCTTGTGACCTGCAAGATTACAGTTGCCTACGGTGACTGGTCGGCAGATCTCTTTAGCCTGGGCGCTCCGGGCAGCCCCTTCGAAGAGCAACGCCCTGGTGTGCCGCCGCGCGACGAGATAGCAGAGTTTCGCGTTATGGACACGGCGGCCCTGTATTTCGACTTTTACGAGGGCGGCCTGGCGTTTGAGGAGCGCGATGACGAGAGCCTGTTCCACTTGCTGACCGAGGGCCTATCTGCCCTGTCCGAGCTGGGCGAGGTCATGCTCAGCGATCGTCTGCGCCAGATTTCGGTGCGCCCTGCGCCCAAGCTTTCGGTGCGCGCGACCGTCAAGAGTAACCTGCTCGACGTCGAACTGGGCGCGAGCGGCCTTTCAGCGGCAGACCTTGCCATCTATCTGGACTCGTATAAGCGCCACCAGACGTTTGCGCGTCTGACGTCCGGCGACATCGTACGCCTGGACGAGGGTGCCCGTGCCGCGTTTGGTCTTGCCGAGGACCTGGGCGTCGATGCCGTCGATCTGCTCGACGGCGTGTCGCTTCCCGCGTCGAGTACCCTGTTTGTCGATAGCATGCTCGCGCGCACGCCGTCGCTCGAGGCCGATCGCGACGCTGCATTCCGTCGCACCGTCGAGCGCTTGGATACGCTCGGCAAGATGGATTTTACGGTGCCAGTCTCGCTCAAGGCCACACTGCGCGGCTATCAGGTCGACGGCTACCAGTGGCTCGGCTCGCTCGAGCACCTGGGCCTCGGCGGCATCTTGGCCGACGATATGGGCCTGGGCAAAACATTGCAGATGATCGCACATATCCTGGCGCGCGTGGAGGCGAGGGACACTAAGCCCACGCTCGTGGTATGTCCTGCGTCGCTTGTGTACAACTGGACCGCCGAGCTGGAGCGCTTTGCGCCTTCGCTCGATGTGTGTGCCATTGTGGGCGCCAAAGCGCAGCGCCGCGTGCAGATAGCCGGCGCCGACGAGCATAACGTGGTCGTGACATCGTATGACCTCATGCGCCGCGATATCGACGAGTATGCCGAGCAGGACTTTGCCCGCGTTGTGCTCGACGAGGCCCAGTACATTAAAAACCCGCTCACGCAGGTAGCGCGCGCCGCCAAGCGCCTGCCGGCCGGCGTGCGCTTTGCCCTGACGGGCACGCCCATCGAAAACCGCCTGTCCGAGCTGTGGAGCATCTTCGACTTTCTGATGCCGGGCCTTTTGGGGACGCGCGAGTCGTTTGCCAAGCGCTTTGAGAGCCCCGTAGAGCATGCCGAGGGCGATAGTGCCGCTCGCCTGCAGGCGCTCGTGTCGCCGTTTGTGCTGCGTCGCGTAAAGGAAGACGTGGTGGCCGACCTGCCCGAGAAGATCGAGGACACCGTCATGGCACAACTCACCGGCGAGCAGCGCAAGCTCTACCTGGCCAACCAGGACCGCATCGCCCAGCAGGTGCAGCACCGCGAGGCATCCGAGTTTAAGAAGGACAAGCTCAAGGTGCTCGCCGAGCTCACCAAGCTGCGCCAGATCTGCTGCGACCCGCATCTGCACTACGAGGATTACAAGGCGGGGAGCGCCAAGCTCGACGCTTGCATGGAGCTCGTGCACGGTGCGCTCGACGGCGGGCACCACATTCTGCTGTTCAGCCAGTTCACGGGCATGCTCGATATCATCGGCAAGCGCCTGGCCAAGGAGGACATCGGCTTTCTTAAGCTCACGGGTGCATCGTCCAAGGAAAGCCGCGCCAAGATGGTCGCGCAGTTCCAGGCGGGCGAGGTTCCGGTGTTTCTGATCTCGCTCAAGGCGGGCGGCGTGGGCCTCAACCTGACGGCGGCCGACGTGGTCATTCACTACGACCCGTGGTGGAACGTGGCCGCGCAGGACCAGGCGACCGACCGCGCGCACCGTATTGGCCAGCAACATACCGTGACCGTGTACAAGCTCATCGCCAAGGACACGATCGAGGAACGCATTATGCAGATGCAGGAGTCCAAGCGTGACCTGGTCAACAGCGTGCTCGGCGGCGACGGCATCTCCTCGGCGCTGTTTACCCGCGAGGATGTTCTGGCGCTGCTCGGCGGCGACGGGCGCTAACCCGCTCGGGTAGGGCCGCCGGGGCGGATAGCCCGCGCTGTCCCATCGTCCCCACCCGTTATGTGTTCATTTGCCATGCCGTGGATGGTTCGCCTGCCTTTGGGCATAAGAACCATCGAGAACATCGGCACATCAGCAAAGGAGAACATCATGGCGAAATTCTTTAAGGACCCCGACGGCAAGCTCATTGCCGCCCTTGGCAACGACGTTGCAACCCCTGCCGGCTGCACGGAGCTGACCGCGAACACCGAGGACGCGGCGCACGAAAAGCACGTGCCGGTCGTTGAGAGCGAGCGCGACGGTCACGTGATCCGTGCGCGTGTGGGCTCGGTCGAGCATCCTATGGTGCCCGAGCACTACATCGAGTGGATCGCCCTTGAGGCCGAAGGTCGTCTGGAGGTCCATTACCTCCAGCCCGGCATGAAGCCCGCGACGTTTTTTGCCGGCGGTTCCAAGACCGGTACCGTCTATGCCTATTGCAACCTGCACGGGCTGTGGTCCGCGACGTTCTAGGAGCGCGCCCCCGCTCGGGGTATCATAGCTAGCATATGCACATGCAAGCGCCGACTGCGTCATGCGGCCGGCGCTTTTACTGCGACAACGATGGTTTACGACGGAAAGGGCTGAGCCATGAAGCTCGCACTTGCACAGATCGATATGCGCCTGGGTGATATTGAGGGTATCTGCGGTCGCATCGAGGACCAGGCGCGCCTGGCCCATGAGCGCGGTGCGCGCGTGCTGTGCGTGCCGGCTCCGCTCTTTATGGGAGCCCTGCCCGGCGGCCTGGTGGGCGCTGCCGACTTTGAGCACGACATACTTGCCGGCTTGACCGGTGTCGCCGAGCGTATCCAAGAACTCGATATGATTTGCATCGTGCCCGCGGCAGTTTCGTTTGAGGGCCAGCCCCTGCTCGACTACATGATGCTCAAGGACGGCCATGTGGTGCCGGCCCGTTCGAGCATTGCCCTGCAGCGCGGTGGGAACGGCGATGCCCGTTGGGCGCCGCCGGTGTTTGACGTGGACGGCGTGCGCATCGCCGTGATCTTCGACTTGGACCGCGAGCTCGAGATGCTGCCGACCGGCGTCGACCTCATCGCCTATTTCCAGTTCAACGCGTTTGATATGACCGACCGCGAGACGGCCGCCATTGCCGCCGTTCGCAGTGGTGCCTATCGCAAGATTGCGTCCAAGCGCAGCGTATGGTTTGCCTGCATGGCGCCGGTCGGTGCCTATGACGAGTCGGTGTATACCGGCGGGTCGTTTGTGCTCGACGATTGCGGGCGCGTGGTGGCCCAAGCGCCGTGCTTTGAGGAGAGCCTGTTGGTTCAGGAGATTCAGCGCGGTGTGATGCTCGATGCCTTGGAGGACCACGAGCTGCCCGAGTTTCGTTCCGAGGAGTGGTTGTGGCAGGCGCTGGTGCTCGCTGTGCGCGATAACGCCCGAGCCCATGGTACGTCGCGCGCCGTGGTGGCGCTCGAGGGCGATCTGCCGTCGTCTTTGCTTGCGGCGCTGGCTGTCGATGCATTGGGCTCGCGCAACGTGATCGGCCTGGTGCTGGACCGCAACCGCATCTTTACGCCGGCGCAGGAAGAGGCCGAGGCCGCCCGCTGCGCCGCCGTTCGCGCGATTGCCGAGCGCCTGCATATTCGCACGGTTGAGCGCGATGCGCCGGATGCGGCGCGCGTACTCGACCGCGATGTGTCGGCGGGCGATGCCGAGCGTCTGCGCTCGCGTACGTTGGGCCTCATGTTGGAGGACACGGCGCTCGAGCTGGGCGCGATGGCTCTGAGTCCGCTTTCCAAGACCGAGTACGCGTTGGCGGCACCGGCACTTTGTGGTGGCTACCAGGGCGATTACGCGCCCTTTGGCGATGTGTATCTGTCGACGCTTGAGTTTGTGGCGCGTGTGCGCAACCGTACGTCTGCTGTGGTGCCCCAAGAGCTCGTGACGCTCAACGCGGTGGAAGATTGCATGGAGCGCGTACTGGCGCGGGCGCTCTCGACGCTCGACGGTCCGGTCGACATGCTCGATCGCGCGGCGCAGCTGCTCGGTGGACTCGAGCCGGGCGAGGTCGATGGCACGCTCGAGGCGCACGTGGACCGCAACCGACCTTTCGACGACATCCCGATGTCCGCCGGCAAGCCCGAGGCTTGCTCGCTGCTGCTGATGCTTGTGCGTCAGGGCGAGGCCGCCCGCCGCATGCTGCCGACGGCGCCGATCGTCTCGGCCCGTTCGTTTGTCGAGCGCGCCTGGCCGTACATGCTCGCGTGGTCCGACCTGGGACTGAGCGGCAAGGAACGCATGACGGTCGATGCGCTGGCGCGCGCCGAGGTGAACCGCTTTGCCGACGAGGATACAAGCGAGCGCATGCGTGGTGAGATGATGGGCATACTGGGTGACCTGTTGGGTATTTCGCCCGAGCAGATGGAGGAGCTGCGCTCCGAGGACGGCCAGCGCCGCCTGCACGAGGGCATGAAGAAGTTTGAGGGCGAGGTCCAGGACGCCATCGATAAGATGATGGGCGGCCAGGGTGGTCCGCAGGGTGGGCCCCAGGGCACGCCGATGCCGCAACCGCCGATGGATCCCCGACAGTTCCCATTCTTTAGCCAAAACTAACTATGGGATGGGATTCGCTCCCAACCCCGATACTTCAACTAAGCACCTCGGCCCTGTTGTGTTATTCTAGAACAGACGTTCGTGAATAGTGCGCGGGGCCTTGTCTCGCGCCGAGCTAGTGGCGAGGGGAGGTCGGCTTGGTTATTTTGGGTATCGACCCCGGTTTGGCCCATACGGGTTGGGGGATTATCGAGGAGCGGCGCGGCGAGGTTCGCTGCCGTGCCTACGGTTGTATCGAGACCAGCGCGGGCAGTCCGCTCGCGGTGCGCCTGTCGCATATCGCCCGCGACCTCAAGGGTGTCGTGGAGCGTTATCGACCCGATACCGCTGCTATCGAGAGTATTTACTTTGGCGCCAACGTTCGCTCGGCCATCCCCACGGCGCATGCCCGCGGTGCTGCACTCGTGGCGCTTTCGGAATGCGCGCTCGAGATTGGCGAATACACGCCCATGCAGATCAAACAGGCTGTGGTGGGCACCGGCGCCGCGGACAAGCGGCAGGTCGCCTACATGGTACGCACGCTCACACAGCTCGATCACGACCCGCATCCCGACCACGCCGCCGATGCCCTGGCTTGCGCCATCTGCCACGTAAACCTCAGCCGCACCCGAGCGCTTACCGGTGGCGAGTTCTATCAACAGAGAGGAACCGGATACTGATGATTTCCCAGCTCCATGGAACGCTTGTCGAGGCCACGATGAGCTCGGCCGTCGTCGATGTGTCGGGTGTGGGCTTTGAGCTCGGTATTTCGGGCAGCACTGCCGCCACGCTGCCTACACCCGGCGGCGAGGTTCGCCTCTACACGCGCATGCAGGTGCGTGAGGACGCCATGACGCTCTTTGGTTTTGCCTCCAAGGACGAGCGCACGATGTTTGACCGGCTCGTGTCCGTGTCGGGCGTTGGCCCGCGCCTGGCGCTTGCCGTGCTCTCCACCTATACCGTGGGCCAGCTGTATTCCCTGGTAATGGCCGAGGACGACAAGGGTATGGCCAAGGTTCCCGGTGTGGGCAAAAAGACAGCGCAGCGTCTGATTCTGGAGCTCAAGAGCACCTTTGCCAAGGACAAGGGCTTTGTGCCGGTCGACGTGATTCCCGGCCAGGTTGCGATGCCGGTCCCCGCCGCCGCTCCCTCGGCGATCGATGACGCCCGTGCGGCGCTCCTTTCCATGGGCTTTAGCCCGCAGGAGACCGATGTTGCCCTGAGCGGGTATGATGGGCAGAATATGCGTGTCGAGGATCTGCTCGGCGCGGCGCTTAAGCGACTCGGAATGGATGCGTGATGTGGGAAGCCGATGATTCTCAGGACCTGTGGGCGACGCCCGGCAACTCGCCGGCGGCATCCATGGCGCATGGCGAGCGCATGGTGGGCTCGGAGCTGACGCCCGAGGACCTCGATGTCGACCGTACCCTGCGCCCCCAGCGCCTGGATGACTACTGCGGCCAGGAGCATATCAAGCAGAGCCTGCGCGTGCTGATCGAGGCCGCGCAGAGCCGCGGCGAGACGCTCGACCACGTGATCTTCTCGGGCCCTCCGGGTCTGGGCAAGACCACGCTGGCTACGGTTATCGCCAACGAGCTGGGCGCACAGATCAAGACCACGAGTGGTCCCGCCATCGCGCGTACCGGCGACCTGGCTGCCATCCTTACCAACCTGCAGCCGGGTGATGTGCTGTTTATCGACGAGATTCACCGTCTGAACCGTTCGGTCGAGGAAGTCCTGTATCCCGCGATGGAGGACTTTGCGCTCGATATCGTGATCGGCAAGGGTCCGGCTGCGCGCTCGATTCGCCTGGATATCCCCAAGTTCACGCTGGTGGCGGCAACGACTCGCTCGGGTATGTTGACCGGCCCGTTGCGCGACCGCTTTGGCATTTCATATCGCCTGGATTACTACACCGTTGAGGAGCTCGCCCAGATTGTGACACGCTCGGCGACCATTCTGGGTGTGACGATCGACCATCCCAGCGCACTCGAGATCGGCTCGCGCTCGCGTGGCACGCCGCGCTTGGCCAACCGTCTGCTCAAACGTGTGCGCGACTATGCGCAGGTGCGCGGCGACGGCCCCATCGAGCTCGATATCTGCCGTCAGGCACTCGAGTTCTTCGAGATTGACGAGCTCGGCCTGGACTGGATGGACATTCGTATCTTGGAGACGCTTGCCAAGACGTTCTCCGGCCGTGCCGTGGGCCTGACGACGCTTGCCAGCGCGGTGGGCGAGGACCCGGGAACGCTCGAGGATGTCTATGAGCCTTATCTGCTGCAGTGCGGCTTGATGATTCGCACGCCCCAGGGCCGCCAGGCAACGCTTCGCACCTTTGAGCACTTAGGAATTGAGCCGGCCGTTTAGGACGGGTTTGTAGGCTATCGCTGAGCATTGGATAAACATATCGCCGTTTGTCGGTTGCGGGTGCTTTACTATTGCACGCCCGTGCTATGCTGAATTGGTCTTTTTCTCATCCGGTAACGAAAGGACCGTCCATGCCTACTGACATCGAAATCGCACGTTCCGTCACACCGCTGCCCATTACCGAGGTGGCCAAGAACGCCGGTGTCGACGTAAAGCACCTGATTCCGTACGGCTTCGACAAGGCTAAGGTCGACTACTCTCTGCTCAATGAGCCAACTGATCACCAGGCCAAGCTCGTCCTCGTGACCGCCATCAACCCCACGCCCGCGGGCGAGGGTAAGACCACCACGACCATCGGTCTGGCCGATGGCCTGCGTCGTCGCGGCGTCAAGAGCGCCGTGGCCCTGCGCGAGCCTTCGCTCGGCCCCGTGTTTGGCGTGAAGGGCGGTGCCGCCGGTGGCGGTTGGGCCCAGGTCATCCCCATGGAGGACATCAACCTGCACTTTACCGGCGACTTCCATGCCATCGGTGCCGCCAACAACCTGCTGGCAGCCATGCTCGACAACCATATTCAGCAGGGCAACCAGCTCGGTATCGACGTTAAGCGCATCACCTGGAAGCGCGTTGTCGACATGAACGACCGTCAGCTGCGCCATGTTATCGACGGCATTGGCGGCAAGGCCCAGGGAGTGCCGCGCGAGGATGGCTTCGACATCACTGTTGCCTCCGAGGTCATGGCAATCCTGTGCCTGTCCACGAGCATCAATGACCTCAAGGAGCGCCTGGGCGAGATTGTTGTCGGCTACAGCTTTGCCGGCGAGCCCGTCCGTGCCCGTGACCTTAAGGCTCAGGGTGCCATGGCGGCCCTGCTCAAGGACGCGCTCAAACCCAACCTAGTTCAGACACTCGAGGGCACGCCTGCGTTTGTCCACGGCGGTCCCTTCGCCAATATCGCCCACGGCTGCAACTCCATCATGGCCACGCGTATGGCCATGCGTTTTGGCGATGTCGCGATTACCGAGGCCGGTTTTGGCGCCGACCTGGGTGCCGAGAAGCTCCTCGACATCAAGTGCCGCATGACGGGCGTTCGCCCCAGCGCTGTCGTGATTGTCGCCACTGCCCGCGCGCTTAAGTACAACGGCGGTGTCGCCAAGGCCGACCTCAACGAGGAGAATCTCGAGGCCCTCAAGGCTGGCATGCCCAACCTGCTGCGCCACGTCGACAACATTCAGAATGTTTACGGTCTGCCCTGCGTGGTCGCCATCAACCGCTTCCCGACGGACACTGAGGCCGAGCTCGAGCTCATCGAGTCCGAGTGCCAGAAGCTCGGTGTCAACGTTAAGCTGTCCGAGGTTTGGGCTAAGGGCGGCGAGGGCGCGCTCGACCTGGCCGATGAGGTCATGCGCCTGATCGAGCAGCCGAGCGAGCTCAAGTTTGCCTACGAGGACGGTGCCGATGTGGCCGACGCCCTCGAGGCCGTTGCCACCAAGATCTACCGCGCCGACGGTGT
This sequence comes from uncultured Collinsella sp., assembly GCA_900541785.1. Lineage (GTDB taxonomy): Bacteria > Actinomycetota > Coriobacteriia > Coriobacteriales > Coriobacteriaceae > Collinsella. The sequence goes on from UQKY01000026.1 coordinate 19,043, forward strand.
CGACTTTACGCCGGCTGCCAAGCGCCAGCTCGCCGAGCTGCGTGAGAACGGCTTTGGCAACCTGCCGGTGTGCGTGGCCAAGACGCAGTACAGCTTTAGCGACAACGCCAAGGCGCTGGGCGCTCCCGAGGGCTTCCGCATCACCGTGCGCGAGCTCAAGGTTTCCGCCGGTGCCCACTTTGTGGTCGCACTGACCGGCAGCGTTCTGACCATGCCTGGCCTGCCCAAGGTTCCCGCGGCCGAGAACATTGACGTCGACAACGACGGCAACATCACCGGCCTGTTCTAAGCCTGCTGCTCATAGCCGCTTGCCCGCCCCGCCGCGCCTACCAAGGCCCGGCGGGGCTTTTTCCTCCGTCCCCAAGGGATCATTTTTTGCGGCGGCAATGTTGCGCAACAAGAATGTGGATTTCTCTCGTACGGTGTAGTTGGAAGAACTGCGCGGGCGCATTGCGGCTGCGATGAGAGACGGGAGATGCGATGTATTGCACCAAGTGCGGGGCCCAGATACCCGATGACTCCATGTTTTGCACGAGTTGCGGCGCTCGCGTGGGCGGCGTTGAGGATCAGGCGGAGCCTGTGGCGTTTCCGGTGGAGGACGCGCCGGCGTCCGCCCCTGCGGGACAGCAAGCTCCTCAGGGTGTCTCGGCTCATATGGCGGCGCAGCCTCGTTATGAGGAACCCATGACCGAGTCAGCCGAGACCGCTCAACCGTTTGTTCCGACGCTGCAGCCCAAGAAACCCAAGCACAGGGGCCGTATCGTCGCTGCCGTTATCGGCGGTGTTGCCGTTGTCGCCATCGTAGCGGCAATCGTCGTCGTGCCGCGTATCGGCTCGTCGTCCGAGGTGACTTCGGGCGGCAAGGGCTACGTTGTCTGCGCGTGCGAGACTAAAGTGCTGCCCAAGAACAGCAAGGGTAAAAAGCTCAAGAGCTATACTGTCGAGCTGGCGCCGGTGTCCGGCAAGGGCAAGAGCTACACCATCAAGGTCGATGGCGAGGACGGCTTTGCTATGGAGGACTTTGGCGAGCTGCCCGACCAGAAGTACCAGATGACCATTACCTCGGGCAAGGGCAAAAAGAAGAGCACGACCACCATGAAGGTCGACTACGCCAAGGAGGGTTCGGACGCCCCTAAGAACGTTGAGCTCACGCAGTCCAAGAAAGAGGCCAAGGCTTCTGCCAAGGCAGCGGTCAAGACGGCAAACGAGCTGTTCACCGATAAGATTCTCGAGTATCAGAAAAAGTACGGCGAGGGTGAGGCTGTCGAGGTTGCTCAATCTACGTATGGAGCCCAGGGCGTTGCTTTCGCTAAACTCGTCGATTTTGACGGGGATGGTCAGGACGAACTCCTGATTGAGTATTCTGATGAGCCGCTCTTCAACGCTAATGGCGCCACCGCCGCTAAGGCCGAAGTTTGGGCATACCGCGACGGCAAAATCGAGAAAGTATATGAGCCCGATATCTGGGTTGACGTTATGTGCGTTGGCGTTTCGCTCCGTGTATACGATTGCGATGGCACCTATGGGTTCAGGCGATATTTGCATGACGGGGAGAAGATCAACGTCAAAGAGGTTCCAGTCGGGATGGACGAATCTCGTGATGGCTATGAGTGCGAATTCGATGCCTACGATGGTAAGGCGTTTGGCGCCGTTGCCGGTCCGGCACCGATAAGCGATTCGAAGATTGCCGGCACCATTGAAGTGTCCGAGCTGAGCGCCGTGCTTACCAGCACCGAAGAGAGCGTAGCCAGCACCATCGCCTCGGTCGCCACGACGCTGGAGCAGCTGAAGTCGAAGGATGCCGGCGACGATGCGCAGGCGAGCTACGAGGCCGTCTCTGCCACGCAGGATGTTGACTTTACGGCTGCAGTTGGCGAGGGCCCGCTGGATCCGTCCCCCGATGACACGTGTCAGATCACGGCTACGTGGACCTATCCCCAGGTGAAGGGCCAGGGCGTGGGTGTCGCCAAGTTTAACAAGGATATGGTCCAGCTCGTCGCGGATACGCTCGACGCGAGCAAGCAGGCCTCGATGGACGACGAGGACAGCCGCGTGACCATGATGTACACCGCCGAGATCGTCTCGATCGATGGCGATATCGCTTGCGTGCGTACGTTCACCAGCAGTTATCAGCCTCCGTATCGATCGGTGCAGAAGACGAGGTCGGCGTTCTACAACCTCAAGACAGGTGAGCAGGTTTCGCTCGAGGACTCGCTTGCGCAGCATGGGCTTTCGTTTGACACCCTCAAGAGCGAGGCCAAGCAGGCAATCAAGACGGCAAAGCCGGATATAGACTCCGTGTCCGAAGACAACATCGACGATGACGATAACTACACCGAGGATCATTTCTACTACGACGGCAAGGGCTATATCATCGTCCTCGATACTGGCGAGTTTGACTGCATGGCATGGGATACGCACGACTTGGTTGCACATGCCTTCGACTCGAGCTATTCCTGCGGTCAGGATGTAACGCCCGAACGAGCCAGGGCCACATACGTGCCCAACGAGTAAGGTGGACCGCGAGGGATAAATTGAACAGTCCCCGGTGACGCAAAACGCAGCGCCACCGGGGACTTTTTCCTCCGTCCCCAAGGGGTCGTTAGCCGCGCTGGAGGCCGAAGAGTTTGGCGTTGCGCTCGGCGACCATCATGTTGATATCGGCGATTTCCATCTCGCCGTCAATGTAGGGCTGGTAGGTGCCATATGGATCGCCGGCTCCCAAGCTGCAACTGCCGCAGTTGTCGCAACTGCCGTTGCCGCAGCCAGCGAGCGCCAGCTTAATGATCTCCTCGCGTTCGGCGCGCGTTGTGTCTTTGATGAGCTTGCTTTTTGCCATGACGTATCCTCGATTCGCTTGTGACCGTCGGCCGCGCATGTCTTGTAGATACCGGCGGGCTTTGCCCATCATAGGCTTTTGCGCGGGTAGAATGCATGGATAACTTGATGCTTACGGGCGACGGAAAGGAATCGTTGCATGGACCAGGATAAGACGACCGTAATGGGTAGCTACGGCTCCCCGCGGACGGGCAATGGCGCCGATGAGACCCGCGTCGTGCCGAATCCCGGCTACGCTGCCCCCGATACGACGCAGGTGTCGGCCGATCCCACGCGCGTTGTGAATTACGGAAACGCAGCGCAGGACCCGCATGGTGTCTCATCGCAGAACCCCTACGGCAACGCGGCGGTAGACCCTTATGATGACCTGCTGCAAAATCCCATTCCACAACCTCAGCAGACGACATATATGCCGCGCACGGCACAGCCGCGCTACGAGTCGCGTGACCGGTATGCGCGCGAGCCGTATCGTGAGTATCCCAAGTCCATCCCTCAGTATGGCGAGGACGAGGAGAAGAAGCCTTCGCGTTCGTCGAGCGTGATCAAGAAAATCCTGATCGTGCTGGCGATCTTCTTTGCCCTGTCGGTTGTGTTTGCCATCGTGTCGGGCATGCTCAACAAGCGGGGCGCCACGACTGATACCACAGCCGAGCAGACCGAGACTACCCAGTCCGGCACTGTCGACCTGAGCGATATCCCGGGTCAGTACTGGTCCAACGCCAAGAAGCTCCTCAAGTCGCGCGGGGCCGATCTTTCGAATGCCGTGATTCTGACCGACGACGGCTCGACGCCCGTTGTCGATGCCAATTGGGTCGTGACGTCTGCCTACTATAACGACAACGGTAACCTCGAGATTCAGCTCACGCGCAAGGGCAGCTCGTCGGGTAATGCGTCCGGCGACCAGGGCGGCGCGGACAGCTCGAGCTCCAACACGCTGGAGGACCTGAGCAACAAGGCGCAGGAGCTGGGGGATAAGGCCCAAGAGCTGGGCGACACGGCTCAGAATCTCGGCGATACCGCACAGAACCTGGGCGATATGGCAACGAACGCCTGGGACGCCCTGCAAAATGGCATTTCGGGCGCGCAGGGGAACTAGCGGTCGAGCGGCTAGAGCCTTAGCGGTGCAAACAAAAACGGGGCGCAGGATCGCGTGACCGGGCGCATAGGCGCGTTGGTCGGCGGTCCTGCGTCCCGTTTTGTTGTCGATTACAGCTGCTCGGCTGGACGCTCGGGCGAGCTGAAGCCCGAGTCAAATGTGACGACGCACGAGACATCGGGCCGGCGCTCGTGCACGATGCGCGTGACGAGCTCCAGCAGCTCCTCGTCGGATATGTCAAAGCCGTCGGGACGCACCAGGTCAAACGAAACGAACCCGCCGTGCTCGTGCAGGTCATGGATGGAGAGCGTGGGATCGATTTGCGCTATGCCGCGCTTGACCCAGCCACGCAGGTCGTCGCCGGTGGTGGCGATGGGGTCGCAGTGTAGCGTGATGTCGATGCCCATCTGATGCTTGATGTCGTGTTCGATGGTGTCCAGAATCTCGTGGTGCTCAAAGGCATCGCCCCCGCCGGGCATTTCCACGTGTGCGCTGGCAAACTGGCGGCCGGGGCCGTAGTCGTGCACCATCAGGTCGTGCGTGCCTAGGACCTGCGGATACGACATGATCTTGTCGCGGATTGCCTGGACGAGCTTGGGGTCGGGCGCTTGCCCCAACAGCGGGCTGATGGCGTCGCGCACCAGGCCCATGCCGCTGATGCAGATGAAGATGCCCACGCCCAGGCCCGCCCAGCCATCGAGGTCAAAGCCGGTCGTTTGCGAAATAAGCGCTGCCGCTAAGACCGAGCCCGAGGTGATGACGTCATTCTTGGAGTCCTGCGCCGTGGCGATGAGCGTCTCCGAGTCGATGCGGTCGCCCAACGAGCGGTTGAACGCCGCCATCCAAAACTTGACAAGCATGGACAGGACAAGGGCTGCCATGGAGAGCACCGAATACGCGGTGGGGGAGGGCTTGATGATCTTGGTGGCCGACTCCAGGATCAGGTTGATGCCAACGGCGCAAACGAGGACGGCGACAACCAAGCCGGCGAGGTACTCGTAGCGGCCGTGACCGTAGGGGTGGCCTTCGTCGGCCGGGCGGCTGGCAAGGCGGAACCCGAGCAGGCTCACGATGTTGCTCGAGGCGTCGGAAAGGTTGTTGAAGGCATCGGCGATAAGCGAGACGGAGCCCGCGAGCAGACCGGCTATGCCCTTGGCCAGGCACAGCGTGATGTTGAGGCCGATGCAGATGAGGCTTGCGGCAAAACCCGCGTTGGTGCGGCAGGAGGTATCGACCGGCTCGCTTTCGCTGCCGGGAACAAGCGTATGTACCAGCCGATTTACAAATAGCATAACGATCGTCCTCACAATCATGTTTAAGGGGATAGTGTAGCTCGCACAGACGCAACGTGTGCCGATGCTCAGAAAATGCAGCAATGGTCTGCCCGCGCTAACGAGTGCGCCTTCCCGTCCGACCGGGTGCTCCATTTTGGGCCACATGGGTATGGGCATGTGCCTGCCTGCCCGACATACTTAATGTCGACAGCCCCTGTGCAAAGGAGGACGTATCCATGGACGAGATGTTTGCCATTAAATGCCAAAACTGCGGCGGCCCTATGTACTCGCACCAGGCTGAACGCAGCTTTGAGTGCGCCTATTGCGGCACGGTCGTTCCGTGGCAGGCTGATGCGGGGGAGCCCAAGAGCGTCCTGGGTATCCGTCATACGCCGCTGACGGTGGTTGACGGGCTGCTCAAACTCACGCACGTCTCGCAGCTTGAGCGCCCGGTAGACCCGGACTGGTATTTCTTTAATTCGCACTGGCGCAATCAGTCGGTTCTGGAGCATCTGCTGTGGGAGGACCGTGGCACGGCGCAAGAGTTCCAAGATGCCACGCACGTGAGCATCCCGTGCCCCTTCTGCGGTGCATCCTTTGAGGGGTCATCGACTCAGCGCGTGTTTGAGTGCCCGTCATGCGGCAATAAGATCGGCGTTGCCGACCTGCTCAAGCCCGGTACCTTTAGCAAGCGCCTGACCATGGGCGTTGGTGCGGAGTATGTACCCGAGCAGGGTATTCCCTGTGAAATTTCGCCGCAGCAGGCGCGTGCCAACGCGCTGCAGCTGGTGTGCCAGTATCCCGATGCCTTTGCCGGGCACGATGTAGAGGACGCGATCCAAAACGACATGATGCTCTTCTATTTCCCCATGGCGTTGGCGGACCTGCGCATGATGGCGTCCTTCCCGGGCAAGGGGCTGAGCAAGGAGACCCTGGTGTACTACGAGGTGCTCGACTGGGTGTATCCGCGGGCAAGCTACCTGGACGTTCGTCTTATGGGCATTTTGGAGCCGTGGGACTTTGGCAAGGTTGGGCCGTTCGATCCCGCTATGCAGGAAGGTGACTTTCGCGTTGTTTCCGTCGATGCGTCCACCAAGGACCAGGTGGTCATTGATAAGCTGGCGCTCGATATTGCCAGCAACGATGCCGAGGCGATCCTGGGGCTCAATAAAAAGAGCATCCGCGCCTGGGCGCGCAAGGCTCGCAAGCACAAGGACGGTCTGGTGATGGTACCGGTCTACTTTGTCGATCGCCCGGCGACGGACAGCCGCGACGGCGAGCAAGTGCGCATCGCCGTGAACGGCCAGACGGGTCGCGCGGCGGCGGTGGTGTTTAGCGACAAGCGCGAGACGCATGTGGTGGCACCGCTCAATCCCAACGTGATGCTGTCGAGCGAAAGCACCGTGCACGCCACGCCCATCGAGGTCAAATACGTTAAATCGCCCTTCCTATACCAGTCGTACGCCGCGGAGGCGGCGAACAACCGCGCCAGGTTGCAGCCGCAGCCGAGGGTTCCTACCGAGAGGAGAAGCCCAAGCGCAAGGGCCTGTTCGGCGCGATCTTTGGGAAGTAGGGGAGCGGTACGGGACAGTACGCAGTAGTGCGAGCTGTCCGTCGTGGTAGATCTAAATAAACAGTGGGACGGCTGCAAAAGAGCCGCCCCACTGGGTAAAATCAGGTTGTGCCGCGGAACCCGCTCCTCAGTCGGTCAACTTTGGAAGCGCGGGCAACGCAGGTGCTAATGTCTAAAGGGCCGGCTGCAACCGGCCCTTTAATATGAGAAAGCCATTGTCAATAGGCGTGTTTGTTCGAGCCCGGTTTTAAACCGGGCTTTTTCGTTTCCCGTCGGGAGGGCCCGCGCACGCTGCACGTTTAGTCGACGCTTGCCTGGCAAGCTAATATCCGCGGGCTCTTGCGGGCGTGCTGCCGGCGGTCAGCCCGGTATGTCCGCGCACCCCACCGCATTTCGATTCTCCGTCCGGCGCGCTCGTCCGAAACCAGTCTTGTTCACGGGCGCGGCCCTTGGGCTGCCCAAAAAGGGTTCGTGAACGCGCGCCGGCGATGCGTCGAGGCGCGGGCCCTCCCGGCGGGAGGCTTGTTGTCCGACGGGGTCAGCTGAGGGTCCCCTCCGCCCGGCGCCCGATCTCCCAGACCCAGCAGGCGAGCTCGCGCGCGACGGCGGCGTTTGCCTTGCACGAGCTCTTGCCCGCCGCCGCCAGCGCCTCGCGGCGGTAATTGAACTTGCCTTCGTATGCGCGCGCGTCGCCCATGCGACTG
>UQKY01000027.1 GCA_900541785.1 uncultured Collinsella sp.
GTCAAGAAGGCGCGAGCCTGAATGGTATGCGGCGCGATCGGCACGCAAACCATGCCCGTGTAATCAGGGCTGACGATAGGGCCACCGGCGCTCAACGCATAGCCGGTGGAGCCGGTCGCCGTCGACACGACGACACCGTCACCGCGCAGGCGATCGATATGATGGCCGGACACCGTGATGTCAAACTCGACCATATCGGACAGGGGCCCGCGCGTAAGCGCCATGTCGTTGAGGGCGAACGAACGCACGACATCCTTCGTGCCGTCATCGCGCACCGAGACGATATCCGCGGCGATGGTGGCGCGGCGGCTCACGTGGAGCTCACCGGACAGGGCATCGCTCACAACCTGCAAAATATCGCGTTCCTCGGGACTGGCCGCCGTCAAAAAGCCCAGGTGACCATAGGAAAGCCCCAAAATGGGAATCTCACGGTAATTGAGGATACGGGCGGCGCGCAGCAGTGTGCCGTCGCCGCCGAGCGTGATGACCAAGTCGGCATCGTCAACATCGGGCGTGCTCTGAATTTTCGAGCGCTGGTCGGCAGCCCATGCAACCTCGTAGCCCTGGCGCGTCAGCCAGAGCTCGAGCATCAGGCCGCTCTCGACCGCCTCTTGCTTGTAGTAATTGGGAACCAGAAAGACCTTCATAGCGTTGCAGCTTTCTCACTCAAAACCGATACCTGGAATTGCAGCTCGTCTTGCGTGCGGTCGCCGGGGTCAAATCTCGTGCCGTACAGGAAAAACTCAACGTTTCCCTTGGCACCATGAATGGGCGACACGCACACATCGACCGGGAACAGCCCCTTGGCAGCAAAGAGTTCAACTGCCGCAACGAGTGTATCGCGGCGCACGGCGGGATCGGTCACAATGCCGCCCTCACCCACCAGCGCCGCCGGAGCCTCAAACTGCGGCTTTACAAGCGTGCAGAATGCACCCGTAGGCGCCAGGCACGCCAGCACCGCATCGATAATGTTCGCGATGCTGGTAAACGAGACATCACACACAGCCAGGTCGATGGCGCCGGCATAGCCAAGCTCAGGCAGCTGCGTCACGTTTGTGCGCTCATGCAGCGTCACGCGATCGTCCTGACGTAACGACCAATCGAACTGGGCGCGACCAACGTCCACCGAGACAACGGTCGCAGCTCCGCGCTTGAGCAGGCAATCGGTAAAGCCGCCGGTAGAGCAGCCCACATCCAGACAGGCAAGGCCCGTCGGATCAATCCCAAACGCATCGAGCGCGCCCTCGAGCTTGAGCCCGCCGCGCCCAACATACGGGATGCGCCCCTTAACGTGCAGTGGCAGGCCCGGCGTCACCTTGAGCCCCGGGGAGGTCAAACGCTCACCGCCACTCGAAACCAAGCCGGCCATAAGAGTGCGAAGGGCATCCGCGCGATCGGCGCAGATGCCCTGTGAAATCAGTTCGTCATCGAGACGCACGCGTTTCATGAATGCCATCAACCATTCGTATCCGGAGATGCGGCCTAGCTATCCTGGGATTCGTTTGCCGCATCCTCATCGTATTCCTGCTCGAGCTTGTCGGCCTCACGCGGCGTCAGCTCAAACTTATCGACCATGTCGACCGCACGGGAGCCCAGCTCAATCGCCTCGTCAAACAAATCGAGAGAACGCTCCAAGGAGGTATCCTTGGAGCGAACGGTGGCGATGATCTGGTCCAGGCGATCCGAGATCTCATCGAAGTTGCGGACGGAACCCTCTGGCATGGCTACTCCTCGACGGTACCGGTCTCGGCCTCGGCGACCTCAGCGTCCTCGTCGAGAACGCCGGCCTCGGCCTGAGCAACCGCAACCTTTGCGGCAGCCTCGGCAGCCTGTGCCTCCTCGCGAGCGCGATCCTCGGCCAGCAGCTCCTGGTATAGGTCCTCGCCCGGCAGCTCCTCGCTGCGAGCGATCTTACCCAGCACGCCGTTGACGAACGACGCGGACTGGTCGGTGCCATAGGCCTTGGCAAGCTCAACGGCCTCGTTGATCACGATGGCGTCCGAGACCTCCTCGTCGGTGAGGAAACGCATCTCGTAAACGGCGATACGCAGCAGGTTGCGGTCGGCGCCGGGCATGCGCATAAGATCCCAGTTCTTGGCAACGGAGCGCAGAGCACAGTCGATGCGGTCGATATGCTCGTAGGCACCTCGGCACAGCTCCAGCGCATAGGGATCGAGGGGACCCTTCGAAATCAGGAAATCACCCTCGAGGACGCGCTCGAGCGGGCTGTCCGTGGCCTCGGCCTGGAACAGCAGCTGCAGCGCCTGACTGCGGGCAAGCGTGCGCCCGCGATAAACCTTAAGGCTCAAAGGTTACTCCTTGGGGAAAACGAGGCCGTCAATGCAAACGTCAACGCGCTCGACCTCAACGCCAACCTGGGCATCGATGGCGGCGACCACGGCAGCGCGAACGGCCTCGGCGAGTTTCTTGAACGGATAGCCAAAGAACACCACGACGCGCACGGTGAGTGCGAGCTTGTCGCCGACGACCTCGGCCTCGACCGCCGGCTCAGAAGCCGGGGCCTTGGACGAGAGCATCATGGAGACAAGGTTGGTGGCAAGGTCCTTGACGCCAACGGAGGCGATGCCCTCGACATCGGACACGGCGCGCGAGACGATGGCGGTCAGAACATCGGGCGAAATGCCGATGCCGTCAATCTTGATTTCCTGGGGCATGAGTCCTCCTATAAGAGTTGGTTGCTAGACGCGGGAGACGAACTTGCCGTCGCGGGTGTCAACCTTGATGACCTCGCCCTCGTTGAGGTACATGGGGACCTGGATGACAGCGCCGGTGTCGATCGTGGCCGGCTTGGTGGAACCCTGGACGGTGTCGCCCTTAAAGCCCGGGTCGGTCTGGACGATGGTGGTCTCGATGAACATCGGCGGGGTCACGCCCATGAGCTCATCGTCGGCGAAGAGCAGCTGGCAGATGTCGTTCTCGCGCAGCCACTTGGAGTTCTCGCCCACCATGTCCTCGGGAACGGGAACCTGCTCATAGGACTCGTTGTCCATGAAGATGTAGTCGGTGCCATCGTTGTAGAGGTACTGGAACTCACGGGTGGTGAGCATGACGCTCTCGAACTTGGTGCCGGCGTTGCAGGTGTTCTCGACGACGCGGCCGCTCTTGATGTCGCGGGTCTTGTAGCGCACAAACGCGCCGCCCTTGCCCGGCTTGACATGCTGGAACTCGACGATGGTGTAGACCTTGTCCTTGATGCGGAGACCGAGGCCGTTCTTGAAGTCGGCGGTGGAAATGGTAGGCATAGCGACCTTTCTTGTTATGGGCAGAACGCACAAGCGTCCAAATTACATACGACAGAAATTATACACTTGCAGACGGCGCCTGCGGCGAGCGCATAAAAAGAGAACGCGGGGCGTCCGAATCAATCCGGACGCCCCGCCCCAAACTATCTACTGAAGTAAACTAGCAGTCGATAACGTGCAGGTCGTGCGGGGTCTTGGTGAAGGGCTCATAGCCGTTCTCGGTGACCACGCCGTAGTCCTCCAGGCGCACGCCGCCCACGCCGGGCAGGTAGACGCCGGGCTCCATGGTGATAACCGAGCCGACCTCGATGATATTCTTGCTGCGGTTAAAGTTGGGCAGCTCATGGATGTCGATGCCCACGCCGTGACCCAAGCCATGGTTATAGTAATCGCCATAGCCGGCATCGCCGATGATCTTCTTGGAGAGCTTGAAGATGTCGTTGCCCTCAACGCCCGGATGGATAGCGGCGACGCATTCTTCGTGCGTGCGGCGCACGAGTGCGTACAGGTCGACCTGCTCCTGCGTGGGCTCGCCCATCACGACGGTGCGTGTCATGTCGGAGCGGTAATCACAGTAGCCCGCGCCGTAATCCATAAGAACGAAATCGCCCTTCTCGATCACGCGGTCGCTCGGCACGGCATGCGGGTTGGCGGTGTTGGGACCGCTCGCCACGATGGAGCCGAAGGCAAGGCTGTCAGCGCCGTTGGCGAACATAAAGTTCTCGAGCTCGTTGCGAACCTGCTTCTCGGTCATACCGGGCTTAATAAAGCCGAGCATGTGCTGGAAGGCGGCGTCAGTGATCGACTGCGCATGGCGCATGAGCTCGATCTCCTCGGCATCCTTGATGGCGCGCATCTTACGAATGTCGTCGTGCATCAGCGGCAGCATGCAGGCAACGGAGCGATCCTCCAGGCCGCGCTGAATACCCTGGTAGAAGTTAATCTGCATATCGTCCTCGACAGCACAGACACGGCACTTGTTAGCCGCAATCTTGCCGGCGACCCAGCCGGGGATGGTGCCCTCGTCCATGTCGAAGACCCAGGGGCTGCCGGCGGGCGTGTTCTCCTCAAAGCTGTTGAGGTAGCGCGAGTCGGTATGGAACAGGCACTGGTCGGCCGTAATAAACGCCGCGTGCGGGAATTCAAAGGTGTAATCGAAAACGCCCTTCACGCCCGTAAGCCAACGAAGGTTGGCCTCGTCGCGCACCACGATGGCGTCGTAGCCACGCTCGGCCATCAGGGCACGGACACGCTCGATACGACCGGCAGGACCGGCAGCAAACTCAGACATGCAGATTCCTTTCTTGTTGTCTCTATAAAGACGGGACGGGTCTCAACCGAACGACGGAATCGCATGCGATCCGCAACCGATTGGAAACCCGCCCCTCAACATGATACGAAAGACGATGGATGTCAATAAAACTTAGAGAAGTTCTTTGCGAGAAGCCAAGTAGGCGTGAGCATGGCGCTCAAGAACCTCGTCCTCAACGCACGTTAGACGAATAGCGCCGAGTGCCGCGGGCAGCGGCAACATACTGCGGTTCGAGCGGACAAACTGCTGCCTGCGGAACTCCTCGATATATGCGGCAGGCTCCAGATCGAAGGCAAGTTCCTCGATGCCAAAGTCCTCCAGGCAGTCATCGACCTCAAAGACGTAATCGATATCAAAGTCGCAGGCATCATGTGCTAGGCGCGCCTCAAAGCGCATGCCCTCGGATAACAGCTGATAGGCAGGGACCTGCGAGGCGGCATCGCCCAAGCAGGCGCGCAGGGTACGCTCCCCCGTCTTGCCAAAATCGAGCGCATGGCGAGCGCTCGGGTTCGTGGCCATCAGTACGTCCTTACGGGCAGTCTGAGACCATTGAACGGCATTGACGAGCGCGACCTCCTCGCCCGCGAGAATCTCGGGGACGGTCTCAGTAAACTGATTCCAGCGGGACTTACTGCTCGAAAGCATGGTGCCAACAAGCACCACAAAGCCGAGCTTGAGGTCCTCGGGGTCCGCCTCACGAACAAGGTCGAGGTCACACACGACCAAGCCCGGTTCGGGACGGAACGCGATAGCGGGAAGCGCATTGGCCGACGAGGCGACGAGCGGCTTCATGGTCGTCGCGACCGTGAGCATGGCGTCAAAGGTCGTCGGCAACAGCGCGCACTCGGTTCGGCCGCACCACTGGTTGGCGCACCAGCTAACAACCGAGCAGGTTGCGGCATCGCCAACGGCGACAACCAGATCGTCGCAGGTAACGCCGTTGGCAGACAGGGCGCCAAAGATAGCATCAGCATCGGCCAGCGTGGCACCAGCAGGCGAAACCTCAAGGACTAGCAGCGACACGGCAAAACCGGCGTCGACCAGCGCATGCTCGACGACTTCACCAAAACGCTCAGATGTGGCGGTGTTCCAAACGACCATCGCGCGCTTAGGCTTGCCCACGGCCGAGGCAAACATACGCGACAGTTCATCGAACGCGCCCAATCCGACGCGGACATCGACGCTGCGGTTTTGGAAATTGATCAGTTGACGGCGAATCATAGCAGCCCACGCTCCAAAAGCATCTCGGCACAAAGGTAGGAAACGTCCTCGAAGGACTTGTTGCGAATATCAAGGGTAAGGTCGGCGGCCTGGCGATACAGCGGACGGCGATGCTCAAACAGGCGCGCGGCATGCTCGGGAGAGCGAAAATCGGGGCGCGTGTCGGACCGACGAATCTGGCGAATCGAATCCTCGAAGTCACCCTCGAGGTACACGCACGTACCCATTTCGTGCATCAGCTCAATATTCACCGGCGTCTCGACAATGCCGCCCCCGCACGAAACCAACAGGCTGCGCTCACTTTGGAGCGAACGGAGCGCCGAGGTCTCGAGCTCGCGAAAACGATCCTCGCCCTCGGTCTGAAAAATCTCGGTTACCGACTTGCCGCAACGGCGCACGACCAGACGGTCGGTATCGATAAAACGCCGCTTGAACATAGTGCCGACGTTGCGCGCGAGCGTCGATTTGCCCGCGCCCAAAAAGCCGATAAAGAAGATATGGTCGCAGCCGTGTTTGGTGTGCTGGGACATAGCGAGACCTATTCCTCGCAGGGAAGGTCGCGAAGGGCCCGGCGCTCAAAGATACGGAAGATCTGCGTATACCACAGGTCCTGCGTCGCCTGCGGCTTTACCAGGATGGTATCGACGCCGGCGAAGTTGCCGCTCCACACGTCCGTGTAGAGCTGATCACCGATCAGCACCGCCTCGTCGGCCGTGGCGCCGAGGCGCTTAAGACCCGCCTTGAGGGCAAACGGCGCCGGCTTCATGGCGTGGCTGATGGCCTCGAGTCCCAGCTCGCGTGCAGAGCTCATGACCTGGTCGCGATGCCAGTTGTTGGACACCATGCACAGCTTAAAGCCTTTGGCGCGGGCGGCATCGAGCCAAGCGGAAACCGCGGCGGGAACCTGCTCGGTGTCGCGCGGCACCAAGGTGTTATCGCGATCGAGCAGAATGGCGCGTTTGCCGTCGGCCCACAGGGTATTAAGGTCGATGCGATCGACCGAGGCAACGTAACGTTTGGGGCTAAAAATCCTCATGCTAATTCCAAGACTGTTGATGCTCTTCGTAGGTTTGCGAGAAGTACTCCTCGTCCTGCGTAATGTAGAAATACAGGTCATCGGAGTCGGTCGGCTCAAGCGTGGCCTTAAGTGCCTCGAGCGACGGAGAGCAGATGGGCGTGGGCGGCAGACCCTCATGCTTATAGGTGTTATACGGACTATCGCTCTGCAGGTCGTCGGCGGTAACCTCGCCACCGGTGACATACATCATAGTCGCATCGCTATTGAGATAGCGCAGACCGTCGAGCTTGCCGGCAAGGCGGTTGTAGAAAACCGAGGCCACATGCGCACGTTGATCGGCGTTGAGGCCCTCGCGCTCAACGATAGAGGCCAAGTTGACGATGTCGTAGTCGGACATCTCCACACCGTAGCGTTCCTTGATCTTGGCTTCGCAGCTCGCAAAGTCAAGCGACTTGTACTCGGTCTTAAACTGATCGAGCATAGCGCGAATCACGTCATCGGCCGTCGGCGAATCGCCCAGCGAATAGGTCTTGGGGAACAAGAAACCCTCGAGCGAATCGTTGGCGGCGCCCTTAAGGAAGCTATAGTCGTCCACGTAGTTGGAGGCCTTGGCCTGGTTGAGGAAGTCTTCCTTAGAGATGCTGTCGTAGGCCTGGGCCACACGGTCGGCGACTTGATCGACCGTCAGGCCCTCAGGGATAGTCAGCGTATTGGAGCCCGCGTTGGGGCCTTCCATGAGCTGCTGAACAACCTTGGTCGCATCCATGAGTGTGGTGAACGAATAATCACCAGGCTTGAGCGACATATCGGCGTTGAGCTTTTTCACCGCCGCATAGTAATCCTTGGGATTTTCTACGATATGGTTCTCGGAGAGAATCGAAGCGATGCTGTCACCCGAGGCACCATCGGGAATCGTGATAGTAACCTGCTGGCCTGCAACGACTTTCGCACCCTCACCGCCAAAGAAGCCCTTGACGGCTGGCACGACAAAGAAAACGATCGCGACAAGCGCAAGCACGGCAACAACGCCACCGATAATCATAGGCACCGGGGAGCTTTTCTTTTGAGCACCGCGACGAGCATGCGTGTTGTAGCTCGAGCGGGTCGCCGGAGCAACGCCATGCGAACCACGAGCGTGATGCGAATGCGATTGGGGGGCCTGCGTTCGCTGGGTAGGTGCCTGCTGCTTAAAGCGGGTGCCGCCTGCAGGCTGGGCCGTACGAGCAGTGGGCTGCTGAACCGCGTGAGAAGCCGAATGCTGAACCGAACGAGCAGAAGGCTGCTGACCCGTCCGTTGAACAGGTTGGGCCGAACGAGAGAAGGACTGCGCCGGGCGCGCGGCAGGCTGAGCTGCGCGCTGCGTCGGCTGTGCCTGACGCTGGCCAGGCTGGGCAGGGCGCGACGCCGGCTGCTGTGTACGATTCGGCTGGCGCGGATCGGAAGCACTAGGCATGCGAAACCTCCTCGTTTTTACGATCGAGCCACGTCTGCAAAAACAGGCTGGCGGCAATCATGTCGATCTTGCCCCTCATCTGCTTTTCTTTGAGTCCCTGCTCGCGCAGGATACGCTTGGCCTCTTGCGAGGACAGACGCTCGTCCTCAAACTCCAACGGAAGATCGAGCTCGTCGGCAATCTTTTGCGCCACAGCGGCAACGCGCTCGGCCTGAGGGCCGGGCTCACCGGCCATGGTCAGGGGACGTCCGCTTACCAGGATGTCGGGCTCATAGTCCTCAACCAGGTAGCGGAACGTCTTGGCCATACCGGTGACCTCGGCAGCCGGAAGCACCTTGACAGGCATCGCCATCTTGCCATCACGGCTCGAGACGGCGATGCCAATCCTGGTCTCCCCTATGTCCAGCGCGAGCGCAACCACAGTGACTTCTTAGATTCTTAGGCGCCGAGCGCGGTCTTAGCGGCCGCGAGGGCATCGGCGATGCCGGCAGCATTCTTGCCACCGGCCTGGGCCATGTTGGGACGACCGCCACCGCGACCGTCGACCAGACCCGCGATCTGCTTGATCACGTTACCGGCGTGGAAACCGGCCTTGACGGCGTCATCAGAGCCGGCAGCGAGCAGGGCCGGAGTGCCCTTCTCAGTCACGCTGGCGACGACACAAGCGACAGGGCCGGCGACCTTCTGATGCACGGTATCCCATACGTTGCGCAGGTCGGCAGCCTCAAGGCCCTGGAGCTCAGCGACAACGAGCTTATAGCCGTCGAGCTCGACGGCGCCCTCGATGGCGCTGGAGATGGCGTCGGAGGAGCCACCGGTCAGAGCCTTTTTGAGCTTATTGGACGTCTCGCGCAGCTCGGCCTGCAGGTTCTCCACACGAGCGGGAACCTCATCCACGCGGCACTTGAGCGCAGCGGCGGCGGCGTCAACGAGTGCCAGGCGGTCGGCCATATAGTCGAGGGCACCCTTAGAGGTCACGGCCTCGATACGGCGGACATTGGAGCCCGTGGAGGACTCGGAAATGATCGTGAACAGGCCGATCTCGGCGGTGTTGGCAGCGTGTGTGCCACCGCAGAGTTCGCGGGAGAACGGCTGGTCCTCAGCGCCCACGGAGACAACGCGGACGACGTCGCCATACTTCTCGCCAAACAGGGCGACAGCGCCGGCAGCCTTAGCCTCGTCGATGCCCATGACACGGGTCACGACCGGCTTGGAAGCGAAGATCTGCTGGTTGACCAGGTCCTCGACAGCCTTGAGCTGCTCGGAGGACAGGGCCTCGAAGTGCGTAAAGTCAAAGCGCAGGTGCTCGGGCGTCACCAGCGAGCCGGCCTGGGAGACGTGCTCGCCCAGGACCTGCTTAAGGGCGGCGTCGAGCAGGTGCGTGGCGGTGTGGTTGCGGCGCAGGAAGCCACGGCGCTCGGCGTCGAGCGCGGCGGTCACGGTAGCACCGACGGCCAGCGTGCCCTCGGCAATGTGGGCGACGTGAGCATACAGGCCGTTGTGGTTCTTGGTATCGGAAACGGTCAGCGAAACGCCCTCGGCGGAAAGCTCGCCGGCATCGCCCTGCTGGCCACCCATCTCGGCATAGAACGGAGTGCGGTCGAGAACGACCTCGACGTCCTCGCCGGCGGCAGCGGACTCGACGGACTCGCCGTTGCGCACGATGGCAACAACCTTGGCACCCTCGATCACATCGTTGTCATAGCCGTCGAACTCAGTCGCGGCGACCTTGTCGGAAAGCTCGACCCAAACGTCGTTGAAGCTGCCCCAGGCGTCGCCTTTGGCATTGGCGCGGGCGCGGGCCTTCTGGTCCTCCATGCAGGCAGTGAAGCCGTCCATATCGACATCGTGGCCAGCGGTGCCGGCGATCTCGACGGTCAGGTCGATGGGGAAACCAAAGGTGTCGTGCAGCTTAAAGGCAACGTCGCCCGGAAGCACAGCGCCCTCGGCAAGCGCTGCCAGGGCCTCGTCCAGGTAAACACGGCCGTTGTCGAGCGTCGTGGAGAAGCGCTCCTCCTCGGAGGCGACGATACCCTTGACGAGGGCGACGTTCTTGAGCAGCTCGGGATAAGCCTCGCCCATCTGAGCGTTGACTTCGTCGATGAACTTGGTCAGGAAGGCGCCCTCGATGCCCAGCAGGCGACCGTGGAACACGGCACGACGGAGCAGGCGGCGAAGGACGTACTCGCGACCCTCGTTACCGGGAAGGATGCCGTCCGAGATCATAAAGTCGACGGCACGGGAGTGGTCGGCGATGATACGCAGGGAGCGGCTGGCGCCGGAGTAATCGTCGGCGTCATAGGTCTTGCCGCTAATCTTCTCGCCCAGCTTGATGAGATGCTGCATCAAGTCGCCGTCGTAGTTGGCGGTCTTGTGCTGCATGATGGCGGCCATGCGCTCCAGGCCCATGCCCGTATCGAGGTTGCGGTGCGGCAGCTCCGGCATGGAGCCGTCCTCCTGGCGATCATACTGGGTAAAGACGAGGTTCCAGAACTCCAGGAAGCGGTCGCAGTCGCAGCCGGGCTTGCAGTCGGGACTACCGCAGCCGACCTCCTCGCCCATGTCAAAGTAGATCTCGGAGCAGGGACCGCAGGGGCCAGTGGGGCCAGCGGCCCAGAAGTTGTCGTCCTCGCCCAGGCGGGAGATGTGGTCCTCGGCAACGCCCAGAGAACGCCACACGTCGTGGGTCTCGTCGTCCTCGGTAAAGACGGTAAAGTACAGGCGGTCGAGCGGCAGCTTGAACTCCTTGGTGATGAGCTCAAAGGCCCAGGCGCAAGCCTGCTGCTTGGAGACGCCGCCAAAGGAGAAGTCGCCGAGCATCTCGAAGAAGGACAGGTGACGGCCGTCCTCGCCGATGCAATCGATGTCGTTGGTGCGGACGCACTTCTGGCAGGAGATAGCGCCGATCTCCTTCATGGTCTTCTTGCCCTGGTAGTACTCCTTAAACTGGTTCATGCCGGCGTTGGCAAGCAGCAGCGAAGGATCGTCGGGGACGAGGGACGAAGAAGGATAGAGCTTAAGACCGCGCTCCTCAAAGAAGTTGAGGAACTTGGAGCGAATCTCGGCCGTAGTCATTGACGGGTAGTCAGCACTCATAGAGGGAATCTCCTCGGTTTCACATCGAAACAGTTCAAACGTAACGATATTACCATCCCACCGCGCAAGTGCAAAAAAGAGGGCCGGCACAATGCCGGCCCTTCAGCGAAATTGCATGTTAGCGCGTATGAATATTAATCCGAATTACCCCGCTAGTTGTCATCATCGTCCATGGAGCCGTCGATGCCGGTTTTGGTGTCGTCATCCGTGTTGGAATCGTCATCCTTAGCGAAGGGGTTCTTGAAGAAGCCCGTCGCATCGGGCTGCAGACCAGAGAGCTTGATCCAGGGATTATCGAGATCGGGCTTGGGCATGGCCTTGGCCTCGGGCGCAGTCTCGTTGCCGATGAGCTCGGACTCGTAGATGAAGGTGTCGTCGCCGAGCGCGTCGTAGGCGGCGACCGGGTTGCCATCGGCATCGCGGTACGGCGTGCCCTTAAACACGGCGCCGTCATAGGCCACAAGCTGTCGGCCGGTCTCATTCTCGAAGTAGTACACGAAGATACCCTTGAGGGCCGCACAAAGCGGGATGGCAATAATCATGCCGATGGGGCCCATGAGTGCCGAGCCAATAACGAGCGCCGTGAGGCTCATGATGGGATGCACCTGCACCGAGCTCTGCATGACCTTGGGCGAAATGACGTTATCGGTGACGTTTTGCGCGACCATCGTCACGACGAGCGTCCATAACGCCAACATGGGGCTGAACATGAAACCGAGCACCGTGGCGATTGCTGCGCTCACCCAGGGACCGACGACCGGAACCAAATGCATGATGCCGGTAAAGATAGCCATGAGCGCCGCATACGGATGGCCGATGATCATAAAACCGATAAAGGCGAGGAAACCACCGCAGATGGACGTCACGACCATACCGCGCATGTAGCCGCCGACAGAGCGAGAAAGGATGGCGACCATAAAGCGGTACGAGGTCTCCTTCTCCTGACCGATGATGGTGCAAATCTCGTGGTGCATGCGAGGGTAGTCGCAGGCCATCCAGTAGGCAAGCACCAGGCCAAGGAAGATAACGAACAGCTGCGAGGCCGTATTGGTGATGAGTGGGAACACACCACGACCAAGCTCGGCGGCAATCTGAGACACATACCTCGATGCCACGGCAACCAGCGACGAAAGATTATCGTCCAAATACTCCTTGAGCGGCGTGTTGTTGAGCGTCTTTGCATGCGAGATCATCTCGTTGAGATCGCCACCCGCAACACGAAGCTGCTCGGGCAGGCGGCTCAGGACTTCCATGATCTGACCAAAGAGAATCGGCGACAAGATGCAAACGACACCGACGAGCACGGCAACAACAACAATTAGCGCGATAAGCGAACCGATGCCGCGATTCACGCCATGATGCTCGAGCCAATTGGTAATCGGGGACATCACAAAGGCAATGATGGAACCAACGGCGAGAAACTCGATAACCGGCGCCAGCATGCCCATAAGGTTAAAGATGACAGCGGCGATGACAATGCAGCCGACAACAGCCCAAATGCGCAACGTCAGAATGCGGGTGTCGCGCAGCACGCGATCGGTTTGTTGGGGGCGCTCACTCATGAACGAATCATCACTCCGTCGGGGTCGATCTTGTCCTGAATCTTCTTAAGCGTGCGGCGCAGCAGGCGCGAAACCTGCACCTGAGAAATACCCAGCTTCTTGGCGATCTCGATCTGGGTCATGCCCTTTACAAAGCGCAGCTCGATAACCTCGCGCTCGCGCGGCGAGAAATCACGGATGGCTTCCTCGATCACCAAGCGGTCATCGGTAAAGTCGAGCTCATTGTCGTCGTCGGCGTAGCGATCGAGAATCGAGGGGGCATCGTCGGAATCGGACGCACCAGGAGCCTCGATGGGCACCGAGGTATAGGCCGAAGACGATTCCATGGCCTCCAGCACCTCATCGACCGTCACGTCCAAGTACTCAGCGATTTCCTCAACCTTAGGCGAGCGCTGTAGCTCGTTGGTGAGCTTATCGGTAGCCTGGTTGACCTTGGCCGAGAGCTCCTGCAAGCGACGGGGCACGCGCACGCTCCAGCCCTTGTCGCGGAAATGGCGTTTGATCTCGCCCAGGATAGTGGGTGTCGCAAACGTTGTGAACTCGAGCCCGCGCTCAGGGTCAAAGCGGTCGATAGCCTTGAGCAAACCCAGATAGCCGACCTGCATGAGGTCGTCGAGCGGCTCGCCGCGATTCTTAAATTTGTTGGCAAGAAACCTTACCAGGTTCATATGGGACATGACGAGCTGCTCGCGCGCGTCCGGATCACCGGTTTCTTTGTAGCGACGAAACAGCTCGCGGGTTTTCTCCTTGTCCCAAGCGGTCTTACCGCTCCGGGAACGTTCGGTCATATTAGATATCCGCCTTGAGGTCGAGGGAAAGCGTCAGAGGCGCCGCAGTCTTTTCGTAGGAATCGCACACGCTAGCCAAAATGAGCTCGGCATACACGGCAGCCTGATCATCCTCATCGACAGTCGCCTGATCGCCAAAGGTAAAGGTCATGCCAACGTGAGATTCGTCGACATCGAATTTGATCGAGATGCCATCGGAATCAACAGCCGTGCAGCCGAAAATAAATGCTTCCTCGGCAGCCATACGAATGTCCTCGATGCGATCGACGGACATGGAGCAGAGCGCACCAACATTTGCCGCCGTCATGCGCACAAGGCGCGCCAGACGCGGGTCGCCGGCAACGGTCAGCGTAATGGGGCAAGTTGCTTCGCTACTCATCGCAGGACTCCTCGGTGGTCTCGGCGGGCGTGTAGGTGTAATACTGGGCTGCTTTAGCAGCAGGCTTCTGTGCATCATTGTCACCAGCAGCGACATCGTCCGCGGCTTCGCCAATCAGGACACGCTCGGTCGGCTGCTCGGCTTCTTCGGCAGCGGAAAGCTTGCGCTCGGCGTCGGCCGCGGGAGTCTTCACCTTGTTAAAGAGTTTCTGCACGGCACCGGCAGCGGAGTCGGTCACACTCGACACGGCATTGCTGGCCTCGGCCATACTGCCGGTGACCTCGGAAATATCGCGGACGACCGCCTCGACTTCTACGAGGTTGGAGGTAAGGGCATCAACTGCCGTCTTGCTCGACTTAAGCAGCGGCTCCATCTGGGCAAGTGCCGGCGTAAGCTCGTCGACAGCGCCGTCGAGTTTTGCCACCACAGGCTGAGCCTCGGCGATGGTGTTGTTGAGGTCGTTAACGGTCTTATCGAGCGAGTCGACAACGGTGCGGGTCTTGCGCAGGGTAAGCGCGAGCTCAACGATGGCCCACACGCCGGCAACAGCGAGCAGCAGCAGGGCGATTTGAATGGGACTCATACAAGCCTCCCAAAGGAATCGATATACAGACGGTTTCCATGGTACCCCAAAGGGGACCGAACATGCCATGAGCAGCAACGTGGGACAAAATTATCAGCAGCTACTTCGGTGCATTCCCGCTGCGGTCGCGTTCACTTTGCTCTACGCGCCATTCTTCCCAACCGCGGCCGGCAGGCTGCCAAAATGCACCGCGTTCCAAGCCTTCGGGCAAATAGCGCTGGTCGACCCAGCCTTCGGGATAATCGTGCGGATACTTATACACACCGTATTCATCGCTGCCCGGGCGATGGCGATCGCGCAGGTAGCTGGGCACCTCGCGAAGCCCACTAGAATGGATATCGGCCAGCGCCGCATCGATCGAGGCCTCGCACGCATTGGACTTGGGCGCCAAGCACACATAGAGCGCAGCTTGTGCAAGGTTAATGCGACATTCAGGATAGCCAATAACTTCAGCAGATTTAAAGGCAGCATGCGCCACCAAAAGCGCCTGCGGGTCGGCGTTGCCAACATCCTCAGAAGCGTGAATCATAATGCGGCGAGCGATAAACTTAGGATCCTCCCCAGCATCGATCATGCGCGCGAGCCAATAGATCGTGGCATCGGGGTCGCTACCGCGCATAGACTTAATAAACGCACTGATGATGTCGTAGTGCATGTCGCCGTTTTTGTCATACGTAAAGCCGCGACGCGGGTTGGCAATCTTTACGTCATCCACGGTGATGGGATAGCGCTCCCCCGCCGCCGGCGCTGGCGTCCCCTCGGTATCGGGACGCGTAACGGCAATCTCGCTCGCCAGCTCAAGTGTCGTCAGGGCCGAGCGTGCATCACCCGCAGCCAGCGTACAAATGGTCTTGACCGTATCCTCATCGGCCGAGAACTTACCGTTCAAGCCCTGCGGCGCCTCAAGCGCACGTTCAATAAGCGTGGCGATATCCTCATCCTTCAGATGCTCAAGCTCCACGACGCGACCACGTGAGAGCAGTGCCGAGTTGACCTCGAAGTACGGGTTCTCCGTCGTAGCGCCAATCATAATGACGGTACGGTTCTCAACTGCATGCAGCAGGGCATCCTGCTGCGACTTAGAGAAGCGGTGAATCTCATCGATGAATAGAATGGTGCGGCGGTCGTACGTATTCAGGCGCGTCTTGGCCTCATCAATCACGCGACGCAGGTCCTTCACGGTACCCGTGACGGCGCTGACCTCGACAAACTCGCTCTTGGTATGGTTGGCGATAATGTGGGCCAGCGTCGTCTTGCCCGTACCGGCAGGCCCGTACAGAATCACGCTCGAAAGCACGTCGTGCTCGATCGCGGCACGCAACCATGAGCCCTTACCGACGGCCTTTTGCTGGCCCACGTACTCGTCGAGCGAATTGGGTCGCATGCGCACCGCGAGCGGCGCATTTTTAAAGGAACGCTCGCGCGTCGAGGCAGAAAAAAGGTCGTCCATAGCCATCCCGTGCATCAATCAAAAACGTTTTCAACTAACCAGTATACCGAAAGGATACGAACTACCGTTCGTTAATATAGGTACGATGCGGAAACTTTAGACCCGGGAACAGCTTGCTCGTCAGTTCGCAGAAATAACCGTCCGTCATGCTCGCGATATAATCCACCACGGCTTGATCCTTGTCGTCCTGCCAGGCATAGGTGCGATCGTAGTAGGAAAGTTGCTGCTCAATGCGCGAAATATGGTGCTTAAAGATGTAAGAGGACTCGTCACCACTGTTTAGATCCCGCAGGCAACGGTCGTAGAGCTTTTCGAAGGCCTCGCGCAGCTCCACCTCGGAATCGCCTTCGATACCGCCCTTGCTATAGATCTTCTCGTAGTTCTCGCGCTTGGCTCGGCGGATTTCCTCAAACAGGTCCTCGCTCATCTCGATGCGCGGCTTACCATAGCTGTGCTCAACGATATCGATGGAAGCGTGCGTAAGGATCCAGCTGTTGTAGGCACCGCCCCGGCCATCATCAAAAGCGTCGGGTGACAGCAGGCCCGCCGCGATCGCATCCTGACGGTCACGACCGACGTAGGCAAGGATATCCGAGATGCGGACCACACAGCCTTCGAGCGTCATGGGACGCAGATGCCCAATTGCGCTATAGCCCGTGGCAATGCAATCCTCAACCGTCTGGTCAAACTGGTCAAAGGAGCTCATGTCCGAGAGCTCAAACACACGCTGCTCGTACTCGCCGTTATGGCATAGCACGCCGTCGAGCGTCTGGAACGACACGTTGCGGCCGTACAGTGCGTCGAGCACGCGGACCGACTGCACGTTATGGAAAAAATAACGCCCCGTGCGCTCATGATAGATATCGTTGAGGAAGCGCTCGCCGGCATGGCCGAAAGGCGTGTGTCCCAAGTCATGACCCAGGCCAATCGCCTCGATCAAATCGCAATTGAGCCCCAGGGCGCGACCGATATCGCGCGCAATGCGGGAGACAAGCTGCACGTGCAAACCGCGGCGTGACAGATCGTCATTGCTACGGAAGCTAAAGACCTGCGTTTTGCCTGCATAACGGGTGTACGCCGGAAGATGAAGTATCTTTTCGGTATCGCGCATAAACGCCGGACGCATAAGCGTACCTTTGTCGGCGGCGCGATCAATACGACGAATGACCTGATCGTCGTTGCAACGATACGGGTTGACATAGCCCGAAGCACGATCGGCGACAATGCGCTCGACCAGTTCGGGCGACAACGCCGAGGGAATACGGTCCATGCGCGCCTTAATGACGGCCGTTTCTTGATTAGTTGCCATGGCATGCTCCTTAAGAAGGATGCGCAATCGGTTACAAAGTGCAGCCCACGACCTCGATTATGGCAAAAATCGGCACCAAAAACGGGAGCAATGGCAGGGAGCGTGATTTTGTGAAGAGGCAGGAGAGGGCCAGGACCAGGAGCGAAACGGCAAATGCCACGATGCCGCCCATAGGGTCGAGCGTGCAAAGCGCGAAGAGTGCTTTGGCGTCCCCCATGCCAATCCCCGGGGCTTGACGAAGGCACCGCCAGAGCGACTCAGTAAGCACAAGGGCAAGGTAGACGATGACCGCAAGACCGGCATGATCAAGTGCAGTGTTAACGCCCCTGTCAAGCCAAACGCCCGCCAACGCCGCCACGGCACATGCGCCGGCAAGCCCATTGGGAAACCGTCGCTCTCGGGCATCAATTGCCACGCCGGCAAAGATGCAAATCCAAAACGGGATATAGACCATCGGACTCCTCCTCGAGCTGCATCGCAAAAGCAAAAACCACCACAAAGGTGCCTGTCCCCTTTGCGGTGGTTTTGGTGGTGGTTATTTGGCGCCTTGCATGACCTCGTCAAGGGTAACGTTGACGGCGTGCTGCGTCGGCACCCAGTCGACCTTCAGGAACAGCGCGGCCACCGTGATGGGGATATAGCTGAACATAAAGATCGGGAAGGTAAACAGGTTAGTCACCAGACGCCACTTTTGCGCGCAGTGAATGTGCTTGTACTCAAAGATAGTCGTGAGCAGCGCCAGGATAAAGAAGGTCTGATACATCATGGCGAAGGTCATAATGAGCGAAGCGGCGCACGCCTGCATCTCGACTTCGGTAGCCAAGAAACCATGCGAAAGGCCACCCACAATCAAGAACGTCGCATTAGCGAGCATCGAGATCAGCGATAGCAGCATACCCGGGGCGATCGTCATGAACATGTCGTAGGCGGCAAAGCGATGATAGCGGAACGTCGACTTGACCAGATGCTTACCGTAGGTAAAGAACACCTGGTAAAAGCCCTTGGTCCAGCGCATACGCTGCTTCCAGGATGCCTTGAACGTCACGGGTTGCTCGTCAAAGAACTCCGCCGGCGCATAGCCAATGCGAATACCGTGAATAGCGCAGAACGTAGTGAACTGAATGTCCTCGGTCAGCGTGTGGAACTGCCAACCGTGCATGCCCTCGATAACGCTTGACGAGATAAGGTAACCCGAACCCGAAACAGCGCAGGACGTCTTGCAGATATTACGCGCGTTGTTGAGGAAGCGCGCCTCGCGTAGATACCACGTGGCATTAGCAGCCGAGATCCACGAGCTGCCGAAGTTCTTGGAATTGCGATAGCTCGTGACCACATAGAAGCCCTGGTCAAAGGCATCATTCATCTTGGAAACGTAATCGCGGGAGATAACGTTATCGGCATCGAAGATAAAGTAGCCCTCAAACGTGTCGGGATACTCGTTGAGAATGCGGTCGAAGCCAAAGTCCATGACCCAGCTCTTGCCCTTGCGGGCCAGGTCATTGCGCTCGTAAACAATGGCACCGGCCTCGCGCGCGAGCTGCGCCGTGTTGTCGGTGCAGGCATCGGCGACCACGAAAACCTCGATGAGCTCGGACGGATAATCCTGGTCCTTGATGGAGCGAACGAGGTTGGCGATCACGGCCTCCTCATTATGCGCCGCGATAAAAAAGGCATAGCGATGGAGTTTTTTGGCCTTGGGAGGCGCGACCTCGCCACGAAGAGCGCCAATGACAAAGAAGACCACCTGGTACAGAAAGCAGACCGTGAGCAGCGTGACGACAATCTGGTTGAAGATCACGATGGGTGTGTTGGTTTGTAAAAAGACGAGCATGCAGGCTCCCAGCAACGCGTAACGTAAACAATCGTATATCTTACCGCAGGCTTACCGAGTTCAAGAAACCACCTAATACTGGCTAGGCTTCGAGAAGACCGAGCTGCGGAACGATTTCATCTCCAACGGCCGTGCGACCGAGCGAGCGCGGAGCCAGATCGTCGAGAACAGCAGCGAGATCCCACGGCAACTCGTCGCGGCACTCAATGCGCTCCCCCGTCACGGGATGGTCGAACGCCACGCGCCAGGAATGAAGGAACTGCCTGGTCAGGCCCTGGTCGGCGCGCGCATCGCACTTGCCGTAGAGTGGATCGCCCACGCAGGCGTGGTTGATATGACGCATATGCACGCGAATCTGGTGCGTGCGACCGGTAAACAGATGGCACTCAACGAGCGTATAACCATCGTCAAAGCGCGTGGAATCAAAGCGCTCGAGGACTTTAAAGGTCGTAATGGCCTGACGGGCAAAGGGGTCGTCCGAAACCGCCATCTTGACGCGGTCGCGCGTAGAACGGGCGATACCGGTATTGATGGTGCCCTCGTCCATGGCGATGTGCCCGTGGACAAGCGTGATATAGCGGCGGTCGAGCGTACGCGTGCGAATGAGATTTTGAAGCGCGCGCTGGGTGTCGTCGTCTTTTGCCGCGAGCATAAGGCCCGAGGTATCGCGATCCAGGCGATGCACGATGCCGGGGCGGTCCTCACCCTGCACGGTACCAAGATGATCGATACCGCAGTGGTAGACCAAGGCGTTCGCAAGCGTGCCGCTCTCGTGGCCGTGGGCGGGATGGCACACCAGCCCGCGCTGCTTGGAGAGCACAATGAGATAGTCGTCCTCATAGCGAATGTCGAGCGGGATGGCCTCGGGAATCACATCGGTGGGATCGTGCGGCTCGGGCAGGTCGACCGAGATGCGGTCACCGGCGCGTACGGCATACTTTTTTGACAGACAGGTCTCGCCGTTCACGATTACGGCGCCGCCCTCGATCAGATGCGCGCAGGCAGAGCGCGTGGGGCAGCCGTCGTTGGCACCCAGAAAGGCGTCGAGACGCTGGCCAGAGCAATCGTCGGCAACAAGAATATGGATGTCGGCCATTAACGCTCATTCCTTTCGCGAATCTTGCGGGCACGCTCCCCACGCTGCTTGGCTTTGCGCTTAGCGCGGGCCTCATCACGGGCATTGAGCTCAGCAGTCGCATCGACCTCGCGAGCGGCGGGACTCAAGAACATGTAACCGATAAGCGCCAGCACAACACCGACCGTAATGCCGATATCGGCCACATTGAAGACGGGAAAGTCGATGAAGGTGGTGGCAATAAAATCGGTCACGAAGCCAAAGGCCAAACGATCGATAGCGTTGCCGATAGCACCGCCCGCAACCATCGCCATGCCCACAACCTCAAGATGGGCGAGCTGGGGTGCACGAACGAGGTACACGGCAATAGCGACAATGACCGCCAGCGCCAGCACGGCAAACGCGATGCCATGCCCCTCGCCCATGCTAAAGGCAGCGCCGATATTGCGGACAAACAGGAAGTCGATCACGCCGGGGATGACGGTCACATGCAGTGCATCGCCCACGGCACGAACCGCAAGCTTGGTCAACTGGTCAACAAGCAGCACAACCAGCGCCACCCCACCAGCAACACCCAACCGCCAACGCAAAGGCGGCGTCATATCCCCAGTACGACCCAAATCAATCCCCTACCCTCAAGAACATCGAATTCCGTTTAATGCAAGTAATCATCTTATAGTGACAAACGCCAAACGCGCAGCATATTCACCAACGCTAGCGAAATAACCAGCTAAAAACGAAAGCGGCATTCCGAAAAACAGAATGCCGCTTGGACGTGACAAAAGTTGACGTTGGGGACGTTCTTGTTTGACAGTCGTTTAAGAACGTCCCCAACGGCTAGTTCAGCGCCTCCGCGCAGCGCTTGCAAATATGAGCGTGGCCGTTGTACTCGCCAACGGTGGTGCGGTAGTTCCAGCAACGGTCGCAGCACTCGCCCTCGGCAGCTTCAATGGCAACGGAGAGTTCCTCGCCCTGGGTCAGCTCAACATCGGAGACGATGTAGAACTCGGCCAGGTCGACGGCCTTATCACCGGTCAGCAGCGCGTACATCTCGGCGGGAACGACCGCCTTGACGCGGACCTGCTGGCTCTTAGTGAAGGTGCCGGCAGAACGGGCATCCTCAAGGGCCTTGGTCACGGCGCTACGGAGCTCGAGCGAAGCCTCGAGCACGCCCTCAAACTCATTGGCCTCGTCGACCGTGATGGGCGACTTGTACCAATCGAGCAGCGCGGCGTACTTCTGGTGATCGACGCAGCCGGCGGGCGCATATGCCATGGCCTCGTCGACGGTATAGGACAGGATCGGCTGCAGGTCGCGCATGAGCATCGAGAAGAGCTCGGCGAGCACGGTCTGAGCGCTGCGGCGCTCGAGCGAGCCGGGCTTCTCGCAGTACAGACGGTCCTTCAGGGCGTCGAGGTACACGTTGGAGAGCTCGGTAACCACGAAGTCGTAAAGCGCACGGTAAGCGCGCGGGAACTCGTAGCTGGCGTAAGCGTCGTCGACCTCGGCCTGGACCTGGGTCAGGCGGGCAACCATGAGCTTATCGAGCGGCAGCAGGTCGGCAAAGGCGACGCCGTCGGTCTCGGGCTCAAACTGGCCCTCGAGCTCGGAGAGCAGGAAGCGCAGCGTGTTGCGGAAACGACGGTAGGCATCGGACGTACGAGCGAGGATCTCGTGGTCGATAGACACGTCGGAGCTGGTGTCGACCGAGGCGACCCACAGGCGGATGATGTCGGCGCCCATCTCGTCGCAGACCTTGTTGGGGTCGATGACGTTACCGAGCGACTTGGACATCTTGCGGCCCTGGCCGTCGAGGGTGAAGCCCTGCGAGACGACCGCCTTGTACGGAGCGTGGCCGTTGGCGCCCACCGAGGTGAGCAACGAGCTCTGGAACCAGCCGCGGTGCTGGTCGGAACCCTCGAGATACACGTCCGCCGGATACTCCAGCTCGGGACGGTACTCGCAGACGGCCTTCCAGGAGACGCCGGAATCCCACCACACGTCGAGGATGTCCTTATCGGCCTTGAGGTGATGGCCACCGCACTTGGGGCAGACGCACGCCTCGCCCAGGTAACTCTCGGGAGCGTCGGTGAACCAGGCGTCGGAGCCCTTCTCGTGGAAGAGCTTGATGACGGCGTCGAGCGTGGCGTCGTTCATGACCTTCTCGCCGCAGTCGGCGCAAGTGTAGCTGGGGATAGGCACGCCCCAGTTGCGCTGACGGCTGATGCACCAGTCGGGACGCTGCTCGACCATGGCGCCGATGCGGTTGGCCGCGTGGGCCGGATACCACTTGACGTTCTCGCGGACCTCTTTGCCAGCCTGCTCGCGCAAACCGGTCTTGTCCATCGAGACAAACCACTGGTCGGTAGCACGGAAGAGCACCGGGTGCTTGCAACGCCAGCAGTGCGGATAGCTGTGCGTGATCTTCTTCTCGAGGACTAGGGTACCGCGCTCGCGCAGGAACTCGATGATGTGCGGGTTGGCCTCATCGGTGTCCATACCGCTGAAGGGGCCACCGGTGCCAAACTCCTCGCCGGTGTAGAACTTGCCGTCGTCATCGACCGGCATGCAGATGTCGGTGATGCCCTCCTTGAGGCAGGCAAAGTAGTCGTCGACGCCGTGGCCGGGCGAGTTGTGGACAATACCGGTACCGTCATCGACACCGACGTAATCGGCCAGCAGCGCCACGCCCTCGACACCGTCGAAGATCGGCTGCTTGTAGTGGATGTGGTGGAAGGTCTCGGCGGGAACCACATAGGGCTTGCCGTCGACCATAACCGGAGTGTACTCCCAGCCAAACTCCTCGCAGCACTTAGGAGCCAGGTCCTCGAGCATGACCTCGGCGCGGCCGTCGTGCTCAACGGCGACGTAGGCGGCGCCGGGCTTGAGGGAAACTGCCTGGTCGGAGGGGATGGTCCACGGCGTGGTCGTCCAGATGATAAAGTCGACCGGGCCGTCGAAGTTCTCGAGACCGGCGGGCTTGGAAGTCATCTCGAAGCGCACGAAGATGGACGGGCTCGTCTCGTCGGAGTACTCGATCTCAGCCTCGGCCAGCGCGGTGTGGCAGTGCTTGCACCAGTGGACGGGCTTGTGGCCGCGATAGATCATGCCCCTGTCGAACATGGCCTTGAAGACCTCAATGTCGGCGGCGTCATGCTGGTGATAGAGCGTCAGATACGGGTTGTCCCAGTCGCCAAGCACGCCAAGGCGACGGAAGCCAGCCTTCTGGAGCTCGATGTTCTCGACAGCGAACTTGTTGCAAAGCTCGCGGATCTTAGCCGTGGAGGTCTGGTTGAACTTCTCGGTGCCGAGCTTCTCCTCGACCTTATGTTCGATCGGCTGACCGTGGCAGTCCCAACCGGGAACATAGGGAACCTCATAGCCCTGCATCATCCAGTAACGGTTGATCATGTCCTTGGAGATCTTGTTCATGGCATGGCCGATGTGGATCGGGCCGTTGGCGTACGGAGGGCCGTCGTGCAGCACGAACTTCTTGTGACCCTCGTTCTTCTTTAGAACTTGCTCGTAGACCTTGTTGTCCTGCCAGTCCTTGAGTCGCTTGGGCTCGGACTTGGAAAGACCGGCACGCATGGGAAATCCGGTTTTGGGCAGATTCATCGTCTGCTTGTACTCGTTTGCCACGGTACCCCTTTCATGTCGTGGGCGCGCACGCCCTCTGGGCACCAAAAAAGCGCCCGTCCCTACAAGCTGGGACGAAGCGCCACAAAACAGGCAGTCTGCCCGTAAAAGCCCTTCGCTTAACCACCCAGCTTAGATGCCCTCGCCCGCGTATTCGCGCGCTCGCATCCGTTACTCGGCTGGTCTGTATCGACGACCATCTCGGCGATGTCTACTAAGACGAACCTGTGCGGCATGTCCGTTGGGATCGCAGCTCCGGGGTGATTTTCATCGGTCGCATGCACGGGTTCTCAGCGCTCCCCGCTCTCTGTGGCATGCGGACGGCCGACTACTCGTCCCCATCAACGCTTATGTGGAGTATGCTAGCACGTTCAGCGCCGGCGAAAAACCCTCAACACTGGTTTTATACG
Source organism: uncultured Collinsella sp. (assembly GCA_900541785.1). Taxonomy (GTDB): domain Bacteria; phylum Actinomycetota; class Coriobacteriia; order Coriobacteriales; family Coriobacteriaceae; genus Collinsella. The sequence continues at coordinate 24,390 of UQKY01000027.1, forward strand.
TTCGAAATTTCTCGCGGCTGTGGACCTTCTCTTGGAGCAAAATACCTGAAAGCACTTTATCGAACGAAAGAAGGTTGCTATGCGCACGATTGGAATGAGCGACTACACCGTTGGCGAGGATTGTTTTACCGAGTTGCCCGCCGCACTGGCAGAGTACGGAGCGACCAAGGTCGCCATCATCGGCGGCAAGCGAGCCCTGGCCGCAGCACTTCCCGGTATCGAAGCTGCGCTAGCGGGTACCGACGTCGAAATTCTGGAGACGCGCGTCTACGGCACCAACAGTACGCGCGCAAATATCGCCAAGGTCGTAAACTCCCCTGCCTGCCAGGAAGCTGACGTGCTTATCGCATGCGGCGGCGGCAAGGCACTCGACACCGTCAAGACGGCAGCTATCGAGCTCAAGAAGATCGTCTTTACGGTCCCGACGATCTGTTCCAACTGCTCCGCCGCGACCGCCATTGCCGTCGTGTACAACGACGACGGCTCGCTCGAGGGCTATTCGTACCCCAACCGACCGGCGCACATCTTCATCAACCCCAAGATCATCGCCGAGGCACCGGCAGAGTATTTCTGGGCCGGCGTAGGCGATGCCCTGTCTAAGCAGCCCGAGGTCGAGTACGCCACGAGCGCCGGTAATTTGGAGCACACCGCCGGTCTTGGCCTGGCGCTTGCCCACACCTGCTCCGAGCCGCTGTTTACCTATGGCGTCCAGGGTCTTGAGGACGTGCGCCAGGACCTGTCGAGCGAGGCCGTCAAGCAAATCGCACTCGATATCGTGATCAATACGGGCTATGTCTCGAACCTGACCAACCAGAACGATTACTACTACAACTCGAGCGTGGCGCACGCGTTCTACAACGCCACATGCAGCATTCCGCGCGAGGGCACCTACCTGCACGGCGAGGTCGTGAGCCTGGGCGTGCTCGTGCTGTTCGCCTATACGGGCGATACCGAGAACCTTGAGCGCTACGCGGCCTTTAACAAGCAGATGGGCCTGCCCGTGACGCTTGAGCAGGTCGGGCTTTCCGTGGCCGACATCCCGGCCCTGTGCGAGTACGCGCACGCCACCAACGAGTGGAAGCAGGGAAACCCTGAGCCCTTCACCGACGAGAAGTTCGCCGCCGCCATCAAGGCCGCCAACGCCTACGGCCACGCGCTCTAGGCCTAACCCAAATCCACCACAAAGGGGACAGGCACCTTTGTGGTGGTTTTTTATTGCTCCACCATTCAGTTCGTACTCGAACCCGGTTCTTTACGAGAAAGGGTTCGGGTACGTTTTTTATCGGAAATTCTGCGGAAGGACTACTCGGAACGGTAAACAGGAACGAACAAAGGCAGGGTATCATCGTGGTGATGGCATCCTGCCTTTTGTTTTGCGGAACCAAGGTCGCTTTATACGAACTTGATCGCCACTTATATGGCGCATTGATGGCAATTGCTGCGTACGTGCGTACCGGGAGCCCGTTCACCTCTGGCAAGGCGTAACACACTAGACTTTGTTCCAAAGTCCGTGTGCTAAGGGGGCAGGACCCTTAGAATTCCTGTGGAGTGTGTACGCACATACGCAGGAAAACAGCAAATTACGCTATATCAGGGCGTTCTTTCATTGGAACGTATGGTATACACGGCTTAGTTCAACAAATAAGAATTTATATATAAAGGAGAATATTGATGAAACTGTTTTTATGTTCGCACTTTTCAAGTGTAGGAAGTCTGATAAAGGAAGAAATTGAAAATAAAAAAGTCGCATTTATTCCAACAGCTTCGCTGCGTGAAGGCTACACCGGTTATGTCGGCTCGGCTCGAAAATTATTCAAAAAGTTGGGAGCAATCGTAACTGAAATTGATATTTCAACGGAGGCTTATTCAACGATACAGTCTGTTTTT
>UQKY01000028.1 GCA_900541785.1 uncultured Collinsella sp.
AAAGGGCGGAGGCGGGGCATGCCCCGCCTCTTACACCACATCTCTGTGCGCTACCGGGGTTGCGGCGAAAAGGGCTTGTTTTGATTGTTTGGAGCAGGCGCGAGGCGCGGAAACGATGCCCGGAGCGGCTTGGAATTCATCCGTAGAGGTCTTCATTGGCTGCGCCAGGAGTATCCCTAGGTGCCGGTGCAAAAGGAGTGTCCCTAACTGCCGCAGGGGGCGTCGGCCGTGGCCGACGCCCCCTGCGGATGTAAGCAGATTTGGCTGTGCGTTACTTGTCGGTGCCCAGCTTGTGTGGCTTGTAGGCGAGGGCACTGACGAGCGCATCGGTGGCAGACTTGACGGCTGCCGGCTGCGGATCGTTGACGTGGTCCTCGGGGTGCACGGGCAGGTCCTTCTTGACCGCATCGTGGATGAGATTGAGGTACTCGGCCACGCCGGTGGCCGACAGGTGCGTGCCGTCGCCGTCAAACAGGTCGTTGCGGTTGGCGCTGTACCCGTACCAGTCGATAACGCGTACATTCTTGTAGCGCGTTGCGGCGTTGGCGATGGCCTGGTTCGTGGACCCGACCCACGGCTGCGGGCTACGCGTGTTTACAAACACGACAATACGCTGCTCGCCGGCGTCGGCCATGATTGCGTCGACCTGGGCGTCCGTTACCAAACCGTTGGTGCCCAGGGCAAAGACCACGATCTTGCCGGCAAGGTTCTGCTGGATATAGCCCTCAAATGTCGCGCGGCCCGCATCAAACTGGCGGCCCTTTTCGGCATCGATATGGCTGTGTGGGAACACGCCGTCAAAGGAATCAACGGCGCGCAGCGACACGGAGTCACCGATCATCAACAGGTCGTAGGAGCCATCGGGGAAGCCGTCGTTGTCCCTGTCGGTGTCGTCGGCCGCCTGCTGGTCGGTGGGCGCGGTGTTTTTGGCTTCCTTGTTCAGAACTTCGGCGCCCTCGCCGCTCAGCGCAGACGTCTCGGGCACAAAGATCAGGCCGCCCAGCGCAACGACTAACACGACGGCGCAGGCTGCGCAGACAGGGACGTGCGCGCGCACCCAGTTGGCGGGCGTGGTGGTGCCATCGCGGAATTCGGCGACGGTGCGGCCGAAGGCGCCCTTCCTAAACGGCGTTTCGATAAAGCGATAGGAGCACTCGGCTACGGCGACCACCAGCAGCACCTGCAAAATGTACTGCCACCAGGGCGTATCGTTGATGTTGGCGACCGGGTTCATGAGCAGCAGCAGCGGATAGTGCCACAGGTAGATGCTGTACGAGCGCTTGCCAACCCACACGAGCGGCTCGGCGGACAGCGCGCGGGCAACCATTCCCTGGGGCTGCACACAAGCCGCGATGACCATGAGCGTGAGGATGGAGCATAACAGCGTGCCGCCGCGATACTGGAACGCGGTGTAGCCGTTGGTGAGCGCGACCATGGCGGCAAGGCCAACCAGACCTACGACGCCCAACACATCGATGGATGCGGGCGAGGACCAAAAGCGCACGAGGGTGCTCGGCTGTGCCGGGGCGGTCTTGGCTGATTCGTCGGCCTTCTCGCCAGGTTTGCCCACGGCGTTCTTGCCGTGCTTGGCGGCGCCAGCCAGGCGATTGAGCCCCAAACGATGTGCGAGACGCACCGGCGCCAGGTCGCGATCGGGGATAAAGGCCATCCAGGCACCCAGTAGCAGCGAGAACACGCGGGTGTCGGTGCCGTAGTACACGCGGCTGGGGTCGGCGGCAGGGTTGTAAAGCACCATCATGGCGAGGGCAGATACCGCGGCAAGGCCCAGAACCACGCGGCGCGTGTTGGGCTTGCTCACATGCATGGATACCATGGCAAACAGTAGTGGCGGCCAAATCAGGTAGAACTGTTCCTCGATGGCTAGCGACCAGAAGTGCGTGAGCGGCGAGGGGTCGCCCAGGGCATTGAAGTACGAGACGTTTTGGGCAATCTGCCACCAGTTGTTGAAGAACAGCAGCGACGGCAGGATGTCGGGACGCATCTTGGTGAGCATCACGTGGTTAAAGATGGTGCACAGCGCGCAGGTCACGAACACTACCGTTACCACGGCGGGGACCAGGCGACGGATGCGGCGGATCCAGAAGCTCTTAAGGTCGATGCGGCCGGTCTTAACGACTTCGTTGAGCAGCAAGCGCGTGATCAGATAGCCCGAAAGCACAAAGAAGATCGTGACGCCGAGCAGGCCGCCCTGAGCCCACGTGAGGTTAAGGTGATAGAGCACCACCGCGACGACGGCGAGCGTACGCAGACCGTCGAGCGCAGGAATGTAGCGGGACTTGGGGCGAGCGGGTGCCTGTTCTTTTGCGGCGCTGTTGGTGCGGGCGTCCTTGTTGGTGGGCGTTCGATGCGGGACCGGGCCGCGTCGCGACTCGCCAGTGCGGCGGTCGGCGCGCGGGCGTTCGTGCGGCGCCTGGTTATCGGGCGCGCGGCGCGGGCCGCGCGGGCTCGATTGTGGGAATTGTTCCATAAAACATCATCCAATGACGAGAATAATCAGCACATATTCATTGTAGCTGCCTGCTCCTGTGAATGCTTGCTGCTGGCGCAACCTCAAGGGCGCGTTCACATCAAAGTGAACTAAAGTTATAGAGGTGCGAAGGCGCGCAATCGACGGTCGACGGTGGGTGCAAGGCCCGCAGACGAGGAGGTTTCCATGGCAGACAACGGCATTGTTGCGGTGTTCGGCAGCATGAACATGGACCTTTCGGTGGCGTGCGAGCGCATGCCGCGCGCGGGCGAGACCGTCGGTGGCAGTGGTTTTATCACCAACGCCGGTGGCAAGGGCGCTAACCAGGCCGTCGCCGCCGCGCGCATGGGTGCGCGCACGTGCATGATTGGCGCGGTCGGGTGCGATGCGTTTGGCGATGCGCTCGTGGCGGGGCTTCAGGATGCCGGCGTGGGCGTTGAGTTTGTGGCGCGTCGCGATGACGTGGAGACCGGTACCGCGACTATCATTCGCTGCGAGAGCGACAACCGCATCGTGCTGTCGCCGGGCGCCAACCACGCGCTTGCGGGCGAGGATGTGGCCTGCGCCCTGCGTTGTCTGGTGGCCGATGAGCTCGACGGCGACGCCAGCGATATTGCCCCGGCTGCCGGAAGCGTCTTTATCGCCCAGGGCGAATGTGACCTTGCAGCGACGGCCGAGGCACTTGTTTGCGCTCACGAGCTGGGGTTCTATGCGGTTTTTAATCCAGCGCCTGCCTGTGAGTTGCCTGCGGAGGCCTGGCCTGCGGTCGACCTGGTCTGTCCCAACGAGACCGAATGCCAGGTGCTGACGGGCATCTTGCCCGCGGATGATGCGAGCTGCATCGCGGCGCTCAATGCCCTGCTCGCCAAGGGTGCCGGAGCTGCGGTCATCACGTTGGGCGGCGCCGGCTCGGTTACGCTCGGCGATGGTGGTGAGCTGCTGCGCATGCCGGCGCTTTCGAGCACGGTAGTCGATACCACGGCCGCGGGCGATACGTTTATCGGTGCGTTGGCAGCAGCTCGCCTAGAGGGCTTGCCGCTCTTTGAGTGCATGGCCACGGGTGCTCGCGCCTCGGCAGTGACGGTGTCGCGCCTGGGCGCTCAGCAGTCGATTCCCACGCGAGCCGAAGTTGAGCGCGTGTTTGATTTAGACGATTTAGTACAAGACGGAGAAGCGGAGTAGAACAATGGCAACCAAGAAGCTGATCCTTGATCTGGATATGGGTGTGGACGATGCGATGGCGCTTGCCTATGCCATTGCGAGCCCCGAGGTGGAGCTGGTGGGCATCACCACGTGCTTTGGCAACGTGCGCGTTGAGCAATCGGCGCACAACTGCCTGGCGGTGCTCGATTTGCTGGGTCGCCCCGAGGTTCCGGTGTACCTGGGCGCCGATCGTCCCATTAAGGCGACTGAGCCCTATACACCGCCGGCGTCCACCACGCTCATCCACGGCAAGAACGGCATTGGCGGGGCGAGCGTGCCCGCGTCGCCGTACGAGCCGGTGGGGGCGACGTCGGCCGACGGTAACGCGGCAGTCGATTATCTGATTGATGCCGCGCGCACCTATGGCCCCGATCTAATCTACGTGGCGACCGGTCCGCTCTCCAACCTGGCACTTGCCTTGGAGCGCGATGCGGCGGCGATGATGTCTATCGGTCGCGTGGTCGTGATGGGCGGTGCGCTTACCGTGCCCGGAAACGTGAGCGCGGGCGCCGAGGCCAACATGGCAAGCGATCCCGAGGCGGCCGATGCCGTGCTGCGTTCGGGCCGCAAGCTCACTATGGTGGGTCTGGATGTGACGCATCGCGTGGTGCTCACGCGTCGCGACATTGCCGGCTGGACGGGTTCGGGCACCATGGCGGGCTGTGCGTTTGCGAGCATGGTCGAGCACTACATCGGTTCGTACGAGATGAACGCCCCCTACCTGGGTGGTTGTGCGCTGCACGATCCGCTGGCCGTTGCCGTGGCGATCGACCCCACGCTCGTGGGTGCGCTCGGCTGCAATCTGCGTGTTGATCTGCTGGGCGAGTATCGCGGCCGCACCATCTGCGATGAGCGTCGTGTGGCCGACCCCGACAAGGGCGCACTCGTGGCGCTGACCGTCGACGCCCCGCGCTTCCTGTCCGAGTTCAAGACGCGCATGGCCCGCGTCCTGGGCTAAATGTTTTTCACGCCCCGCCCCATGTAGTCAATTTGGGACGGGGCTTTTTTAGCTACCGAGTAAATGTGCCCGTTGGGGGAATAGTCGTGCCACTTCGCTTGACAACAGGGTAAACTAGCTCATAAACATTTACTACTCTGTTTAGATTGAATTTGCGGTCGTTTAGTTGTCGAGTCACGGGGCGGTCAGGCCACGATGCTCCGCCACGGCCGTTACTAGGGAGAACAATGGCCAAAGCAAGTGTTCGCGAGATCAGCCGCATCACCGGTTTTTCGCCTGCGACCGTGTCCAACGCGCTCAACCGTAAGCGCAGCGTGAGCGAGGAGACCGCCAAGGTCATCCTGGAGTGCGCACAATCGCTCGGCTACCAGCAGTCGACGCAGCTCGAGAGCATCCAGTTCGTGCTTGCGCGCAAGACGGGCGCCATCCTGGACGAGAGCACCTTCCATCCTGCGGTCATCGAGGGCGTGGAGCGTCAGGCGCGTCGCCACGGCATGAGCACGAGCTTTGTCTCGCTCGACTTTAGCGACCTGGACGCCGTGCGCCCGCAGGTTGAGGGTCTGATTGCCGATCCGGCCGCCGCTATCGTGCTGATGGGCACCGAGCTAGGCGAGGAAGACTACGCCTTGTTTGCCAACGCTGCCGCCCACCTGATCGTGCTCGATGGCTGGAGCGATCGTCAGTACTTCGATGCCGTAGTCATTGCCAACACCGATTCGGTGCTGCGTGCCGTGGACTACCTTATCGAGAAAGGTCACAAGCAAATCGGCTATCTGGCAGGCGACCTTCGCATCCGCAACTTTAAGGACCGCGAGCGCGGCTATCGCCAAGCGCTTGAGGATGCGGGCCTCGAGGCCAATCCGACGTGGCGCGTCACGCTGGGCACCACGCTCGAGGGTGCCTATCGCGACATGGGCGCGTGGCTCGACAGCGTCTCACGCGACGACCTGCCGACGGCTTTCTTTGCCGAGAACGACGTGCTCGCCGTAGGCGCCATGCGCGCGCTCAACGAGCACGGTATTCGCGTGCCCGAGGATGTTTCGATCATCGGCTTTGACGACCTGTCTTTGGGCGCCTTCTCCAACCCGCCGCTCACCACGGTGCACGTTCCCAAGCACGAGGTGGGCGAGATCGCGGTGCGCCGTCTGGTGGGCAACATCCGCAATCCCAAGAGCTATACCTGCAAGACGGCCGTGTCGACCTATTTTGTCGAGCGCCAGAGCGTGCGTGAAATCTAGGCGGAACGGCGCCAGGCCTCAGAGCGGAAAAGTCCGCCAAAGGCAACCATACATAACGCTACCAAGAGGGGGTCCTTCGGGGCCCTCTTTTTGTTGCCCTTGTATGTTCAGATTGTTTACATACCGTTTAGGCTGATTTCTCTACCGTCTACAGGTATTTCGCGCTAAACTTCTAAACAGAAGAGTAAAACATTTAGTAAACGGAACAAAACGAAACACACGCCTGTTTACTGAACATGTGATTAGGGGAGGACGTACATGGACAAGATCAAGCTCGGCTTTGTGCCCACGCGCCGCAGTATCTTTAGCGCGCCGGACGCAATCAAGTATCGCGGTCTGACGGCTGATCGCCTGCGCGAGATTGGCGTCGACATCGTGGATATCGATGACATCAATGACGAGGGCCTGCTGTTCGACGACAGCCATATCGAGCCTATCGTCAAGAAGTTCCGCGCCGAGGGCGTCGATGGCATCATGCTGTGCCATGCCAACTTTGGCACCGAGTACGTTTGCGCTCGCCTTGCCCGCGAGCTCGGCCTGCCCGTGCTACTGTGGGGCCCGCGCGACGAGCGCCCCGAGCCCGACGGCACCCGTCTGCGCGATAGCCAGTGCGGCCTGTTCGCCACCGGCAAGGTCCTGCGCCGCTTCCAGGTGCCCTTTACCTACATGACCAACTGCCGTCTGACCGACCCCGAGTTCGAGCGCGGCGTCTGGGACTTCCTGGCCGTGTGCAACGTGGTCAAGACCTTCAAGCACACCCGCATCCTGCAGATGGCCACCCGTCCGTTCGACTTCTGGTCGACCATGTGCAACGAGGGCGAGCTGCTCGAGAAGTTCAACATCCAGCTTTCGCCCATTCCCATGACCGAGCTTGTCCAGGCCGTGCGCGACGCTCAGGCCGACGAGCAGGCCATGACCGCCATGCTTGCCCACATCGCCGACAGCTTTGAGATCTGCATCCCCGAGGACAAGGTTCCCGCGGTCGCCGGTCTTGCCATCGCCATGAAGCGCCTGGTCGAGAAGTACGGCTGCAACGCCGGTGCCATTCAGTGCTGGAACGCCCTTCAGGACGAGCTGGGCATTATGCCCTGCGCCGCCAACGCCATCCTCAACGAGATGGGTATCCCTATCGTCTGCGAAACCGACATCCACGGCGCCATCACCGCGCTCATGGTCGAGGCAGCCGATCTTGGCCGTCACCGCGGCATGTTCGCCGACTGGACCGTGCGCCATCCCGATAACGAGAACGGCGAGCTGCTGCAGCACTGCGGCCCCTGGCCCTGCAGCTGCGCGGCCGTCAAGCCCAAACTCACCTACCCGCTGGCATTCGATCACCCCGGTGCGCTGACGGCCGAGGCCAAGCACGGTGACCTCACCCTTGCCCGCTTTGACGGCGACAACGGCGAGTACTCGCTGCTGCTGGGCAACGCCCGCGGCATCGACGGCCCGGCCGGCATGGGCACCTACCTGTGGGTCGAGGTCGAGAACCTCAAGCGCCTCGAGGCCAAGATCGTCGAGGGTCCCTACATCCACCACTGCGTCGCTATTCACGCCAACGTGGTGCCGGTGCTCTACGAGGCGTGCAAGTACATCGGCATCCAGCCCGACCTATACGACCCTATTGAGCAGGACGTTAAAGCTTACCTGCGCGGTGAGTAGGGTCGTGCCTACTTTGTAGCAACGAGCCGGCGCGCTACCACAGCACCCAACCTTGCGGTTCAAGCCGTCGCTTGCGTACCAAAGTACGCGGCGCTCCTCTTTCGCCGCAATCTTGGGCACTGTGGAAACGCGGTGGCTTTGACTTTGGAATTTCCTGAAAGGAGTTTTTCGTGGCAACTATCGAAGAGCTTGAGTCCCTGCGTTGGGACCTTCGCCGCGATTGCGTCGATATCATCATGGCTGGCGCCGGCGGCCACATCGGCGGCGACATGTCGGTGATCGACGCCCTCATGACCCTCTACGCCAACCACCTCAACATTTCGCCCGAGACCGTCGACGATCCCAACCGCGATCGCTTCGTGCTCTCCAAGGGCCACGCCATGGAGGCCTACTACGCGGTGCTCTGCCACGAGGGCTATCTTGATCTCGACGACGTCAAGGCTCGCTTCTCCAAGTTCGGCAGCCCCTACATCGGCCATCCCAACAACAAGCTCAAGGGCATCGAGATGAACTCGGGCTCGCTGGGTCACGGCCTGCCCGTGGCCGTGGGCATGGCGCTCGCCGGCAAGATGGACGGTCGCGACTACCGCGTCTACACCATCATGGGCGATGGCGAGCTTGCCGAGGGCTCGGTCTGGGAGGGCGCCATGAGCGGTGGCAACTACCAGCTCGATAACCTGTGCGCGCTCGTGGATCGCAACCGCCTGCAGATCAGCGGCAGCACCGAGGACGTCATGAAGCAGGACAGCCAGGAGGAGCGCTGGGCTGCCTTTGGGTGGAACGTGCTGTCCATTCCGGGCAACGACGTCCAGGCTATTGACGCTGCGCTGACGCTTGCTGCCGAGACCTGCGGCAAGCCCACGGTCATCATCCTCAACACGGTGAAGGGCTATGGCTCGCCCGTTATGGAGGACAAGGCCGCCTGGCATCATCACCTGCCCAATGATGAGGAATATGCCCAGATCATCGCCGATTTCGCTGCCCATAAGGAGGCCATCAATGGCTAACAAGATCGCCAATCGCAAGGTTATCTGCGACACGCTGCTCGAGGCCGCGAAGACCGATAAGGATATCGTCGTCCTGTGCTCCGACTCCCGCGGCTCCGCGTCGCTCACGCCGTTCTTCGATCAGTATCCCCAGCAGTCCGTTGAGGTCGGCATCGCCGAGCAGGACCTGGTGAGCATCGCTGCCGGTATGGCTTCGTGCGGCAAGAAAGCCTGGGCCGCTTCGCCGGCGTCCTTTGTGACCACGCGCTCGTATGAGCAGTGCAAGGTCGACGTCTCGTACTCCAACACCAACGTCAAGCTCATCGGCATCTCAGGCGGCGTGTCCTACGGCGCCTTGGGCATGAGCCATCACTCCGCGCAGGATATCGCCGCCATGAGCGCGATTCCCAACATGCGCGTGTATCTGCCGAGCGACCGCTTCCAGACCGCCGAGCTCGTGCGCGCCCTGGTGGCCGATAACAAGCCGGCCTACATCCGCGTGGGGCGCAACCCGGTCGAGGACGTGTACACCGAGGATGAGTGCCCGTTCCAGATGGACCGCGCCACCTGGGTGCGCCGCGGCGCCGATGTGACGCTTGTCGCCACCGGTGAGATGGTCCGCCACGCCGTGGACGCCGCCGACCTGCTGGCTGAGCAGGGCATCTCGGCAACGGTGCTCGACATGTACTGCGTCAAGCCGCTCGACGCCGAGGCCGTGATTGAGGCCGCCGGTGCCACGCGCGCCGTCGTGACCGTCGAGGAGCACAGCCCCTTCGGCGGCTTGGGCTCTATGGTCGCGCAGGTGGTGGGCGAGCATTGCCCGCGTCCGGTCAAGTGCCTCTCCCTGCCCGACGCGCCGGTCATCACCGGCACGAGCCCCGAGGTCTTTGCGCACTACGGCCTGACGGGCGCCGGAATCGCCAAGACGGTCGCCGAGTTCCTCGGCAACTAGTAGACACAGACGCTGCGCGGCCGCCAAGCACCGCACCTTGCCGTTCAAACCGTCGCTTGCGTACGCAAAGTACGCGGCGCTCCTCTCTCACGGCAATCTGCGGCACTTGGTGGCCGCTCGCTCCTTGTCCGTCAGTCTGTCTTTGATTTGGCGGAAGGAATGGGAGAGTACATGAGCAAATACATCATCGGAATCGATCAATCCACGCAGGGCACCAAGGCGCTGCTGGTGGACGAGGGCGGCCATCTGATTCATCGTGCCGACCGTTCGCATCGCCAGATTGTCAACGAGGCCGGCTGGGTGAGCCATGATCCGGCCGAGATTGCCGCCAATGTGCTGGCCGTGGCGCGTGCCGTGGTGGAGGAGACCGGGGTCGACCCGGCCGATGTCGCCGGCATCGGCATCTCCAACCAGCGCGAGACCACCGTTGCCTGGAACCGCACGACGGGCGAGCCGCTGTGCGACGCTGTGGTGTGGCAGTGCGCCCGCGCCCGCGAGCTGTGCGACAAGCTGGCCGCGCGCGAGGGTGTGGCCGACCTGGTGCGCGACACGACGGGTCTGGTACTCTCGCCCTACTATCCGGCGGGCAAGATGGCCTGGATCCTCGCGAACGTTCCCGCGGCTGCCGAGGCCGCGGCAGCGGGCGAGCTGTGCCTGGGCACCATCGATGCCTGGGTGGTCTGGACGCTCACGGGCGGCGCGGAGTTCCGCTGCGACTGGTCTAACGCCAGCCGCACGCAGCTCTTTGACCTGCGCCGTGGCTGCTGGAGCGAGCCGGTGTGCGAGGCCTTTGGCGTCGACGTGGCCTGCCTGCCGCAGGTGACCGATTCCGATGGCCTGTTCGGCACGACGGACCTGGACGGCTTTTTGCCGGCACCCGTGCCCATTCACGGCGTGCTCGGCGACAGCCATGCGGCCTTGTTCGCGCAGGGTTGCCACAGCCGCGGCATGGCCAAGGCGACCTATGGCACCGGCAGCTCGGTCATGATGAACGTCGGCGACGAGTTCGTTGCCAGCTCGCACGGGCTTTCGAGCTCGCTTGCATGGCGCATGGACGGCGTGACCGAGTACGTGCTCGAGGGCAACGTGAGCTACGCCGGCGCCGTCAAGACGTGGCTGCGCGATGATCTGGAACTCATCAATAACCCCGAGGAGGTTACCGATCTGTGCTACGCCGCCAATCCGGCGAGCCGCGTCTACTTTGTGCCGGCGTTTACCGGTTTGGGCGCGCCGCACTGGGCGAGTGACGCCGAGGGCTGCGTCTTTGGCATGACGCGCACCACGGGTCGCGCGGAGTTCGTGAAGGCCGCCGACGAGTCGATTGCCTATCAGATCTTTGACGTGATCGATGCGATGGTCGAGGATTCGGGCGCGGCATTGGCTGAGCTTCGCGTTGACGGCGGTCCCACGCGCGACGCGTACCTGATGCAGTTTGAGAGCGACTTGGTTGGTTCGCCCATTCGCATCGCGAGCAACGACGAGATGAGCGGTCTGGGTGCGGCCTGGGCCTGCGGCATTGCGCTGGGCATGTACACGCGCGATGTCGTCGACGTCTACGGGGCTCGCGGCATCGTGGAGCCTGCCATGACCGCCGACGAACGCGCCAAAAAGATCGCCGGCTGGCGCCACGCCGTCGACGCGACTATCGCCTACACCGCCTAGCGTGATTTTTCTGGGACGGGGATTAAAAACTCATTGATCCTCGTCCCGGGTAGCTTATTTGGGACGGGGCTTTTTTGACTGGTATGATTGGTGCGACCATTCGAACCAGCTAAAAGAACCCCGTCCCAAATTGACTATCGAGAGGATCTGCCATGGAGCGCATCGCGAGCTTTTCCGTTGACCATCTGCTGCTTGAGCCCGGCGTGTATGTGAGCCGCATCGACCGCGATCCGGCGACCGGCGCCGCCGTCACCACCTTTGACCTGCGCCTGACCACGCCCAACAAGGAGCCGGTCATGAACACCGCCGAGTGCCACACCATCGAGCACCTGGGCGCGACGTTCCTCCGCAATCATGCCGAGTGGTCGAGCCGTATCGTCTACTTTGGCCCCATGGGCTGCCGCACGGGCTTTTACCTCGTCGTGTTTGGCGAGGTGACGAGCGAGGAGATTCTGCCGCTCGTGCGTGAGCTGTTCGAGTTTGTCGCCGGCTTTGAGGGCGATGTCCCCGGTGCCGCTCCCGAGGAGTGCGGCAACTACCTGGACCAGAACCTCCCCATGGCAAACTGGCTCGCGCGCCGCTATCTCGACCGTGACCTGGCCGATATCGACGAGAAGCATCTGCACTATCAGCAGGCGTAAGGCCCTCGCAGGAATAGCGTTTGCGCCAGAAGCGCTCCCGCTCTTTGTGGGGCGCTTTTTCATGCTGGGCGCTCAAAACGGAACGAGATAGTTCTAGAATGTTCATACTGTCACATAAACGAACAGGAGCGAGCATGCATATCTACTCTGTATCAGATCCCGAGTTCAAATCTTATGGCCGCGTGTGGAACGACGTTCCGTCCAACCTGACCGCTCCGCTCGTCGGGGCGCTTTCCGCTACGCCCATCCCCGAGGGTAGCAAGTACGTAGCAAGCGCGCCGGAGCTCGAGGGCGTTAAGGATGCCGATAAGCTGGGCTTTCTCATGTTTGGTGGCCGTCCCTTCCAGCTGGGCTGGTGCAACGGCCACAACACGCGTCTCAATTGCCTAGAGTACCACCGCGCGAGCGAGTTCAACCTGGGTGCACGCGACTTTATCCTGCTCGTGGCACATCGCTGGGAGATCGAGGACGGCAAGCTCGATACCGCGTGCGTCAAGGCGTTCCGCGTGCCGGCGGGTACGGTCGTCGAAGTCTTCAACACCACGCTCCACTACACGCCGTGCATGGTCGACGACGGTGGCTTCCAGGTGATGGTGGCGCTGCCCGCTGGCACCAATGGTCCGCGCCCCGAGGCCGCGGCCGACATGCCTGCCGCCGGTGACAGCTACTGCTATTGGAAGGCCGACAAGTGGGTCCTCTGCCACGCCGACAGCCCCAAGGCAGCCGAAGGCGGCTACGTTGGCCTCATCGGAAAGAACCTCGACATCGCCGTGGACTAGAATCTTCTGTCTCAATCTGTAACATCTGGCGGGCTAAATCGTCTCTACCTGTTACAGATTTAGACAAACTGCAGAGGGCTGCCCGAAAATCTCAATCTGTAACACCAAGCCCGGTTTTGGCGGCCCAACTGTTACAGATCGAGACAAACCGGGCCCAATCCACCACAAAGGTGCCTGTCCCCATTGCGGTGGTTGTCTAGAGCTGGCTGCGCAGATAGTCAGCCATATATGGAACAGCGAAACGCACGTAACCGCGGCGCGCCTGTTCGATTACGCCGGCGTCGATGAGGCGCCGGCGATACTTTTGCGCATAGTCGGGTGTGACCGACATGCGCTTCGCTACATCGGAAATGCGCGAAACGGCGTCTTCGTCATCGGCCATTGCGGCGAGAAACGCAACATCTTGGTCCGATAGCGCGGCGAGTGTCGTTTCGCACACATCGTTTTCGAAATCGGCCTTTGACGCTTCGATTGCTCCGTCGACTTGCTCTGGCGTTACGTGTTCTCCTGCCTGGCAACGATTGGCGATGTTGTAGCCGATGAGCTGC
This sequence comes from uncultured Collinsella sp., assembly GCA_900541785.1. Lineage (GTDB taxonomy): Bacteria > Actinomycetota > Coriobacteriia > Coriobacteriales > Coriobacteriaceae > Collinsella. The sequence continues at coordinate 13,115 of UQKY01000028.1, forward strand.
AGCATGTAGGGCGAGCCCTGAGTTGCGCGAGCAGCGTCCAGCCGAAGATTGCCTGGAATATCAAGGTCGAGCTCTTCGAAAGCCCGCTGATAGTAGGCATCCACATCTCCAACTGAAAGCGGTTCGAGCGTGACCTTGCGTGCGCGGTTGAGAAATGTCAGTACGCGGTCGTTGAGTGTCGCGGAGACTGCTCCCGGGAGGCCCGCCATGACGAGCGCGACGTTGAGCCCCTCGCCGACCAGCTCTTGATAGGCGGTGACGAGCTGTCTGATCTCGGGCGAATTGGCCTGGAGCTCATCGATGAGGATGAGGATGCCGTGTCCCTGCTCGGTCAGCTTGCGCGCCAGCTGCGTGAGCTTGAACTGGAAGCTTTTGGTTTCCTGCACATCGCGCGTGAACTCAAGGCCGGCTGAGAAGCCGAAGACGCTCAGGCTGCCGCCCGCAAGTTTGGGGAGACGATGCTTGTTGGCGTAGGGCTCGCCCGCTTCCTGGATCTTCTCAACAATGCGCTCGAGCATATCCTCGGAGGCTACGGTGGGCGTGGCGACAACAAAGCCGAGCTTGCGTGCGCGATCGGCAAGTTCCCACAGCAGAACCGTTTTGCCGCTGCCTCGCTGGCCGAGCATGAGCATAGCCCGGTCTCGATTGCCCGGCTCCTGCTCAAGGCCGGAGATGAATGTCGAAATCACGTTCCCGCGCCCCACCAGATAGGACGGGCGATTTCCAAATGAGGGGGAGAAGATGGTTTCAGTCATGAGTCTCCTTTCCTTTTTTTCCTATTTTTTCCTTTTTTTCCTATTCAGTCAAATATCCCGCCGGCGAAGGCGGCTACGTAGGCCTCATCGGCAAGAACCTCGATATCGCCTGCGACTAGAATCTTCTGTCTCGATCTGTAACATCTAGCGGGCTAAATCGTCTCTACCTGTTACAGATTTAGACAAACCGCCCCAAACCACCACAAAGGTGCCTGTCCCCTTTGTGGTGGTTTGGACAGGCAGGTATCAGAAAGTGTCAGATGGGGGCGGCTGTCGAGCGCCCGCGTGCGAAAAGAAGTATCGACCTGCGCCGCTGTCGTTGAGCGAGACCCTATTTGCGGGGATACTGAAACCACGACAAGCAGCGTATGAAAGGATCGATGCATGGCTTTCCGTAATGACTTCCTGTGGGGCGGCGCGACGGCTGCCAACCAGTGCGAGGGCGCCTACAACGTGGACGGCCGCGGCCTGGCCAACGTGGATGTGGCTCCGCACGGCCCTGAGCGCTATGCGGTGGTCTCCGGCCAGCGTAAGATGCTCGACTTCGAGGACGGCTATTACTATCCCGCGCAGACCGGCATCGATTTCTACCACCACTACAAAGAGGACATCGCTCTCTTTGCCGAGATGGGCTTTAAGACCTTCCGCATGAGCCTGGCGTGGACCCGCATCTTCCCCAACGGTGACGAGGCCGAGCCCAACGAGGCTGGCCTGGCCTTCTACGAGGACGTATTCCGCGAGTGCCAAAAGCACGGTATCGAGCCGCTCGTGACCATCACGCACTTCGACTGCCCGATTCACCTCATCAAGGAGTACGGCGGCTGGCGCAGCCGCAAGCTCATCGACTTCTACAAGAACCTCGCGACCACGATCTTCACCCGCTACAAGGGTCTGGTGAAGTACTGGCTTACCTTTAACGAGATCAATATGATCCTGCACCTGCCGTTTATGGGTGCCGGACTGGTCTTTGAGGAGGGCGAGAACAAGGAGGCCGTCGAGTACCTGGCCGCCCACAACGAGCTCGTCGCCAGCGCTTGGGCAACCAAGATTGCCCACGAGATCGACCCCGAGGTCAAGATCGGCTGCATGCTTGCCGCGGGTAGCTACTACCCCTACAGCTGCCGTCCGGGCGATGTGCGCCAGGCGCAGCTTGACAACCAGAGCAACTATTTCTTCGTCGACGTCCAGAGCCGTGGCTACTATCCGGCCTATGCCGTCAAGAAGCTCGAGCGTCTGGGCATCGATGTGGGCATGACGGACGAGGACCGCGAGATCCTGGCCGCCAACACCGTCGATTTCATCAGCTTTAGCTATTACAGCACCCGTTGCTCCGCCGGTGCCGATAACCCCGATGTCGAGCGCACCCAGGGCAACGCCTTCGCCGGCGCCAAGAATCCCTACCTGCAGGAGAGCCAGTGGGGCTGGGCCATCGATCCGCTGGGCTTCCGTATTACGCTCAACGACCTGTATGACCGCTATCAGAAGCCGCTGTTTGTGGTCGAGAACGGTCTGGGCGCCAAGGATGTTGTCGAGGAGGATGGCTCCATCAACGATGACTACCGTATCGACTACCTGCGCCAGCATATTGCCGCGATGCGTGATGCGGTGACCGAGGACGGCGTTGACCTGCTGGGCTACACCACCTGGGGCCCGATCGACCTGGTGTCTGCCGGCACAGGCGAGATGTCCAAGCGCTACGGCTTTATCTACGTCGATCGCGACGATGCAGGCAACGGCACCCTCAAGCGCTCCAAGAAGAAGAGTTTCGACTGGTACAAGAAGGTTATTGCTTCCAATGGTGAGGACCTGTCCTAAGGGCACTGAGGCGCTCAACCTTGGGGCTCCAACCCTCCTCGCGTGCCTAAGTACGCTTCGTCGGGCTTGTCGCTCCCAATCTTGAGCACCTCAGGCCCTTAGGGGGCGGGCCTGACCGCTGTGGATTTCGCGTGCTCATCCTCATAGCCTCCTAACCAAGGCGCCCAGCGAGTATGTGCTCCCCGGGCGCCTTGCCGTCTGCGGATTTTGGGACATGCGGCCCGCTTTTTGAGCCTGCCTGTCGGTACACTAAAAGCACTATGGGTACCCGCGAGCGACATATCGGCCACGCGGCCGCCCGATCCGCACCCGTGGCGGATCCTAGGGGCGGCAGGCTCTTCGCCATGCCGCGATTCCTTGTTGGCATAACACATCAGGTGTACCGTCACCGCGTCTTTGCTATCGCCGGCGCCATCACCGCGCTGTTCCTCATACTTTTGGCAGTCTTGCCGGCGCTGTTCGCCTTCGACCTCAAACTTTCTAACGCCGTGCCCGCCTATAGTGAGGTGTCCAAAGAGGTCGTGGATGCGCTCGTCCATTCGAGCTCTCTCCCGTTGCTTGTCGCCGCAATTGTATTTTCGATTTGGGGCGTATCGGTCTATCTGCGCTGTTTGGACTATGTGTTGCGCCGCCGCCTTGTTGCCGTCGCCACCATCTGCGCCCTGTGGATGATCGAAGTCATTCTGAAGTACAAGTCGTTCACGCCGTTCTATGCCACCGTGCTGTGGTACCTGTACTACGTGCCCATGACGCTCATTCCGCTGCTCTACCAGTTGTGTGGTCTGCGCCTTGCAGGCCTGGAACAACACCGCCTGGGTCGCCGCTACTGCGCTGCGCTGTGGATTGTGGCCATCCTGCTTATCGGATTTGTGCTCACCAACGATTTTCACCAGCAGGTCTTTCGCTTTGACCGTACAAGCGACACCTGGAGCAACGATTACACGTACGGCTGGGGTTATTTCGCCGTCCTCGTGTGGACGGCCTTTGACTTCGTGGCCTTTTTTATCCTGGTTGGTCGGTCCTCGTCCTTTCGCATCCAACGTTTCTCGGGCACGGCGGCGCTCGTGCTGCTGGGCGGCGCTTTCTTTGCCATCTCATATGCTCTGCGCGTGCCCTGGGCATGGAGGCTCAACTTTTCGCTCGTCTATTGCGTCCTGTGCGTGGTGGCGATGGAAATCTGTCTCGATTGCGGTGTCATTCCGTCGTATCACGACATCGCCGGCATCTTCGACACCTTACCGCTCGACCTCAAAGTTCTAACGCGCGACCTGCAGGAGGTCTATGCCACGCCGGTGTCAAAGCCAACGCCGGTAGGCGTGCGCGAGGAGTTGCGGACCCAGGAGCACGGCCGCGCCCATGCCTTTGCCGTGGCGTCCGATCCCGATGTAATGTATCGTGCCTTTCCGCTGCTGGGTGGATCGGCGCTGCTTGCCCAAGACGTGTCGGAGCTCAACGAGCTTAACCGTGAGCTGGCGCATCGTCGCATGGAGCTGCAGCGTCAAAACGAGCTGCTCGCCGCCGACTACGACCTTAAGACGCATTTGGCAGATCAAGAAGCCGAGACCTTGCTGGTCCAAGACGTGGACCAAGCGCTTGCCCGCGCGCTCGAAGGGATGTACGACCTGCTGAGCTCGCTGCCGCCGTTGACCGACGAAGCGTCTTCACACGAGCGTTACCGCATGCTGCAGCGCGCCAAGATGCTCGTCGCCTATTGCAAGCGCAAGGGGTCACTCACGTTGGCACAGCACGGGGAGAGCGGTTTTGATCGCGACCGCATTCAGCTCATTGCCAACGAGCTCGCAAGCGACCTGCGCACCATCGATATCGATTGCGCCTCGATTATCGCCATACGGCGCCCGTTGCACGCCAGTACGGTAAGCGCCCTGTACGACTGCGTGTATGACTTTGCGTTTTTTGCCTACACCACCGACCATCCGGCGCTTATGTATCACTTGGGCGACCATGACCGATGCAGTGTCGAGCTGCGTGCCACGCTTTTTTCCAACGATGATGAAGATCTTTCGCAGACGCCCGCTGCGCAAGAGCTCGAAAGCGCTCTGCAAGGGCGCAACGTGGCATACCGCTTTGAGGGCGAGCCCGGCCAGCTGCGCATGATCGTCTTGATGCCGAGGGCGGGTGAGTGACGATGCAAATTTCTCTCATCCTTCCCCAAATCGTTGCGCTCGATGTTGTCTTTGCCCTGGCTGCGTGTCTGCAGACGATCCACGTCCCGCTCATCGCATCGCGCCGCTCGTCCTATAACCGTAAGGTGATTTGCGCCTACGAGGCGAGCCTTGTGCTTCACCTGATGATTTCGGCGCTCATCTTATTCGCGTCGTCTGGCTCGTATCTGGTGGCGCCGCTTGACGTTTGCGCCAGGGCAATGGGCGGAGCGTTGTGGCTCAATGCCGCGATTTTTGCCGATGGCGTGGTACTTATGGTGCACTATCGTCGTCCCGTCATGCTGGTCGAGCTGCTGCTTGTTGTCGCCGTTACACCGCCGGTGGTTTTTGCCATGGGCTCGGCGTGGACCGTTGTCCTTATCGCAGAGGGAGCGTTCTTCCTGTTCCGTTCCATCGCGGCGCTCTTGATGGACGTCCGTAACCGCCAGGAGGATATCACCACGTTCTCGACGATCGAGACCATAAACGTGATTCCCGTGGGCATCCTGTATCTAGACCCGAGGGGCCGTCCGCTGCTCATGAACCGCTGCATGCGTAAAAACCTGGTGGAACTTCATATGCCAACCGATCTGCGCGACATGAGCAGCACATGGAACGACCTGCGCAAACTTAGCATGCAAATGCCCGAAAGCAGCAGGAACCGTGTGCGGATTAATCTGGACCGCTTTGGTGAGGCGCGTGCGGTGGTCGAAGTCTCTCCCGCCGAGATTCGCCTATTTGTGTGCGATCGTGTTATGGTTTCGGGCCGTTCGTTCGAGCGCATTATCGGTCTTGATGTGACAGAGTACGCGCATGCTCATGACCGCCTGACGCAAGCCAACCACCTGCTTGAGCTTGCGGGTCAAGAGCTCCAGTCCCAGATCGAAGAGGTCAAAAAGGTCGCCGACAATGCTGCCTACCTGCGCATGCGCGCCCGCGTGCACGACGTGATCGGGCAGCGCCTGTCCATCCTTCATCGCTATTTGGAGGAGGGTCGCCTTGACGACGAATCGCTCGAGCAGATCGATCCGCTGCTGCGCACAATCTCCGACGACTTACGCAGCGGCGGCGACAGCGAGCCGGCGGAGCAGCTTGGCGATATCATTCATGCCTTTGGTCTGGTGAGCGTGCAGATTGATGTAGAGGGGTCGCTTCCCGAGGACACGCGTGTCGCGGCGGCCTTTTTGCAGATTATCCGCGAGGCCTCGACCAACGCCACCAAGCACGCGCAGGCCCACCAGGTCCATGTGCACCTGTGGCAGGAGGAGTCGAACGGATGCGACATCGCGCGCATGACCATCTCTAATGACGGCGCGCCGGCCCCCGTATCGTATCGCGAGGGAACGGGTATCCCAGGTATGAGGCATGTCGCGCAAGATCTGGGTGGCAGCCTAGAGGTCCACGCCGCCCCACCCTTTACGCTTACGGTATCCATCCCGCTCGCCTCCAACGCCACGGTCCAAAGGAGAAGCTCATGATCCGCGTCCTTATAGTCGAAGACCAGGCCATCCTGCGCGAGAGCCTGGCGCGCTCCGTTGGCGACCAGCCCGATATGGCCGTTGTTTCCGCAATCGCCGATGCCTCCGAGGCCTTGGGTGTCGCGCTCAGGGAGCGCCCGGACATGATACTGATGGACGTATGCACCGAGCATGATTCCAACGGCATCGTGGCGGCGGCGCGCATCAAGGAGCAGCTGCCCGAGTGCCGCATCATTATCATGACCGGCATGCCCGAGATCACCTTTGTCGATCAGGCCCGCGAGGCGGGCGTCGATAGCTTTGTGTACAAGAACGTCGGTATCGACGAGCTGTTCGCCGTGATGCGCTCTACGCTGGCGGGCTATTGCACGTTTCCCAAGCCGCCCGAGAGCATTTTTTCGGGCACGGCAGCTCTCGATGATGTCGAGCTATCGATTTTGCGCCTTGCCTGCGAGGGCAAAAGCCGTCGCGAGATTGCGGCAGAGCTGTTTATGAGCGAGGGCACCATCAAGCGTCGCATCTCGGAGATCCTGAGCAAGACCGGCTACGACAACATCATGCGCCTGGCCGTGCATGCGGTGACCGAGGGCAGCATCGTTCCTAACATGGAGCGCTAACGGTCGTTGCGTATCGGCATAAAAGCGACGGGGTCGCAGGATCAACTCCTGCGGCCCCGTCTGGCGTGCGCGGATGTGTCCGCCAATCCACGGCTGATGTTACATGCCGTTACGCGATGGTTGCGCTGTAGGAGGCGACGTCCTCGTAGGAATCGGTCAGATAGGCGTCGATGCCGATGGTCGTATTGACCAGGTCGTCAAGACTGTCAAGCTCGCCGTTCGAGAACGTGAATTCCTCGGTGGCGTTGGTACCGGGCATCAGGTGAGCCGAGAACCAGGGGTCCTTCATAGTGCCGTTGACATTGGTCTTGCCGGAAGGAGCGTAGAAGGTCAGGTCCTTGTCGCTCTTGTTGGTGATGTTAACGACAAAGCCGATGTCGCCCCAGTCGTCCTTGAACTTCTCGGTGATGGTGATGGTGCACAGATCGTCATCGGCGACGGTGACGGCGGGGGAGATTTCGACACTCTGGACATCGTCGTCTTCGACGGCCTCATCGATCTCCTCTTCCTTCTCGGCCGCCTCGCGATCCTTCTTCACCGTACCGGACAGATCCTTGTCGGACTTCGTAAAGATAAGCTTGTCTCCATCCACCTCGAGGACGAGCTTGTCGTCCTTGAGCTTCAGGTCGTGCGACTCATCTTCGGCGGTAATCGTTACGGTGGTGGCGTCCTTGGCCTCCCATTTCAGGTCGGCGACCTCAAGGAACATGTCGAGGACGCCCGTGCCGTCTTCGTCGAGGATCAGGATACAGTTGAGGCCCCACTCCTTGAGCATATCCATGTACTCATCGGTGAGCTCTTCGCCGTCCAAGGTTCCACCCGAGTACTGCCAGCTGCCGACGAAGTTGGCCTTGGGGTCTTTGCCGCCGCCGCTGCAGCCCGTCAGGGCAAAGGCGAGCGCCAGGACGCATGTCAGAAATGCGAGTACGGACTTTTTGAACGTTGTCTTCATGGTGTCCTCCTTTATCGAACGAAACCCATAGAAGCAAATGCGGGGGTGGCGGACCTCCCCGCCAATTACCAGGTAGAGGGGCTAGGGCCTGGGCGTTCCGCAGTTGCTGCAGAACTTGCCGCCGTTTTCGCTGCCGCAGTTGGGGCAGAACCACTTGGTCGGTGCCGGGGCGGGTGCGGGACTGCCACACTCGGGGCAGAACTTGCCGGTGTTGGTGGCGCCGCAACTGCAGGTCCACGTGCCGGCCGCGGGGGCAGCGGCAGGAGCCGGTGTGGGGGCGGGTGTCGGAGTCGGCTGTGGGGCAGCTTGCTGCTGTGCCTGGCCGGCGGCGAACAGCTGGCTGGCATTCATACCGCCCATGCCACCTGCCATGCCCATGCCCATAAAGCCGGCCATAGCGCCGTTGGGGTTGGCGGCTGCCGCCCGCATCGCATCGCTCTGGGCGCTGGCGATGTTGGCGGCTGCCATGGTGGGATCGCGCATGACCGCGGCCTTCTGCAGGTCCTTGATCATCTGCTCGTCTTCTTGCGAGGCGGCGATGGAGTTGACGCCAAAGCTCACAATCTCGACGCCGCGCAGGTCACGCCAGTCGGCAGAGAGGACCTCGTTGAGCGCACGGGCGAGCTCGGTGGTGTGGCCGGGGATGGCGCTGTAGCGGATGCCCATCTCCGAGATCTTGGCAAAGGCGGGTTGCAGAGCGGTGAGCAGCTCGGACTTAAGCTGGCTGTCGATCTTATCGCGCGTGTAGCTATCGGTCACGTTGCCGCAGACGTTGGTGTAGAACAGCAGCGGGTTGGTGATGCGGTACGAATACTCGCCGTTGCAGCGAACGGAGATGTCGACATCCAGGCCAATGTTGTTATCGACCACGCGGAAGGGCACAGGCGAGGCGGTGCCGTACTTGTTGCCGATGATCTCCTTGGTGTTGATGAAGTAGACACGCTGGTCCTTGCCCGCGTCGCCGCCAAAGGTAAAGCGGCTGCCGATATTGGCGAACGTCTCCTTGATGGAGTCGCCCAGGTTGCCGCTAAAGACGCTCGGCTCGCTGCCGGTGTCAAAGACAAACTCGCCAGGCTCCAGCGCGACCTCAATGATCTTGCCGTTTTGCACCACGAGCATGCCCTGGCCGTCGTTGACGGCGATGACCGAGCCGTTTGAGATGACGTTGTCCTCGCCGCGCGTGTTGGAGCTGCGGCCGCCGGTGCGCTTGCTGCCCTTGCAGGCCAAGACGTCAGCGGGCATCGATTCGCAATAGATAAATTCCTTCCACTGGTCGGCCATGACGCCGCCGGCAGCTCCCAATCCAGCTTTCAAGAGTCCCATGGTGATCTTCCTTTCTCGTCAAAGGCCGGGTGGTATTGGTCAGAATGGTTAATCGTCTTTGTTGTCCTTCATGACAACGGTGGTCTCGGTGTGGCTGAAGGTGTCGTGCTTCTCGGTCAGGTCGAGCTCGCCACAGTAGTAATCGGCGTGGGTGGCCTCGTTGGCCGTCTTGAGCTGGCCCACCAGCAGCACGTCTGCGATGACCACGATGATCAGCGGCGCGACGATGTTGATGAGGATGCCCTCGATATCAAAGGTGAGGTAGTCCGGATTGAAGGCGTTCTCGCCCATAAAGAGAATCTGGGAGAGGATAAATCCGATCACGAAGAACAGCACCGAGGCGATGGCGAGCTTGGGCTTGGAGCAGGGGAGCTCGCCGACCATGCGACCGGTCTGGCCGTTCATGGCAAACAGATAACTCTTGCCGTTCCACGAGGTGGAAAGCATCCACACGGGAAACAGGGCGTAGTCGCTGTCTTCCCAGGTGTAGTCGAGCTGCTTGCTTTCGACCGTGGCGTCGTCATATTCGTCGACGACGGTCTCGCGCAGGGCCGAGATCGTACTTTCTTCCATACGACGCTCGGCGCGCGCCTTGCAGGTTTCGCAATCCTCGTCGTAGCGGTTGGCGATGTAGCCGGGCATATACGCGACCGAAAACGGGCGCAGCGCGTCGTAGTCAAACGGCTCGATGGCGTCCATGTGGCCGTCGGGCATCTTGGACGATCCGTCGACGGGCACGCGCTCAAACGAGATATTGCCTTTACGGTAGGCGTCGTAGTGGTCGGTGGTCGTGACGGTGCGGTCGGATTCCTCGGTCACGGTCTCGTTGGTCGCGTCAAAGTACACTTCGCCGTCCACGTGCGCGCCGTAGAGCCAAAACGGCACGTAAACGCCTTGGACTTCGTCGATATGGTTGCCGGTGACAAAGCTCTTGGGCAGCAGGATCTTGCCCTTGTAGTGTTCCTTGAGCGCGGCCATGACATCGTCGCGCCCGAGCTTAAACGGAATCACCAGATCGGGCGAGAAATCTCCCGAGAGCTGGCCGGGTGCCACGGCGGGGTTGCCGCAGTACGGACAGGTGGTGACGGCGACGGTGCCGTCCGAGATCAGTTCGGCACCGCACGACGAGCAGATGTAGCCGGCGTTTTGAGCCAGCTCCTGCACGGCATCGTCGACAGCAGGCTTGGGGGCCGCGGCTGCGGCATCGGCTTTGGCATCGGCCTTGTCCTGGCGCTCGCGATAGAGGGCCTCGACTTCTTCGACTTCAAAACGCGAATCGCAGTAGTCGCAGACGAGCTTTTGCTCGGCACTGGCAAAGTGAAGGGGGCCGCCACATGCGGGGCACTGATAGTTGACACTCTCGAAGGCCATGATCGGTCCTTTCCGTGCCGGAGACTATGCGCCGATGGCGCCGCCGCAGTATTCGCAGCGCCCACTGGCATCGGGAATGGTGGTTGCACCGCAGAAGGGGCAGGTGACCGCGGTCTTGGGGGCCTTGGCGGCCACGACGCTGTCGCGCGTTTCCTGACGCAGCTGCACCAGCGCGTCGCGGACCTCGGTTGCCTGGCGCTTGGCCTCGCGGTATTCGATGGAACCGCGCTGCTCGATGGTGGAGTCGTTCACGCGCAGGTTGATCTCGGTAAAGTACGGCGTATTGACGTGGATGGTCAGGTTAAAGTCGTAATCCAGGTCGTAGCGCGGCGGGTTATAGCTCTCGCGCTCGCCGTCTTTGGTCTCGCGATAGATCTCGGTGCGATGCTCGTCGATATCCATATCGCAGCCGAGTACCTGCGAGAACTCGATGATGTCGGGGTTGGCGTCGCGCCAGCGGCTCTGCGAGGTAATGATCAGCAGGCCCGCGTCCTCGTCGAGCATGATGTTGGTGCGCCCGGCAGAGAGCGTGCGCGTGGGGTTGAACGAGGCCAGGCGCTCGGCATTGGCCTCGCGGTAGGCGAGTTGCTCGCGGATATCGTCCGCGGTGCTGGAGCGATAGCCGTGGAAGTAGGGGGAGAGCTTGCCGGCGCACTCTTTGCACAGGTAGCCTTCGTTGATCTTGGTCTTTCCCAAAAGTCCCAGCTCGGTACCGCAAATCGCGCACTCTTTCTTCTCGAACATCTTGTCAAAGAAGCCCATGGCTGCCTCCCATCAACAGGTAGCGTGTGTCACTTTTGATGATGGGCGAGCGCGCGATCTTTCACGATACCCAGACGGCTCAAGGAGTCTCCACAACTGGGACACATGGCCCATTTTTGACTAGTCATTGGGGACGTTCTTAAACGACTAGTCAGCGAAGCGCCCGGCGAGCATTAGCTGCTCGCCGGGCGCCAATAATCTGCTGCCTACTCATTGGGGACGCACTTACATGAGTGGCAGTTGGGGACACTCCATGCCGAATGTGGCGGCTGCCGCTCGCTATGCGACGGTCACGGCAACCTGGGCGTAGCGGGTGCAGGGGCGCTCGGTGCGCGTCTGCACGGTGAAGGTGAGCACAAAGCGGTCACCGGGCTGCGCGTCGGCGGGCACGATAAAAGCGGTGCTCACCGTGCATTCTTGCCATAGCGACAAATCTTGGTCGCCTGCATAGCTCGACGGGTCCATGGCGACATCCCAATGTGCATCGAAGCCCTTGCCGTCGGGGTCGATGATGGTCGCCGCAAGGGCAACGTGCTCACCGGCTGCGGCGCTGCGGTCGGCCGTGACCTCGGCAACATGTGCCGGATGCGAACACGCTGCCGGATCATGGGCGCACCATTGCGCGCGGGCGGCAAAGTCTTCCTGATAGGCGCGCAGGTAGGGATTGGGGTTGCCGTCTATGGGCGTGCCGATGGCGGCAAAACCGGCGGGTGCGTCCGAATCGGGATGCCCATCAAGAAACATACGGCCGAGCAGTGTATCGAAGTTGCGGTCATCGATACCGCGCAGGCCAAACGGCAGTAGTGGAATGTAGGTCATGCTGTCGCCTTCGGCCATAAAGTCGCCGCGCTCAAACTGCATCGCGGGCATGCCCTCTAGGCCCCAATCCAGATGGGCATGCTTGCCAAACTGGAATCGCTCGGGTTCGTTTTCGTAAGCCCTGCCATCGCCATAGAGCATGTAGCGCGCCATAAGGGGGCCATTGCCCTGCGTGAGGTTTTGCTCGGGCCAGGGAGCCTGAAACAGCGGCAGCGAATCGTGCTGCGCCATCTTGGCGTCGACATAGCCGCCATACATATAGGGCACGCACCAAAAGATGAGCTCGGGAAAGAGCTCGCGTCCATGGTCGAGCCACGAATTGTCCTGCCCCACGCCATCGGCAACGCCCATCACGCGCACCTTCTGATAGACACGCTGCTGCACGGAAGGCCACTCGGGCGTATCACGATAGCGCTCGGAAATGCTCATGAGGGCGCGAACGATCGTATTTATGCCGCCCCAGCTGAGCAGCCAAAGCGTGCGCGGGTCGTCGTCCATGATGGCGTCGGCGATGACCCGCGAACCTGGTGTTTCCTCGCGCACATCGCCCTCAAAAGCAACATTTCCCACAAACGTACGCTCGATCATCTGAGCCGGCGTAGGAAACGGCGGCTCGTCGGCGGCGACAGCATTGGCCTGCAGCTGCGGCCAAGCTTGGGCATATTCATTACTCCAGAGACTTTCGATCCAATGCTCGGGAAACGGACGATACTCACGAAGCTCCCCGGCCAGCGGATCGGGCTCATGAGGCACAACAGCCCACTCGTAAGAGCGACGTCCCTTAGTCCGCCAATGCGAATTCACCTCGCCGAGCGTATGGACGCCATCGCCAAGAAAGTGATACTGCGAAGCCGTATACACCACAGCCTGAACATCAAGCACATTAAGATACAGAGCCAAATGAACGAGTGAGTTCATATCGTCGACTTCCATATCAGTAGTAACAATCACCCGAGTTAACTCTT
>UQKY01000029.1 GCA_900541785.1 uncultured Collinsella sp.
GTTGCGCTGAGTCCTGAGGCTGTTGCAATGAAAATGAGAATCAAGGCACGCTGTTCATGTTCGAGACAATATGACTTTTTGCCCGTTGTAAACGGAGTCGCGATGGGTATTCTGTATGATGGCTCAGACAAGGCTGTTCAATGACAGGGAGGCATATATGGCAATCAAAGCCATCGCGATGGATATCGACGGTACGCTCACCAACGATCAGAAAGTGATTAGCCCGCGTACGCGCGAGAAGCTGCTCGCGGCGCAGGAGTCGGGCATTAAGCTCATTTTGGCTTCGGGCCGTCCCGCATGGGGGCTGCACGCCTTGGCGCAAGAGCTCGACCTTCAAAACCATGACGGTCTGCTGGTGGCCTTTAACGGCGCACACGTCGTCGATGCCCAGACCGACGAGGTGCTGTTCGATCAGGCTATGCCTGCCGACGAATTGCATCGCCTGATTGATCACCTGCGTAATTTTGACGTGATCCCTATGATTTCGCTCGGTCGCGATTTGCACGTCGAGGACTCGTACCATTGCATGATCACGCTGCCTGACGGCTCGCAGAAGAATATCGTCAAGTATGAGCGCGACGCGTGCGATCTTAAGATTCGCGAGGTGGAGAGCCTGCATGAGGTCGCTGATGCTTATCCCGTGGACAAGCTGCTGACGGCGGGCGATCCGGCCTACCTGCAGGCGCATTACGAGGAGATGTATGCGCCCTTTAAGCAGACGCTTTCGGGCATGTTTACGGCCGACTGGTACTTTGAGTACACGGCGCCCGGTATCGACAAGGCCCGCGCACTCGAGGGTGCCCTGCCCAAGCTCGGCATCGATGCCAGTGAGGTCGTATCGTTTGGCGACGGCCAGAATGACAAGTCTATGATTGAGTGGGCCGGAACCGGTGTTGCCATGGGCAACGCCGTCGATGAGGTCAAGGCTGTGGCCCAGATGGTGACCGCCAATAATAACGAAGACGGCATTGCGGTGGCGCTGGATAAGCTGCTGGGTTAGAATCGCCGATAGTGCATGGCTCGGGCGTCCGCTTGCGGGCGCCCTTTTGTTAGGGAGGGTGCCGTGTCCGCATTTCCGTTCGACGCCGTTATCTTTGACATGGACGGCGTCATTGTCGATACCGAGTATTACTACCTGGGCGAGACTGCCGCGTTTGCCAAGGAGCTTGGGCTTAACCTGACTCAAGAGGAGTTGAACGGGCAGGTTGGTACCTCGCATCAGTTCTTCCTGCGTATGCTGGTCGATTGGTTTGAGCGCGCCGGGAAGGGGCATTTAACTGGCGAGGAAGCGTTGGCCCGTTGGGACGAGTGGGCGCATAAGCGTCCGCGCGACTATCAGGCTTTGATTAACCCAGGCGCCGTGGATACGATTCGAGAGCTGCCGCGCCGTGGCGTTCGCGTGGCGCTTGCCAGCTCGTCTCCCATGGATAGCATCGAGGAAGTGCTCAATGCGTGCGGGCTGTCGGATGCCTTTGAGTATGTGGTGAGCGGCGAGCAGTTTAAGGAGAGCAAGCCCGAGCCCGACATCTACCTGCATGCGCTGGACCTGCTGGGGCTGCCCGCGAATCGCTGCTGCTGCGTTGAGGATTCGGTGCCTGGCATCACTGCCGGCAAGCGAGCCGGCCTGACAGTTATTGCCAAGCGCGAGGAGCGCTTTGGCTTTAGCCAGGATGCCGCGGACAAGATTATCGACCAGCTGCCGGAGCTGCTCGCGCTTTCTTAGGAGCGCGGTAGTTGCGCGTTTTTCGGGTCAGATGAGTAAATACCCGACATTTTGGTGCGGCAGCAAGCATACTTTATGCTAATGCGGGCTTAAGGGCTTGTTGAATGCCCTTAAGCCCGCTTTTGACTTAATTGGGCTGGGAGAGGGTATATGCCACCGACTGAAGGACTAACTGACGGTAAAGCAGCGATACCGCTGTACCAACAGGTTATCGATATCATTAAAAACGAAATCAATTCCGGTGCCTACAAGGCGGGCGCGCGGATACCCAACGAATTCGAATTGGCTGAGAACTATAAAGTTGGCCGCGTTACCGTGCGACGCGCTATTGAGGAGCTCGTCCAGCAGGGCTATCTAACGAAGCGGCAGGGGAAAGGCACGTTTGTCAATGCCCCCAAGCTTAAGCGCAAGATTCGCCAGAAGGATGACGTTCAGAGTTTTTCGGACGCATGCCGCGTTAACGGAATGGAACCGGGGGCGCGTGTCATTTCGAGAAAGATACTGCCGGCGGATTCCACCGAAGCACAGTTCTTTGGTGTTCCCGTTGGAACTGACTTGATTTGCGTTGAGCGCGTGCGTACTGCCGATGGCGTCCCTGTCATGCTCGAGAACAACATATACGTTTACGAGGAGAACGCCTATCTATCAACGGCACCTCTATCTAACCAATCCATTTTTGAGTTCGTGCGCAACCGGACGGGCCGCACGCCCGCGTTTACCGACCCGTGCACGCTCGAGATCGCGTGCGCATCGCCCGAGGTCGCTCGGCTGTTGGCAGTTCCCGTTGGCGAACCCTTGTTTTATATGGAAGCCTTCTTTTTCGATGAGCAGCGGCGGCCGTTTATCATCGGTCGTCAGCGGATCGTTGGGTCTCGCTACGTTTTTGACATCTAGGACATTGCGTATGGAAGCGCCCGGTGGATTATCTCACCGGGCGCTTCCATACCGTTCACGGCGCAAACGCAACCGTTCAACCGCGTTGCGGCAATCATCTTGAAATTATCTTGATGAAGGAAAAAGCTGCTGGTAATCTATGGGACGTCATAGAACGTTTGCATTGTGCAAACGTTGAAGCGAGATGCGATGCAGTCTCGAGTTCTTTGGAGGTATCTATGTCAGATACGAAGGCGAAGAAGACAAACAGACGTTTTAAGTTCAAATTACCGCATGTCTATACGATCATGTTCTTGCTGATCGTTGTCTTTGCGGTCCTGACTTGGATCGTTCCCTCTGGTCAGTATCAGCGCAAGACGATTTCGACAGCGGCGGGCGAGCGTGAAGTCGCCGTTGCTGGAACCTATGAACAGGTCGATAAGAACTACACCGATTCCGAGACCGGCGAGACCATCAATCTGGGCCAGGATATCTTCGCGGTTCTGCAAGCGCCCACCAAGGGTATCCAAGAGGCTGCCGACGTCGTTGCGTTCGTCTTATTGATTGGCGGATCGTTTGCGATCATCACCAAGACCAACGCTTTGAATGCCGGCATGAGCCGTGTGATTAAAAAGCTCAAGAACAAGGACATCCTCATCATTCCCATCACGATGACATTGCTGTCCATTTGCGGCACTACGTTTGGTATGTCTGAGGAAGCCCTGCCGTTCTATGCCATCTTCATTCCCATCATGATGGGTATCGGTTATGACTCGATGACGGCATTCATCATCTGCTTCCTTGGTCCTAACCTGGGATATTGTGCTTCGACCATCGACCCGTTTAATGTTTTGATCGCCCAAGGCATCATTGGCATCGAGGGTAATCCGCAACTGTGGCTGCGCGCCGTTTCTTGGGTCATCTTCACTGCCGTCGGTATCGCATGGGCCATGCGCTACGCCATGCGCGTCAAGAAAAACCCCGAGTCGTCCATTGTGTACGAGGACGATAAGCTCAAGCGTATTGAGTTTTCCGTGACCGATGCCTCCATCGAGGAAGAGTTCACTATCCGTCAGAAGCTCGTGCTTATCGATTTTGCTTGCGGTATGGGCATTATCGTCT
The DNA here is from genome assembly GCA_900541785.1 of uncultured Collinsella sp. GTDB lineage: Bacteria > Actinomycetota > Coriobacteriia > Coriobacteriales > Coriobacteriaceae > Collinsella. Next base: position 3,719 of record UQKY01000029.1, read on the forward strand.
GGGGTCTTGTTACCCAGGGCTGGTACATGAATGAGATTTCCGCCGTGTTCCTTGGCATGGGCTTGCTTGCCGGTATCCTGGGCGGTCTTGACCAGCAGACAATCGCAGAGGAGTTCGTTAAGGGTCTCGCCGACTTTGCGTACGCTGCCATCGTTATCGGTATCGCTCGCGGTATTCTGGTCATCGCCGAGGGCGGCATGATCATCGACACCATCCTCCAGGCGCTCGCTACCGCGCTCGCCGGTGCACCCGCCGCCGTCTACACCACGTTTATGTATATCGTCCTTGGCCTGCTCTCTTTGCTGGTTCCCTCGAGTTCTGGCCTGGCGGCGCTCACCATGCCCGTTATGGGCCCCCTGACCGAGCTCATGGGCCTCAATCCCGAGGCGGCCGTCACCGCGCTCCAGTTTGCCAACCAGACCATCAACACCATCAGCCCCGTGGCGGGCATGACGGTCGCCGGTCTTGCCGTGGCTAGGATTTCGTTTGGCCAATGGTGGAAGACCATTTGGAAGTTCTTCATTTTCATGGTCGTCTTTGGCGTGATTGTAACGGCAATCTCTGGCATGCTTCCGGTGTAGGTGGTTGTGATGTCTGATCGTTTGACGGTCCTGACGTCTAAGAGCGTCTTTACCGGTACGGGGGACCTGCCGTTTGAAGGTTTCGTAGCGGTCCGTGGCAATCGAATTGAGGCTGTTGGCACCAAGTGTGAGGTAGCTTCGTATTTGACCCAGGCGGACGAGGTAGTTGACCTGGGCGACCGCACTGTCATGCCCGGCCTGATCGATGTGCATACCTTCTATACAGGTTGGGCGCTGCGGACGTTGGGGACTGATCTGTCCGGCATCGATGATGCCAAAGAGGCCGTGTCGCTCTTGCGTGCATGGAAAGAAGATCATCCGGATTGCGCGGCGGCTTTTGGCCACAACCTACCCGAAACGTTGGCATCGGATGCCGAGAACGCAAATACGGCAGCTGTGTTTGACGATTGTTTTGGCGATATCCCTGTCGTCTGCTTTACACCGGGTGCGGAGACCTGCGTTCTCAATGCTGCCGCCAGTGCGCGATACGGCTTTACACCCCAGGCGTGCTATGCCGAGAAGATCTGGCGCATGATGAGCGATTTCCTCGCGCTGCCCGAGGTGCGTGCCGGGTATTCGGACTACATGAGCATGCTTAACGAGCGCGGCGTTACCGCCATCAAGGAGATGGCGTTTGATGACTACTACGGCTTTGCCGACGAAATGGCTCGCCGTGAGGAATCTGGTGAGCTGACGGTTCGCGTCTCTATGATGTCGCAGCCGGTGGGTGCCGGTGCAAATCTGGCATATGCCCGCGAGGCGCGAGAGCGCTTCCGGGGACCGTTCGTTCGTTTTTCTGGCTTCAACCGTATGACCGATCGCGGCGTATGGGCGGGGCTTGCCGAGATGATTGATCCCTATGAGGACACGGCCGATGCGGGCGCTGCCGGCAAGACGGTCGTCGAGGAGCCAGAGTGGGATCTGATTGAGAACGAGCTGCGTGCAATTGATGCTGACGGCTTCCGATATTCCTTGCATTGCCAGGGCGATGGCGCCGTTCGTCGCACCGTGGCGCTCTATGCCTCGCTGCCTCGAGACGAGCATGGACGGATGCTTCGTCGCCATGCGATTACCGATCTCGAGAACTCTGACCCGACCGATCTTGTCAAGTTTGGCAAGTTAGGTGGAATTTGCGAGGTCTATCCGCAGATTCTGACGCTGGACCGGCGCGAGGATTGCCTGTCGATGATGCGTCGACAAATTGGCGAGACGCGACTTTTGCACAGCTGGAATCGCCGCGGCATGGAAGATTCCGGATGCACAGTGTGCTGTGGCACGGATTTGCCGCTGTTGATTCCGAGCTTGGGCGAGTCAATCTACAGTGCGTGCGGCGGATACTTCGACGACGGACTGCCCGTGAATGAGGTCAACACGCTGACGCTTGTCGAGCTCTTGTGCGCTTGGACTGCCGGGGGCGCGTACGACCTGATGCGCGAAGACGAGCTGGGTACGCTCGAGGTTGGCAAGCTTGCCGATATCTGCGTGCTCGATCGGGATGTGTTCGACCTCGATTATCGCGACGCACGCGATCTTGCGGTTGACATGACGATGTCGGACGGACAAATCGTGTTCGATCGAAATAAGGAGGCATAAGATGTCTGAATCCAAACCGACGCTGCACCGCGAACAGATTGCGGGCATGAATATCCACTACATCATGTGGTCGCTCGATTACTTCCTTGATGTGCAGCAGCGTTTGGGCTTTGAGTCCATTGAGCTGTGGTGTGCAGAGCCGCATGTGACGCTCGACCACACGGGCTACTTTGAGGCTGAGGTCCTGGCGAAAAAGGCTGCAGACCGTGGGCTTAGGTATCGTACTCTGTGTCCCGAGAATGTTGTCTATCCTTGGCAGTACTGCGCACGCAAACCGCTGCATGAACAGCGCAGCTTGGCGTACTTTAAGCACGGCATTGAGCTTGCCGAGGTACTTGGGTGCGACCGTATGTCCATCAACTCGGGCTGGGGCGACTGGGACGAGGACCGCGAGGAAGCCTGGAAGCGCAGCCGCGAGCACTTGTCCATTCTGGCGGAGTATGCCGGCGAGCACGGTCTGGTGCTTACGATGGAAAGCCTGCGTCCCGAGGAGAGCAACCTTGTGACGACGGTTTCCGATGCGAAGCGCATGATTGACGAGGTCGCGAGCCCGTACTTACAGCCCATGGTTGATACAACCGCGATGGGCGTTGCAGGCGAGACGCTCGAGGACTGGTTTGCCGCCTTTGGTGATGGGGCAATTCACGAGATGCACTTTATCGACGGTGACCCGTATGGCCATCTGGTGTGGGGCGATGGCAAGCACGATATGGACGCTTTTGTCGCCACGCTCAACGCCCATGGTTTCGACGGCATGCTGGGCCAGGAAATCACGGACGGTCGTTACTACGATGATCCGGCGGCGGCAGATGCCAAGAACATGGCCGCATTCGAGAAATATCTGATTGACTAAAACAACCATCGGCCACGCAACCAACGTCATTGATTGCGGGCCAAATAAGAAAGGAACTGGATATGAACGCACACGATCTGATCAAAGAGGCAATTGCCGAGAAAGGCAAGTTCGACAGCGTCTACTGGATTGCTTGCGGTGGCTCCATGATCGATTTGATCCCGGCCCATGAGCTTCTGCAGCGCGAGGCAACCACCTTCACTTCGTATATCTATACGGCTCGCGAGTTCGATATCATGCGTCCGCGTCGTCTGGGCGAGAAGTCCCTGGTCATCGCTTGTAGCCACAGTGGCAACACCCCCGAGGTCGTCGAGGGCTGCGAGATTGCCCTTGCTGCCGGCGCTACGGTGATCGCCCAGACCGACAACGCTGGATCCAAGATCGACTCCGGCAAGTGGACCACGTGGGTCTACCCGTGGGGCGAGGGCGTGCCGCAGGCCGAGGTCCCCGCTGGCATTTCGCTGTCGCTTGCGGCCGAGCTGCTCGATCAGCAGGAGGGCTACGCCGATCTTGCCGATATGTATGCCGGTATCGCCGAGATGGATAAGATTCTTCCCCCGGCACGCGAGAAGGTAAATGCCGAGCTGGGCGATCGCTTTGCCAAGCTTTGCCAGGAGCACGAGTTCTTCTACATTCTGGGCAGCGGTCCCAACTTTAGCCAGACCTACGGTTTCGCTATCTGCTCTCTTATGGAGATGCAGTGGCAGCACTGTAGCTACATCCACTCCGCCGAGTACTTCCACGGTCCCTTCGAGGCTACTCAGGATGGCGTTTTTTACTTCCTGCAGATGGGCTCCAGCGAGTGCCGTGCTATGGACGAGCGCGCCCTGGCGTTCCTTAAGACGCATACCGATACGCTGATGGTGCTCGATGCCAAGGAGTACGGTATGGAAGCCGTGCCGGCGAGCGTTCGTGCCTATCTGGACCCGGTGCTGTTCTACGCCATGAACTGCGAGCTGCGTGCTGCACGCGGCAAGGTGTTTGATCACGATCCCGATTTCCGTCGCTATATGGGTGTTGTCGAGTACTAGAAGGGGCAAAGGCCATGGCATTTAACGTTAACGCGCTCGGATTTGGCGACAATGTCGTCGACCGCTACGAGCATATCCACACCATGTATCCTGGCGGCAACGCGGTGAACTTCGCCGTTTATGCCAAGAAATGCGGTGCCGCACGCTCCGCATACATGGGCATTTTTGGCAATGACGCCGCTGCCGAGCATGTCATTGCAAGCCTCGAGGATGAAGGTATCGAGCTTGACAAGTGCGAGCAGATGATCGGCGAGAACGGAGCGGCTCGCGTGACCGTCGTTGACGGTGACCGTGTCTTCCTCGGCTCCAACGAGGGCGGTATCCGTGGCGATGCGCGCTATGTCCTCGATCGCTTTGACCTTTCGTACATGAAGCAGTTCGATGTGGTTCATTCGGGAAACTATTGCTTTACCGAGCGCGAGCTGCCCAAGTTGAAGGCTGCGGGCGTCACGGTCTCTTTTGACTTTTCGGACGACTCTACCGACGAGTACTACGAGCAGATTGCGCCCTACGTCGATTTTGCTTTCTTTAGTGCGGCGGATGCCGCGAGTGAGGACGAGATTCGCGAGCGTTTGGCATGGGTGAAGGGCCTGGGTCCGCGTTTTGTGTCGGCTACGGCGGGCGCCGAGGGCTGCATTGCTTACGACGGCGAGCGTTATTACCGCCAGCTGGCTAAACCGGTAACGGACATGAAGGACACCATGGGGGCGGGCGACTCGTTCCTCACCTCGTTTTTGATGTGCTATCTCGATTCCGCCAAGCGCGGTGAGGATGGCGCCGAGGCCATCGAGCGCGCGCTCGACTTTGCTGCCGGGTTTGCCTCGACCGTGTGCGGCATGGAAGGTTCTTGGGGCCACGGAGCACCAATCGTCGAATAGCCGAGCTGTCCCGGGGAGCTGTATTGGTGCCTTCCCGTGACTCGGTGGTCAAAAAAAGCCAAATATGAGTACTGTGACTAATTTAGTCGCAGCAAAATCGACCCCTTCAGACGTGATTTGAGCGTTTGGAGGGGTTTAAGATTGCGAAAATGCAGGATGAGTGACTGTAAAAGTGTTAGTTAATGGACAATCGTAGATTATTCTGGTGGTCGGAAAGCTCAGAGTAATGTATCCATTTCGCTAGCAGTACTCATATTTGACGTTTTTTGACCACAGGGGTTAGCGAAGGCTAAAAACAGAGTGTGCATTCGCTAAAACCGCCGACTCGATGCGCTTTGCGTCACAGTTTTTGAGTGAGGCAATGCGCATCGAGGTCCTTGCGAGCGATCTGATGAGCGACTGCGCGCTTGTTTCTGTGTTTGCCTCCGCCGGCGCATCGGTTTCGAGCAGTAAACGATCGAGTGGAATCTGTCGTGCGTATTCGTGTCCTCGTTTAGATGCGAGCATGCGTTCGTTGACGGAAAAATAACAGCCCGCATTACGCGCGCGGACGAGTTCGTCCGAAGTACCGCTAAACCAGTGGAAGATGATAGCGGGGGAGTCGGAGTTTGGGATGAGTAGTCCATGCGATTCGAGGACGTCCAGTACGGCTCCTGCCGAACGAACGGCATGAATTGATATCACGCGTCCGGTAAGAGGATGCTGCACGAGCGCATCGCAGAGCCGGTTAAGTGCCTGTATTTGTAGCGGCTCACTTCCAGCAAAGCGCGCGGAAAAGTCGAGTCCGACTTCGCCGATGTAGCGCTCTTGGGCAGCAACTTCGCAAAGCAGATTGACTTCGGTAGGACCGCAGTGACCGTCGGCGAGCCACCAGGGGTGAAGCCCAACGCCGGCGATGATACTTGGTTGGCGACAGGCGCGCTCGTTTGCGGCCGAAAAGTCGCGCGGATTGACGCCGCAGTCAAATAGACCCAAGCCCAGCGCCGTCGCCTCATCGGCAACGGCGTCCGGGTGAGCCATTAAATTAAGGTGGCAGTGTGCGTCAAATAACCGGGGCTCCATCTCGGTGCGCTCCGCTAGTCCAGACGTTGGCCATCGGAGCGCACGCGCTCAGTGCCGCGGCCGCTGATCTGGCGGATAACCTCGCCGGCAATCATCTGACCCATGATGGGCGGCATAAAGCTGGCGGTTCCGAGCTCGGTGCGCTCGTGGATGTTGGAAGGGTCGCGGGGCTGTGTCTTAACCGATTCCTCGCAGCTAAACAGCACATGCAGGCTCTTGATTCCGCGCTTCTTGCATTCTTTGCGCATGATGCGGCTCATGGGGTCACGTACCGTATCGAAAATGTCGGCAAAGCGGAGGCACTCGGGATGGAGCTTGTTGGCCCCGCCCATGGAGCTAACCAAACGAATGTCGTGGTCCTGAGCATATTTGGCAATGGTGAGCTTGGCCGAGATGGTGTCGATGGCGTCGACGACGTAGTCGAGCTTGCCGTCCGTCTGCTCCAAAACGCTCGCGAAGAACTCGTCGATGTTGTCGCTCAGCAGGTATTCGGTGCGTTTGATAACGGTGGCGGTGGGATTGATGTCGTGGATCATGGCTTCCATAACATCGACCTTGCGCTTGCCGATGGTGCTGTGAAAGGCGATAGCCTGGCGATTGATATTGCTGGGCGCGACGATGTCCTTGTCCAGAATGACGAAATGACCAATGCCGCCGCGGGCGAGTGCCTCGCAGCAGTTGGAGCCCACGCCTCCGCAGCCGAGCACCAACACCGTAGCATCGGCGAGCTTATCGAGTGCCTCGCGGCCCATGATGATCTCGAGCTTGGTGTCGCGTGTCTCGATGGCGGCTGCGGCAGCGGTTTCGGTCATAAATATCCTCCGATGGGGAAGCAGGTCGTGTTTTAGCTATCGCCATTATAGGTAATCGCCCATAGGTTGCGATGGCGTTTGCTTTGATGTGGTTTGAAGCATTGCGATTAGATAATTAGACAAACATCTAAATATCGAGTATAGTATGCACGTCATGAGAGATGATGAGAGGAGGTCTTATGCCGGGAGAGGGTTTTAAGGCGCTGGCCGATCCTACACGGCGTCACATTTTGGAACTGCTGCGCGAGGGCAATTGCACGGCCGGGGAGCTTGCCGAGCATTTTGACATCAGCAAGCCGTCGTTGAGCCATCACTTGGCGACGCTCAAAAACGCCGGGTTGGTGACCGACGAACGTCATGGCCAAAACATCGTTTACAGCTTAAACACCACCGTCATGCAGGACTTGATCGGTTGGTTTATGGGCTTTACAAACACGGAAGGTGATAAGGATGAATAACGAAAACAAGGGCATTCACGCCACGGGGGTATCGTCGCGCGTGTGGGCCATGCTTGTTGTGGTCTGCGCTATTAATGTTGTAGCGCACCTCATGGTGATGCCGAGCTTGCCTGCACAGATTCCCACGCACTGGGGCGCGAACGGCGCCGTCGACGGTTGGGGTCCTAGTTGGATGGCCTCCGCGCTCGGCGTGCTGCCTCTGGCGCTTCTCGCAATGTTCCGCATGGTGCCGCGCATCGACCCCAAGGGCGAGGCATATCGAACCTCGGGCAAGTTCTACCAGGGCTTCGTAATCGCCTTCACCTTGTTCATGTGCGCCATAAGCTGGCTGGGAGAGCTTACGGTCTGGGGCGTAGTGCCGGCGGTCGGTTCGGTTAACGTGCTGATTTCCGGTGTTGTCGGTTTGCTGTTCATCGGCGTATGCAACTACTTGCCGCGTGTGAAGCGGAACTATACGCTCGGTATCAAGACACCCTGGGCGCTTGCCGATCCCGAGAACTGGCGCCGTACGCAGCGTTTTGGCGGCGCCTGCTTTATGGTGCTGGGTATTGGCCTGATTGTGATGGGCGTGGCAGGCAGCGTGCTTTTGAGTGAAGTCGTCGCCGCGGTGATTGCGGCTCTGGCGTTTGGTTCGGTTGGAGCCGTTTACGTCTACTCGTATCTGTTGTGGCGCAAATCGCAGCGAGCCGCTCGTTAAGGTTGCGGAAAACTAGCGTACGCAGTTCATAGTATGTTCCGGGGGACTTTTCCCAGGTAGTATTAGGGGGTGTGGGCAACCATGCCCCTTTTTCGTTACGTTTCAGAGCTGGTTCCCTCATTTCGTTTCCACTAAAGCGAATCAAGAATAGGGAAACAGCAGGTAGAAAGGATAGAACAGGCAAATGGCAGAGTTTATCTACCAGATGTATCAGGCTCGCAAGGCCCATGGCGACAAGGTAATCCTTGACGACGTGACCCTGAGCTTCTACCCCGGTGCCAAGATCGGCGTCGTGGGTCCCAACGGCATGGGTAAGTCGACCCTGCTCAAGATTATGGCCGGCATCGAGGAGGTCTCCAACGGCGATGCCAGGCTCACTCCCGGCTACACCGTGGGCATCCTGCAGCAGGAGCCGCCGCTCGACGACGACAAGACCGTCATCGAGAACGTGCGCATGGCGTTTGGCGATATGATCGCCAAAGTCGATCGCTTCAATAAGATCGGCGAGGAGATGTGCGACCCGGATTGCGACATGGACGCCCTCATGGCCGAGATGGGCAAGCTCCAGGACGAGATCGACGCCGCCGACGGCTGGGATATCGATTCCAAGCTCGGCCAGGCCATGGACGCCCTGCAGCTGCCCGATTCCGACATGCCGGTCAACGTGCTCTCTGGCGGCGAGCGCCGTCGCGTGGCCCTGTGCAAGCTGCTGCTCGAAGCTCCCGACCTGCTGCTGCTCGACGAGCCCACGAACCACCTGGACGCCGAGTCGATCCTGTGGCTCGAGCACTTCCTGCACAACTACCAGGGCGCGGTGCTTGCCGTCACGCACGATCGCTACTTCCTGGATAACGTTGCCGAGTGGATCTGCGAGGTCGACCGCGGTCACCTTTATCCCTACAAGGGCAACTACTCCACGTATCTGGAGACCAAGGCCGCCCGTATCGAGGCGCAGGGCAACCGCGACGCCAAGCTCGCCAAGCGCATGGAGGCCGAGCTCGAGTGGGTACGCAGCTCGCCCAAGGCTCGCCAGGCAAAGAACAAGGCCCGTCTGGCTCGCTACGAGGAGATGGAGGCCGAGGCCCGCGCAAGCCAGAAGCTCGACTGGACCGACATCCGCATCCCTGTGGGCCCGCGTTTGGGCAACAAGGTGCTCGAGGCCCATCATCTGCACAAGGAGTTCGATGGCCGTGTGCTCATCGACGACCTATCATTCATCCTGCCGCGCAACGGCATCGTGGGCGTCATCGGTCCCAACGGCGTCGGTAAGACCACGCTGTTCAAGACGATTGTGGGTCTGGAGCCGCTGACTTCGGGCGAGCTCGAGGTGGGTGAGACCGTCAAGATCTCCTATGTCGATCAGAACCGTTCTGGCATCGACCCTGACAAGAACCTGTGGGAGGTCGTCTCGGATGGCCTGGACCACATGATGGTCGGTGAGACCGAGGTTCCGAGCCGTGCTTATGTGGCGAGCTTTGGCTTTAAAGGCCAGGACCAGCAGAAGCGCGCCGGCGTACTCTCCGGTGGCGAGCGCAACCGTCTGAACTTGGCGCTTACGCTCAAGCAGGGCGGCAACCTGCTGCTCCTCGACGAGCCCACGAACGATCTCGACGTCGAGACGCTGTCCTCGCTCGAAGCGGCGCTGCTCGAGTTCCCGGGCTGCTCGGTGGTCATTAGCCACGACCGTATGTTCCTGGACCGCGTCGCCACGCACATTCTAGCGTGGGAGGGCACCGACGAGAATCCGGGCAACTGGTATTGGTTTGAGGGCAACTTCGAGGCCTATCAGGCCAACCGCATCGAGCGCCTTGGCGAGGACGCAGCCCAGCCGCATCGTATCCACCGTAAGCTGACGCGCGACTAGATCGTTACGCGGTTTTCCAAACCGCGTAACTGCTCGACGCTGCGCGGGTCGCAAGCACCCCATCTTGCCGTTCAAGCCGTCGCTCGCGTACCGAAGTACGCGTCGCTCCTCTTTCACGGCAACCTGGGGCACTTGCGGCCCGCTCGCTGTTGGTTACGCAACATCAACAAATAAAAACGGCTCAAATCCTGATTTGGATTTGAGCCGTTTGTCGTTACTGCTCGGGTTCTTCGACTTTATCGATGGTCCAGGTGGCTCCGAGACCGCCGGTGGTGTTGCGGCGGATGCGCACGGCAACCTCGTGGCGCTCGCCGTCCTGCGTGTAGCGCAGGGGGAAGCTTGCGCGGTTTCGCGCGGCCTCGATGGTGCCGCGCTCGCGGGCGATCCAGTAGTACTCGCCGATGATGCCGAGCGTGTCGGCGCCGTAGGGGAGATAGGTCGACAGCTGGTGTAGCAACGGGCCGGGGCAGAAGACCTCGGTTGCGAAATCGATGGGGAAGTCCTCGGGGATGGTCGGTGCTGCGGGTGCGGGGGCCGGTGCCATCGCCGGTGCGGAGGCCTGCTCATTGACGGGCGTCACCTCGATGACGGGCGCGGGTTCGGTGCCGAGTACTGATTCGGTGTCCGCTTTCGGCATCGCCGCGGAATCTGCGGGCTCGACGATGGCGGGTGCGTCTGCGGTCGCGGTGTCGAGCTCGACTTGCGTCGCGTTCTCATTCTCGACGCTCGACTTTGCCTCGATGGGCGTGGATGCCATGGTGGTGATGCCGGCATTGGCATTCTCGGGGTCATAGACGACCGTGAGCGAGATGGCGGGCTGCGGCGTCTCGGGCTCCGGCGCCGACTCGGTAGCGTCTTGATCTGCGGGCTCGTCGGACTGATCGTCCTCGGCCTCGTCGCCAAAGACATCGCTGTTTTGGAACGCAGGCGGCTCGGGTTGGTCAGCGGCTTCTTCGGTTGTCGACTTGGGCGCTTCGTTGAGCTCCACAGTGGCTTCCTGCTCGGATATGACTTCGGAATCGGTCGTGGCGGCGATTTCGGTTTCGGCTTCTGCCGTTACCTCAATAGCGACTTCGATCTCTGTCTCGGGCTCGGGTTCCGGCGCGGCTTCAACCATGGCTTCGGGCTCGGGACGCTTAACGTGCTTGGGGCGCACGGCCTTGAGGTCCTTCTCACCGCGCTTTTTCTTTTTGTAGGACTGCTTGGCGCCCTTGGCGGTCTTGGGCTTGTCCTCGCCCTTGGCAAGCGCAGCATCCCAGGCCTCGTTGGCGATGACGGTGGCATACAGGCGGCCGCCTTTAAAGACGGTCAGCTTAATGCAGTCGTTAAGTTCCTCGAGCAGCTCGCGCGTGGACTCAAAGCCCAGGTCATAAGCAGTCATGTCGCCTGCGGCGAGCGCCTCCTCGACCTGCGTCATAAACGTTTGCTTGCCGCACCCAATCGCGTCGCGCAGCAGGCGATACAGATAGATGTGGTTGCCCAGCGAAAGCGTGGGCCTAATTATTGTCTTGCTCATGGCAAATCTCCTCTTTACACATGTAAAGCATCTTACCATCGCATGGCGTTCGCCATGGCGGCGCCCAAGGCAAACGGGCGCGAACCGCTTTCGATTCGCGCCCGTTGTACAGGTCGGTTATCTATGAGAGGCAAATGTGCTTAGTTGCCCGATGCCGTGCCTTGGCTCGAGTTGTCAGATGCCGTGCCGGAAGCGGTTCCGCTCGAGCTGTTGGTGTTGTTACTGTCTGCCGTGCCCGTTCCCGACGTGGTGTCGCTCGTCTGGCCTCCCGTGTTCGGCTGTGAACCGTCAGTCGTTTGGCTTGAGTCGGTCGTGCCGGACGGCGTGCCACTGTTGGCCATAGAGGAATCGGTGCCCTGCGATTGGTTTTGGGTGTTCGAGGACGAATCGGTAGAGGTAGAACTGTCTTGCGTGCCGTCCGTCTGTGTCTGCTGATCCTGCGACTGGGTGTTGCCATTTGCATTGCTCTCGGTCGTGCGCGACGACAGGATTGGCTCGGGACGCTCGCCCAGACCCTCACCGGCAGTGGTGATAAGGATGGCGCCGGCGCAGGCGATGACCGCGACGATGGCGATGGCGATCGAGAAGACGATGACCTTCTTTTGCGTCTGGCTGCGCTCTGCCGCGGCCTTGGCGCGTAGGCTGTTAGGGGCGACGCGCGCCGTGGTCGCGCGTCCCGCAACCTGGCGCATCTCCTGCGTGGTCGCGGCGCCACCTAGGTGCTCCTCGACATCGGGCTCAACGGGCTCGTAGGCGCCGGCAGGGTAGTCGACAGCGGCATGCGTGCCCTTGATTGCTTCGGCGCTGGCGGAGATAAAGTGGCGATAGACCTGCGAGGACACAACAGTGATGACTGAGCTCACAGCGGCACCAATCACCGAGCCGGCAATGCCGATCTTTGAAGCAAGCGCCACGCTCGTGGCGGCAGCTGCGGCGCCGGCGATGATCTGGGGAATGGAAATGTCGTCGAACAGGCCCTTTTTGGGCGCGATGGCCATGGTCTGTCCAATGGAATGGTTCTCGTGTACGCCGTTGTTGAGCGATGCCGGCGTCATGACGCGCGTGCGCGGCGCGTCGGTGTACTTGGTTGTCATACGGGGTCCTCCCGGTGTAAATCTGCTTCGTTTCGTGTAGCCATCAGGGTACCCACCAGATGTGAATCGTACGTGACATTTAACAGATACCATCAACTCATCAATTGCTCACCAAGTTGGTGGGATGCGGTTCCACCCGGCGGTTGAACTACAATAGGGCTTGCTAATTGTGTTGAATAGCGTTTACGCACGGGAGCATTCTTATGAATCTTCACCTTTCTCAGTCTGATGGCTTTTTGCGTGTGGCGGCGGCCTCGCCGCGGATTCGCGTGGCCGATGTCGAGGGCAATGCCGAGGTTGCGCTGGCGGCTGTTCGCGATGCTGCCGGGCGTGGCGTTCGCGCGCTGGTACTGCCCGAGCTTAACCTGACCGGCTATACCGCGGCCGACCTGTTCCATAACCGCACGCTGCTGCATGCCTGCGAGACCGCGCTGGCACATGTTCTCGATGAAACCCGTGAGCTGCCGATTGTCTTTACCATCGGTCTTCCCGTTGCAGTTGCCGAGAATATTTACAACTGTGCCGCCGTGTGCTGTGCGGGCGAGCTTTTGGGCCTCACGGCCAAGAAGTATCTGCCCAACTATGGCGAGTTCTACGAGCGCCGCTGGTTTGCTCCGGCGCCCGCAGATCCCGTGTGGGTCGAGTTTGCCGGTCAGGGTCCGGTTCCGCTGGGTTCGGGACTTGTCTACCGCTGCTGTGATGAGGGTGCCGAGGATATGGTGCTGGGCGTTGAGGTTTGCGAGGACCTGTGGGTACCGGCGCCGCCTTCGACCGAGATGGCGCTTGCCGGTGCGACGGTGATCCTCAATCCGTCGGCTTCGGACGAGATTATCGGTAAGGCGGATTACCGCCGCAGCCTCATTTCCAACCAGAGCGCGCGCCTGTATTGCGCCTATGCCTACGCGGACGCGAGCGAGGGCGAGTCCACGACCGACATGGTCTTTGCGGGCGAGAACCTTATCTACGAAAACGGCTCCAAGCTCGCCGCGACCAAACTGCTTACCTGCGATATGGCCATCGCCGACGTTGACCTTGACCGCCTGGTTGCTGAGCGCCGTCGCTCGACGACATGGACGCGCGCGGACGATGCGCCGGAGGCCGTGACCGTCGAGTTCTCGTTTGAGGGCTCGCTCGCCGAAGAGCCTGTCCTGCGCGATGCGCTCGGCATAGACCGCGTTTTCCCGCGCGCGCCCTTTGTGCCGGTCGACCACGGCGACTTGGCCGAGCGCTGCGAGACGATCCTCGATCTGCAGACTGCGGGCCTCAAGACCCGCCTTGCCCACACGGGTACCAAGGCTGCGGTTATCGGCCTTTCGGGCGGCTTGGACTCCACGCTAGCGCTGCTTGTGACCGTGCGTGCGTTCGACGCCTTGGGCCTGCCGCGCACCGGTATCACGGCCGTGTCCATGCCCGGCTTTGGCACGACGCACCGCACCAAGTCCAATGCCGAGTCGCTCGCTCGCGACCTAGGCGTGAGCTTTCGCGAGGTCTCGATCCATGCTGCCGTGGAGCAGCACTTTAAGGATATCGAGCATGATCCGACCGTGCAGGACGTGACCTACGAGAACAGCCAGGCGCGCGAGCGTACGCAGATTCTGATGGATTTGGCCAACCAGGCTGGCGGTTTTGTCATTGGCACGGGCGACCTGTCGGAGCTGGCGCTCGGCTGGGCTACCTATAACGGCGACCACATGAGCATGTACGCCGTCAACGCGAGCGTGCCCAAGACGCTTGTGCGCCATTTGGTGCGCTATGCCGCCGATGTCTTTGGCGGGCGCATTGCCGAGGTCTTGCTCGATATCCTCGATACGCCGGTGTCCCCCGAGCTTCTGCCGCCCACGGGCGACGGCGAGATTGCGCAGAAGACCGAGGATTTGGTGGGCCCGTACGAGTTGCACGACTACTTCCTCTACTACCTGCTGCGTTTTGGCTTTGAGCCGGGCAAGATCTATCGCATGGCGCTCAAGAGCTTCGAGGGCGTCTACGACGCCAAGACCGTCCACACGTGGCTACGTACGTTCTACCGTCGCTTCTTTGCCCAGCAGTTTAAGCGCAGCTGCCTGCCCGATGGTCCCAAGGTGGGCTCGGTGACGCTCAGCCCGCGCGGCGATTGGCGTATGCCGAGTGACGCTAGCTCGCGTCTGTGGCTTGCGCAGATCGACGCGCTCAATCCAGTTGACTAAGGTTGGCTAAATTGAACCAATACGGGGGTTGCAAGCGTTACACTTTTGCAATCTGATGGCCCGTATCGCGCGGCGCTCTTGTCGGAGCGCCGCTTTTTATATCGAAAGGTGGCACCATGCAGGCATCGCAGCGTCTCGACCGCTTTGGCGCGGAGGTCTTCGCCTCGCTCAACAACAAGCTTCTCGCGCTGAAGGCTCAGGGCAAGACCATTTACAACATGAGCGTGGGCACGCCCGATTTTAAGCCGTACGACCATGTGGTCGAGGCGCTCACGCAGGCAGCCCAAGATCCCGAGATGTGGAAGTATGCCCTGCGCGACCTGCCCGAACTCAAGCAAGCCGTGTGCGATTACTATGAGCGCCGCTTTGGCGTTTCGGGCATTACGCCGTCTATGGTGCAGTCGTGCAACGGCACGCAGGAGGGCGTGGGCCATTTGGGCCTGGCCCTGCTCGATCCGGGTGACACCATTCTGGTTCCCGATCCGTGCTACCCGGTCTTTGAGGCGGGTGCCAAGATCGCCGATGCCAAGCTCGAATACTATCCGCTGGTTGCCGAGCATAATTACCTGCCCTATGTGGCGGGTATCGATCCCGAGGTGGCCGACCGTGCCAAGTATATGATCGTGTCGCTGCCCGCGAACCCGGTCGGCTCGGTGGGTACGCCCGAGGTCTACGAGGAGATTATCGCTTTCGCCCGCGAGCACGACCTGCTCATCGTTCATGACAACGCGTACTCCGACATCGTGTTCGACGGCGAGCCCGGCGGCAGCTTCTTGCAGTATCCCGGTGCGCTTGAGGTGGGCGTGGAGTTCTTCTCGCTCTCCAAGTCGTTTAACGTCACCGGTGCCCGCATCGGCTTTTTGGTCGGTCGCGAGGATGTGGTCTCGGCCTTTGCCAAGCTGCGCGGCCAGATCGACTTCGGTATGTTCTTCCCGATCCAGAAGGCTGCTATCGCCTGCTTGAACGGTCCGCGCGATGAGGTCGAGGCGCAGCGTCTGAAGTACCAGGAGCGCCGCGATGCCCTGTGCGACGGTCTTGAGGGCCTGGGCTGGGAGCGACCCAACGCGCATGGCTCTATGTTTGTGTGGGCCAAGCTTCCCGGTGGCCGCACCGATTCCATGGCGTTTTGCGAGGAGCTCATGGAGAAGGCCGGCGTTGTGGTGACGCCGGGCGCGAGCTTTGGCCCTTCGGGCGAGGGGCACGTGCGTATGGCACTGGTCCTGCCGCCCGATCAGATCGCTTTGGCTGTCGAGGCCATTCGCGAGGCGGGCTTGTATTAGAAACCTATTTCGACTCGTCAATAGCTCGAAACCGATTTCGTGCAGTTATTTTACGAATTCTGCAAACAATTTCGGTAAACGGTCGATTTTTGGCTGCGAATAGGAGCATAATCAAAGTCCCGATTGGATGTATTGGGATTACGGCAAGCCGCTCGGGTCGTTCCCGGGCGGCTTGTTTGTGGAGAGAGATGGGAGTTTCTAATGGTTAACGAGAAGAAGGTCGCTATTGTCGGCTGCGGTTTCGTCGGTTCGTCTTCGGCGTTCGCACTGATGCAGAGCGGTCTGTTCTCCGAAATGGTCCTCATCGACGTGGACAAGAACCGCGCCGAGGGTGAGGCCCTGGATATCGCGCACGGCATGACGTTTGCCGAGCCGATGAAGATCTACGCCGGCGATTATTCCGATGTCGCCGACGCCGCCATGATCGTCGTCACTGCTGGCGCTGCCCAGAAGCCCGGTGAGACTCGCCTGGACCTGGTCAACAAGAACGTTAACATCTTTAAGTCCATTATCCCCGAGATTAAGAAGTCCGGCTTCGAAGGCATTCTGCTAATCGTCTCCAACCCGGTTGATGTTCTGACCTATGCCGCCATCAAGATGTCCGGCCTGCCCGAGGGCCATGTCATCGGCTCCGGCACCGTGCTCGACACTGGCCGTCTGCAGCAGATGCTTGGTGCCCACGTCGAGGTTGACCCGCGCGATGTCCAGGCCTATGTCATGGGTGAGCACGGCGACTCCGAGTTTGTCGCTTGGTCCAGCGCCCAGGTTGCCGGCGTTCCGCTGAACACCTTCTGCGAGCTCCACGGCCACCTGGAGCATGAGACCGCCGAGAAGCGCATCGCCGAGGACGTCAAGAACTCCGCCTACACCATCATCGAGAAGAAGCACGCCACCTACTACGGTGTCGCTATGGCCGTCAAGCGCATCTGCACTGCCGTCATGCGCGATGAGCAGACCGTTCTGCCTGTCTCCTCGCTCATGGTGGGCGAGTACGGCCTGTCCGATCTTGCCATCTCCATGCCGACGGTCGTTGGCCGCGACGGCGTTGTCTGCCGCGTACCCGTGCCGCTGAACGATGACGAGCAGCATGAGCTCACCGCCTCCGCCAAGGCCCTCAAGGACATCATCGACAGCGTCGATTTCTCCTGCTAAATGCGGCTCGTTTAAGCAACAGGCTACAATGAAAGGCGTCCGGGCCACACGGTCCGGGCGCCTTTTTGGTGCGAGGGGGTCAGGTTACTTTGCACCACCCCAATGCACCATAGTTGATGGGAGGGCCATGTCGGATTCGCCTAATTTTTTGACCTATGCCCAGACGGCGTTTGATCCGTTTGAGGAGCGGCCGTTCTGCGCGGTGGACAGCCTGGTCTTTGCGTGGTTGTCCTATTTGCGTTTGCCGGGTGATATGGCGGAGCTGGCGAACTGGCAGGGCCTAGACGTACGCGAGCTGCTGCGTGCCGAGTGCTATCGGGACATGATTGACGACTTGTGGGATCCAGAGGGGAGCAGGGCCTTGTTGGAGGCCGTGGCAGCAAATCCCAGATACCGCGGCGTGCACGTTTGCGGCTATCGTGCCGTGAGCGATGTGGTGGCGACGGAGCAGTTTGCAGCCATGGCGTTCCGGTTTCCGGCGGGGTTTAGCTATCTTTCCTTCCGGGGGACCGACAGCACGATTGTGGGCTGGAAAGAGGACTTTAACATGGCGTTCCGGTGTCCTGTGCCGGCCCAGGAATCCGCGGCGCGTTATGTGGACGAGGCGGCGGATGCGATCGACGGGCCGCTTTTGTGCGGAGGTCATTCCAAGGGTGGAAACCTTGCGGTGTACGGTGCGGCGATGTGCTCCGATGTCGCCCGTGAGCGAATCGAACGGGCGTATTCCCATGATGGTCCGGGCTTCGTCGAGGAGTTTCTGAACGGCAACGCCTTTGCCGATCTTTCCGGTCGAATCGACAAGACGCTACCTCGGTCGTCGATCTTCGGCATGATGTTCGAGACACAAGAGGACTATGCCATCATTGAGAGCACCGAGTTCAGCCTGCTGCAGCACAATCCCTTTAGCTGGGTGGTTGATGGTCACGACTTCGTGTACTGTGAGCGCCTGTCTGCCGGTGCTCGATACGTTGATGGTTCCATTCGCGAGATGTTGCTTGCAGTGTCGCCTAGCGAACGCGAGCGTTTTGTAGATGCGTTGTTCTCCGTGTTTGAGGCTACGGACGCCGAACGGTTTGCGGATATCGCAGGAAATCTGCGTGAGAGTCTGCCTGTGATGCTCCAGGCTGCGCAAGGCTTTGACGAGGATACACGACGCTTTGTCTCGCAGACCATTGTAGCAATCCTTAAATGCGCACTGCTGCCCAAACGACCTCAGATCGACATGCCCGCTGCCGGCAAGAGTTTGGCAGAACAGCTCGAGGCTTGGCAGTCCGAGCTCCTGCGCTAACCATTGGTGCAAGCAACCTGTCCCCGATGCACCAATCTTCGAAGCGCCTGGGGCGGGCTCGACCGCTATACTGATTCGTGCCGAAATCGATCTAGAACGGAATGCCGTATATGAAAATCAATCACGCGATTCTGCATATCCTGGACTTTGACTCTGCCGTCAACGTCATGAGTCAGCGAGAGCTCGATATCGAGAGCCGTACCGTGCGCAACTTCGTGACCACGCATCTGCGCCGCGCACGCACCTCGGCCGACAATAAACGCGCCACGTTTGCCGAGAACTCTGCGTTTGGCGGCGAGCTCAAGGGCTATTTCTTTGGTGAGCGTGAGTTCGTGGACCTGTCGCAGCAGATTGCGGAGTTCATCTCTTCCGAACTTACCAAGGCCGAGAAAGCCGAGTCCACTGACGTGCTTGTGGCGGACTTTGATGACGATGAGGATGCCCGCTGGTTTGCCGTGATGCTGCTGGGCTCCAAGCAGGCTTTTATGCACGAGGTAGGTCGCGAAGAGGGCGAGGTGCGCAACGACATTGCGCGCCACTACGCCATTCTGCCGAATCCCTCGCAAAAGGTGCCGAGCTATGCCATCGTGCGCGCGAGCACCATGGAGATCGGCTATGTGGACAAGAAACGCAAGATCGCCGGCGAGGACCGTATGCTTATCCCCGATGGCCTGCTGCAGTGCGACACGGGCGTATCGGGCAAGGAGGTCATCGACACCGTGACGCGTGTGGTCGAGGAAGTCGCCGGGGAGCACGGTGCCAACACGGCCGTGGCGCTCGCAAAGGTTAAGGCCGCTGTGGCCGAGAAGGTCGAGGATGACGAGGAGCTGCCGCCTTGGGATATCGTCGACGAGGTCTTTGAGGACGAGCCGGTCATCAAGGAGAGCGTGCGCGCGGCACTGACCGAGGAGAAGGTGCCTGAGCGTGTGCCCGTGGAGCGCAAGCAGGTCGAACGCGCGGCGGTGCGCAATCATAAGATCCGTACCGACACGGGTATCGAGATCAGCTTCCCGGCCGAGATGGGTTCGAACTCCGAGTACATTGAGTTCGTCAACGAGCCCAACGGCCTCATCTCCATCGAGCTCAAAAATATCGGTAGCATCGAGAATCGATAAGTTGCGTTGCGCCTACAGCGAGAAAGCAAAGGCCGAAGCCCTTCGGGACTTCGGCCTTTTTTGTTTTCGGCTTGGTTGCTGACATTGCGCCGCAGGTTGGGCATACGTCAGCGAAAACGCCCCAGAGCGAGCAAGGTGACGTGAAAGAGGAGGGCATTGACCTTTTGGTCATGCCCGACG
>UQKY01000030.1 GCA_900541785.1 uncultured Collinsella sp.
ATACCTGCCGAAAAGGGACAGGTTTATTTTGGTAGGTTTTATCAGGGGAAACGACATTTGCCCATATAAAACCGACCAAAATAAACCTGTCCCTAAATGGCAGGCCCCGCGGTGGTTGCCGCGGGGCCTGGATTCAAGCTATTTACCCGTAGATGCGTTGGGGCTGCTCTTCGCCCTTTACGGAGGCTTCGGTCACAATGACCTTGGAAACGCCCTCCTCGCTGGGGAGGTCGAACATCGTCTGCTGCAGCACGTCCTCGCAGATGGCGCGCAGGCCGCGGGCGCCGGTCTTGCGGGCAAGCGCCATGCGGGCAATCTCGTGCAGGGCGGCGTCCTCAAACTCAAGCTCAACGTCCTCGAGCTGGAACATCTTGCGGTACTGGCGCACCACGGCGTTCTTGGGCTCGGTCAGGATCGACACCAGGTCGTCCTCGTCGAGCGCCTGCGTCTGGGTGACGACGGGCGTACGACCCACGAACTCGGGGATCATGCCAAAGGCGTTGAGGTCCTGCGGGAGCACCTGACGCAGCAGGTCGTTCTCGTCGACCGAGGTGGGGCCGGCGATCTCGGAGTTAAAGCCCACGCCCTTGTTGCCCACGCGATCGGCAATGATCTTATCCAGACCAACGAAGGCACCGCCACAGATGAACAATATGTTCGTCGTGTCGATCTGCAACAGCTCCTGCTGGGGATGTTTGCGGCCGCCGGTGGGCGGAACGCTGGCCACCGTGCCCTCAAGAATCTTAAGCAGCGCCTGCTGAACACCCTCGCCCGAGACATCGCGGGTAATGGAGAGGTTCTCGGCCTTGCGGGCGATCTTGTCGATCTCGTCCACGTAGATAATGCCCACCTGAGCACGCTCAATGTCGCCATCGGCAGCATTGATGAGCTTGAGCAGGATGTTCTCCACGTCCTCGCCCACGTAGCCAGCCTCGGTGAGCGCGGTGGCATCGGCAATGGCAAACGGCACCTCGAGGATGCGCGCAAGCGTCTGGGCGAGCAGGGTCTTGCCGGTACCGGTGGGACCGAGCAGCAAAATGTTGGACTTGGCGAGCTCCACCTCGTCCATATCATCATCGAGCTGCGAGTCCAAACCGTCGTCAAAGGCGGACACCGCGGCACCGCCCTCGATCACGCGACGGTAGTGGTTGTACACGGCCACCGACATGGCGCGCTTGGCGTCCTCCTGGCCCATAACATAGGCCGAAAGCTCGTCATAGATCTCGTGCGGCGTCGGCACGTGCGTGATGACCTGACGGTCGTCCTCGAGCTCAAAGCCCTCGGCCTCGGGGTCCACGGCGGGCTGGGATGCAGCCTGGCCGTGGTCGTTGAGGAAACCCGGGAGATTGCCGTTGCGGGCAGCGTCCATAAAGTCCGAAGCCAGCGACTCCTCAAGGATCTCGGAGCAGGCGGCGACGCACTCGTCGCAGATAAAGATGTTGGTCGGGCCCTTAACAAGGCGGCGAACCTGGCCCTGCTCTTTTCCGCAGAAGGAGCAGCGGATGGGGTTGCCGTTCTCGTCAAAGTTGTCCTGCATGTTACCTGCCATCCTAGGCGTCCTTCGCGGCGAGATCGCGCGAGGTGACGATACGGTCGATCAGGCCGTAGTCGAGGGCCTCGGCAGCGGTCAGGTAGTTATCGCGCTCGGTATCGGCCTGGACCTTCTCGATGGGCTGGCCCGACGCGTCGGACAGGATCTGGTTGAGCTCGCGGCGGGTCTTCTTGATCTCCTCGGCCACGATCTCGATCTCGGTCTGCTGGCCCTGGGCACCGCCGCTGGGCTGGTGAATCATGACCTTGGAGTGCGGCAGGCAGAAGCGCTTGCCCTTGGCGCCGGCCGAAAGCAGCACGGCAGCCATAGACGCGGCCATACCCACGCAAATGGTGGAGACCTGCGGCTTAATGAAGTTCATGGTGTCCAGAATCGCCAGGCCGGAGTAGACCTCGCCACCGGGCGAATTGATGTAGAGCGAGATATCCTTCTCGGCATCCTGGCTCTCAAGATGCAGCAGCTGGGCAACGACCAGGTTGGCGCTGACGGAGTTGATCTCCTCGCCCAAAAAGATGATGCGGTCGTTGAGCAGGCGCGAATAGATATCGTAGCTGCGCTCGCCGCGCGGCGTCTGCTCGATAACGTATGGCACGAGGGCGGAATCGAACTTAGCGATCATACGCATCTCCATTTCTCTTACGGACCAATAGTGGTTCTAGACAAACGTACGGTGCCCGCATGCTATGCATTGGCTGGCACCGTACGAAGCAACCGGATAACCGGCTTATAACTTTACCCCATCACGGGCGCATCCATGCGCTCGCGGGAAAGGTGGCGAGAATTACTCGGCGTCCTTGGCGGTCTCGTCGACCTCGGTCACCTTGGCGTTCTCGACCAGGTGGTCGACGGCCTTGGAGCGACGGATGGACTCGCGGACGGCGGGCATGCGGCCATCGGCGATGAACTCGGCCTTGGAAGCCTCGACGTCCTTGACGCCGGCCTTCTCGAACTCGGCGTTGATGTCGTCCTCGGTGACCTCAATCTTGAGCTCACGGGCAAGAGCGTCGAGCGCCAGGGACTCACGGGCAACATCGTTGGCCTGCTTGTGCAGGTCGCCGATGAACTGCTCCATGGTCAGACCGGAAGCGGGCAGCCAGGTGTCCAGCGTCATGCCGCGGGCAGCGAGGTTGGACAGGAAGTTCTGGCCAAGCTCCTCAAAGACGGACTGCTCGTAGTCGGCGTCCATCTCCTCGAGCTGCAGACGCTCAGCGAGAGCGGAGACGCAACGGTTCTCCTTCTCGGCCGGCAGGCGGGAAGCCTTGTCCTGCTCGATCTCGAGCTTGATGGCGTCGCGCATAGCATCGATGCTGTCGAAGCCAAAGTCGGACTTGACGAGCTCGTCGGTGAGCTCGGGGGTGTTGCGGACCTTGATGCCCTTGACGGTGACCTCGACGGTGTGGGTCTCGGCCTCCTCGCCCTCCTCGACCTCGTCGGTCCAGGTGACGGACTTGACGTCGTCAACGTTGGCACCGATCAGGGCCTCGTTGAACTCCTTGGGGTTGCTGTCGCTACCGGCGATGAGCATGCGGCCCTCGGCGGCAAAGTTGTCGGCGTTCTCGACGGCCTCGAGGTCGACGGTAACGTAGTCCTCGGCCTCGACGGCGCGACCCTCGACGTCCTCGAAGGTGGCACGGTAGTTGAGAAGCATCTCGACCTGGTTGTTGATCTCGGACTCGGTGGCCTCCGCGGGAGGCATCTCGATCTCGACAGCGTCGAAGGAGGAGAGCTCGGCAGCAGGACGCAGGGAGAACTCGACGGTGTAGGTGTAGTCCTCGTGATCCTTGGCGAGGTCGAGCTCCTTGTAGTCACCGTTCTTGGTGGGGACGATGTCCAGCTCGTTGAGGACGACGGGCTCGTTGGCGGCGATCAGATCGTTGGTGGCCTGAGCGAGGGTAGCCTCGGCGCCAAGAGCAGAGTCGATGACCGGACGGGGAGCCTTGCCGGCGCGGAAGCCCGGGAAGCGGTACTTCTTGGCGGTGTCCTTGTAGGCCTTCTTGATCGCGGCGTCGACGTCGGCGGCCGGGATGGTGACCGTAGCGGTGAGCTTGGCGTCCTTGACGTCAGAAGCGGTGATGTTCAACACGTTCCTCCTCATACTGCCCAGCTTATCTGAGGTGCTGGTACCTTTATGCAACAAAGAGTCGCGACGGCGGGAGCCGACGCAGGTGCGTTGGTGCGGGCGAAAGGACTCGAACCTTCACGGGAATCCCACCAGAACCTAAATCTGGCGCGTCTACCAATTCCGCCACGCCCGCATGAGCGCACAGACTAGGAATGATAGCAGATACGAACGGCAAGCGCACGCACACCTTTTACAGGCTCACGACCTCACCACGAGTGCAAAAGGCGGGACGAGTTGCCCCGCCCCGCCCATTACGACTTGTTCGCTGACCCGCTACTCCCCCAGCAGCGCTTTCTCCGGCGTGATCGGCAGCGAGCGGACCTGGTGGCCGGTGGCGTGTGCGACGGCCGAGGCCACGGCGGCGAGCGGCGTGTTGATGACGACCTCGCCGATCGACTTGGCGCCAAACGGGCCCGTCGGCTCGTAGCTCGGCTCAAAGGCCACGCGAATGCTGCCGATGTCCAGACGCGTGGGCAGCTTGTAGCTCATAAAGTTGCCGGTGCGCAGGCGGCCGCGGTCATCGTGCTCGACAATCTCGTAGAGCGCGTGACCGATGCCTTGGGCAATGCCGCCCTCGGCCTGGACGCGCGCGAGCGCCTCGTTGATCACGGTGCCGCAGTCAACGGCAGCGGCGTAATCCACCACGGTCACCTTGCCGGTGGCCTTGTCGACCTCGACCTCGGCAATACCGGCCATAAACGGCGGAGGCGAAACGGGCAGGCAGGCAGAAGCGTGCGAGGTGAGCGCGTCGCCGCCCGCGATGTTCTTGACGCACAGGTTGGCAAAGTCGCGCAGCGTGAGGTAGCGACCGCGCTCGCGAGCGGCGCGCTCGTCGGACAGGCGCACGTACTGGCCGTCGAAGACCACGTCGGCGGCGTCAACGTCCCACATCTGGGCGGCCTTGGCGCGAATCTTCTCGCGCAGCTCGGTCGCGGCGTTCTTGGCGGCAAGGCCCGTCACGTACGTACCCGAGCTCGCGTACGAGCCGGCGTCGAACGGCGACACATCGGTGTCCACGCCGCGCACCACGATCTGCGAGCTCTCCACGCCCAGCTCCTCGGCAGCAATCTGCGCCAGGATCGTATCGACGCCCATGCCGTTATCGGTGGCGCCGGTGCCGATGGTAATGAAGCCGTCCTCTTCCAGGCGCATATCGATGCCGGCGATGTCCACGTTGGAGATGCCCGAGCCCTGCATGGTGAGCGCGCAACCCAGAGCGCGCACGCGGTCGCCCAGGTCCACGGCCAGCGGCTTGTCGCGCCAACCGATCATGTCCATCGCGCGCAGCAGGCAGCGGTCGAGCGCGCAGGCGTTGAGCTTCTCGTTGTAGTACTGCGGCATGACCTCGCCCTCGCGCACGATGTTCTTAAGGCGCAGGTCGGCGGGGTCCATGTGCAGCATGTCGGCGAGCTCGTTGACGGCACTCTCCACGGCAAACTGGCCCTGGGTGGCACCGTAGCCGCGATACGCGCCGCCGCGGTTGGTGTTGGTGTAGACGGCGTCCCACCTAAAACGGCTCGCCTTCACATGGTTGTAGATGGGCAGGCTCTTGTGACCCGACAGGCCAATCGTCGTGGTAGCGTGCTCGCCGTACGCGCCGGCGTTGGACAGCGTATGCAGGTCGATAGCCGTGATGGTGCCGTCGTTCATGGCGCCCAGCTTAACGGTCATCTGCATCTGGTGGCGCGAGTTGCCCGCGGTGATGGTCTCCTCGCGGGTGTAGCAGCAGTAGCTCGGACGGCCAGTCTGCTGCGTCACAAACGCAACGAAGATCTCGCAGCAGCCCGTCTGCTTGGAGCCAAAGCCTCCGCCGATGCGCGGCTTAATAACCTGCACCTGCGACTGCGGAATGTCGAGCGACTGCGCGACCATACGGCGCACGTGGAAGGGCACCTGCGTAGAGGTGGTCACCGAGATGCGGCCGAACGCGTCGGTCGTCGCGAAGGCACGGAAGGTCTCCATGGGCGCGGTTTGCGTGGCCTGGCTGGTGTAGGTGCGCTCAAAGACAATGTCGCTCTGAGCGAATGCCTCGTCCAAGTCGCCAAAGTCGCTCGTGCCGCTGCATACCAAGTTGCGCGGGACGTCGCCGCCCTGCGGGAACATAAAGGTCACGTCGCCCTCGGGGTGGACCACGATGTCGTTATCGAGTGCCTGGGTAAAGTCGAGCAGCGGCTCGAGCACCTCGTAGTCGACCTTGATGAGCTTGAGCGCCTTGTCGGCGGCCTCCTCGGTCTCGGCGGCGACGATCGCCACCTCCTCGTTTTGGTAGCGCACGAGGTTCTCGAGGATCAGGCGGTCGTAGGGACTCGGCTGCGGATAGCTCTGGCCGGCAATGGTAAAGCGGCGCTTGGGCACGTCCTCGTAGGTGTAGACGCCCACGACGCCCGGCACCTTCAGGGCGCGCGAGGTGTCGATGGAACGGATCTTGGCGCGGGCATAGGGGCTGCGCTTGAGTTTGACGATGAGCGCGCCGGCGGGCACCATATCGCCCGTGTAGACGGGACGGCCCTCGAGCAGAGCCTTCGAATCCTTCTTGGGCTGCTTGTGGGTGATCTGCTTGTAGGAGACGCCGTCAGAGCTGGTGTCGTTGACGGGCAGCTCGGGCATCTCGAAGCCCACCTGAACGCCGGACTCGTTGAGAAAGCGGACGATGGCGCGCAGCTGGCTCTCGTAGCCGCTGCAACGGCAAAGGTTGCCGGCCAGCTGGCGCGAGAGCTCCTCGCGCGTGGCGACGAGGCTCGGGTCCTCCTTGGCGGCGCGGGCGAGCGCCAGTACGTTCATGATGAGGCCGGGGGCGCAAAAACCGCACTGCTCGGCGCCTTCGGCAGCCATCGCGCGGGCCAGTGCCTCGGACTCGACCTTAAGGCCCTCAAGCGTGGTGATGGTGTGGCCCTCAACACGGGCGGCGGGAACCGAGCAGCTCAGCACCGGATCGCCGTCGAGCCATACCGTGCACAGGCCGCAGTTGGTGGTCTCGCAGGCACAGCGCACCGACGCGCAGCCCTGCTCGCGCAGCAGCGCAAAGAGCATGGTGTCGGGGACAATCTGAACCTTGACCTTGCGGCCGTTGAGCGTAAAGGAAAGATCGATGAGTTTGGCAGCCATTAGCGCACCTCACTAGAATCGACGCCGGGCACGCGGCGGCAGGAATACTCGTCCGTGGCGAACTTAGGGATCTGCACGGTCTCGAGCTCGCGGGCAAGCGCGGCCGAAAGCTCGATGCCGGCGGCGCGACGCACAGCCTGAATCGCCAGCGGGGCCGAGATGCGGCGGCGGTAGTCAGCCGAGCCCCACAGGTTGGTGCCATAGCTCAGCGCGCGTACGGACGCGGCAAGGGCGCGCAGCTCGTCCTCGGAAGGTTGCCCGGCGGTAAGGCCGCATGCCTCGCCCTGCAGCAGGGTCGCACGCAACGGGCGGGCACCCACAGTGACATGCCAGCTGTTGTCCCACCAGGCGGCGGTGACGTTTAAGGAGGGGAAGTCGGTCGCGGCCTTGCGCACGGCCTCATAGCTTGCGCGGTAATCGTGCTTAACGACCACCACATGCTCGATCACGTCGCGCACATAGCCCATGTCCACGAACTCGGCGAGCGGCACACGGCCGGCCCCCGTCAGCTCAACGTACGAATCGAGCGCCAGGAACGCCGAGAGCACGTCCGAGAAACCAAAGCGACCGTAGATGCTGCCGCCCACCGTGGCGGTGTTGCGCAGCTGCACGCCCACGATATCGTGGACGGCGAACTCAAAGACATTGTTGACAAGCGCGTTGAGCCCGGCATGACGCTCGAGCTGGCGCAGGGTGCACATGGCACCGATGCGAAACTCGGTCTCGGTCTCCTCGATCTGATCGAGTCCGCAGGCCGAAAGGTCAATCGCCGTCGCCACGCGACGCGAACCCAGGCGCATCCAGATGCCGCCGCCCACTATCTTGTTGTTACGGTTCTTCTGCAAGAGCTCATAGGCTTCGGCCGCGTTTCCAACACGGACGTAGGTACCGAACTTGAGCACGTTCTCCCCCATCTCTTCACTTGTCCAGTACTTTTAAGTGTACCAAACGAGGGGCCGCACACCGTTTTAGGACAAAATCCACCCACCCATCCATAACTTGCGGTCAAATACGGACTGATTAGCCGTTCTGGGACGCTAAACAGTCCGTATTTCACCGCAAGTTATGAAGAGTCCTCCGGGATAGAAAAGGCTCCCAGCCGGATAGCTGGGAGCCTCATCACATGCTATGTCGAGCGAAGACCTAGCAGACGCCCTGGGCGAGCATGGCGTCAGCGACCTTCAGGAAGCCGGCGATGTTGGCGCCCATGACGAAGTTGCCCTCCTGGCCGTACTCCTTGGCGGTGTCGTCCACGTTGTGGAACATGCCGCGCATGAGCTGCTCGAGCTTGCCGTCGACCTCCTCGAAGGTCCAGGACAGATGCTCGGCGTTCTGGCTCATCTCCAGGCCGGACACGAGCACGCCGCCGGCGTTGGCAGCCTTACCGGGCATAAAGGCGACGCCGTTCTCCTGGAAGTAAGTCGTGGCCTCGATGGTCGTGGGCATGTTCGCGCCCTCGCCGACCACCTTGCAGCCGTTGGCGACGAGCGCCTGGGCGTCCTCGAGCAGCAGCGTGTTCTCGCGAGCGCAGGGCAGCGCGATGTCGCAGGGCAGCTGCCAAACGCCACGGCCGTCGCCCTCGTGCCACACGGCGTTGGGCTTCTCGTCAACGTACATGGCGAGCGTAACGCCCTTGTCGTGGCCGGAGCGCTTCTTGTTGTAGACGTGCTCGAGCACGGTGTAGTCGATGCCGTCGGGATCCTCGACCCAGCCGTGAGTATCGGAGCAGGCCAGCACCTTGCCGCCGAGCTGGGAGACCTTCTGGACGGCGTAGATAGCGACGTTGCCGGAGCCGTGCACGACGACGTTCTTGCCCTCGAAGGAGTCGCCGCGGCTCTTGAGGTACTCGTCCACAAAGTAGGCCAGACCGTAGCCGGTGGCCTCGGTACGGGCGAGCGAGCCGCCAAAGGAGAGGCCCTTGCCGGTGAGGACGCCGGTCCACTCGTTGGTCAGGCGCTTGTACTGACCGAACAGGTAGGCAACCTCGCGGCCGCCAACGCCCAGGTCGCCGGCAGGAACGTCGGTGTTGGGGCCGATGTGGCGATAGAGCTCGGTCATGAAGGACTGGCAGAAGTGCATGATCTCGTTGTTGGACTTGCCCTTGGGGTCAAAGTCGGAGCCGCCCTTGCCGCCGCCCATGGGAAGGGTGGTCAGGCTGTTCTTGAGGATCTGCTCCAGGCCCAGGAACTTGAGCATGCCCAGGGTGACCGTCGGGTTAAAGCGCAGGCCGCCCTTGTAGGGTCCAATGGCAGAGTTGAACTCGACGCGATAGCCGCGGTTGACCTGGACCTTGCCCTGGTCGTCGACCCAGGGAACACGGAACATGACGATGCGCTCGGGCTCGACGAGGCGCTCCAGCAGGGCGGCCTCCTCGTACTCGGGGTGGGCGTCGAGCGCCGGCTGGATGGTGCCGAGGATCTCGGTCGCGGCCTGGATGAACTCAGGCTGCTCGGAATAGCGGGCCTTGAGCTCGTCGAGAACTTTCTGCGTATAGCTCATGCTTCCTCCAATTGATGGAAAAGAAAGGTGTCGTTCGCGGCGTACCATGCGCCGCGAGCTTTATCGAGTATGGATAATATCGCACTGTTGCGGGAAAGTTTCGCATAAGCAGACGGGCAGATGTTTCGTTTTGATTACGATGCAGGTAGAAGCGTTTTTGAGTGCCTGACGTGCAAAACCTGTGTTTCAAACCTGTTTCGTCCACGTGTTCCAAACCACCACAAAGGTGCCTGTCCCCAATGTGGTGGTGTTGGTGGTTAGAGGACGAGCTGATGGTAGTCGGCGGGGGTTATGCGGCCTTCGGTGGCAGCGCGGAAGGCGGCGAGGGCATCGCCGGAGAACGGCATGGCCCAGCAAAGCCCACAGCCGGCAGTAATGGAGCCCGGCAATGGCATGATGCGCCCAGGCACACCGGCGGCAAGGCACAGCTGCTCGCATTCCATCACATCGAAAGTGCTGTCGAACGACACGATGATCTTGCGCTCGTGGTCGAGGGCATCGCCGGACGGGCCTTCGCGGTGTGCCTCACGATACGCCGCGGCGGCCGCTTCCTCTTCCGCAGTATGTCCACAGCCACCGCAGCCGCAGGTACAGGGCTCGGAACCATCGCAAGTGCAAGGCTCTCCCGTGTCGGGGCAAATATCGTGAGACATGGCAACTCCAATCGTCTAGGCGAGTAACTCGGCCGCCGCAAACTCCTCGGGCGTATTGACGTTCTCGAAGCAGAGCGTCGAGCCCGCGGCCTTAACGATCTGCGGCTCATCCATATAACCAGCCTGAACTCGATTGATCAGGCAGCGAATGCGCTGGCGGTCGCAGGCGAGCAGCTCATGGGCGACCGGCGCACACGCGTCACGGCGCCAGACGGCGCAAAGCGGCTCAATCCCCCGCTCCTCGCGCGGCACGCACACGTCGAGCGCCTCGGCCTCAGCACGATCGGCAAGCGCGCCGATGAGTTCCGGCGAGACAAACGGCATATCGCAGGCGACGATCGCCACGAGCGGCAATCGAGCCGCGGCCAACGAGCTCGCGATGCCGCGCATGGCACCGGCGGGACCGTCGACGTCCATTACCACGCGGGGGCGCAGGCCATCAAACATAAGCTCCTCAAGGTAGGCAAGCTCGCAAGGGCGCGACGTCGTCACGACCAACTCGCCGGCAACTGGCGCCAGCCGACCCAGCACGCGCTCGATGAGCGGCTCGCCGCAAAACGCCATGCGCGCCTTATCGCAGCCCATGCGCGACGACAACCCGCCCGCCTGGACGACACAAGAAAGATCGGCCCGTCTTACGGTAGTCATACGGCAAACCACCCCCATCGGTATGCTCAAAACCCGGTGCACGAAGCTAAATACCGCCGCCGAAATAGCGGCGCCACGAAAAGCTCCTGCAAAAACAAAACAGCGCTTTTGCGGCACGCAGCAAGACCGCGAGCACAAAAGCGCTGGTAGCGTATGGCGGGAACGTATGTGAATCGAACACATCCAAGACGTTTTGCACGCCTCGCAACGGTTTTGAGGACCGCGGAGCCCACCGGAGCCCATCCGTTCCCAAGTGCGGCGATATTTTACCAAACCGAGCAGGCCCCATCCCAAAAAGACGAACGAGAAGTTGCGGTGGAATAGTTCCTGGAAGAGGCATCTAAACCGGAAAACAGGAACTATTTCACCGCAACTGATGGGGCGGGGCCGAGCAGCCAATCTAGCGCAGGGAGCGCAGGCCGCCGGCATCCTTGTCGAGGACTGTGAAGCGTACGGCATCTAGGTGCTCCAAGATGCTGATGGCACGTTTACGCGACACACCTAGGGCCTCGCGCAGCACGCTCGTGGTGGCGGCGCCACCGGCGTCGGTGATGGCGGCGGCGACGAGCTCGCGCGCATGGGCCTCGGCGGCAGCAGACAGGGCAACGTCGCGCTCGACCTTAACGATCAAGCGGTTGAGCGAAAGCTCGCGCAGGGCTCGCGTCATGGTGTCGCGATCGAGCTGCAGTCGCTCACCCACCTCGGGCAGCGTCGGCGCATCGAGGCCAGCTTCGTCCAGCAAGGCAACGATACGTTCGCAGGCCTCGCGCACCACACGCGCCGCGGCGGCAGCGGAGTGCGGGTCGAACACCTCGGCGCCCTCGGCGGCGCACACGCCACGCGAGCAGCCCTCGGCAACCAGAGCCGCGGCAGCGCCTTCATCAGCGGAAGGCCAAGCAGCATGGGCGACGGCGCCGGGCGTAAAGCCCGTCTCCTTGGGGGCAGCCGCGTGCATGGCCGACAGGGTCGCCGCCATTGCATCCATCGCGGCGTCGAGCACCGCGGCGTCCGCCAAGAGGTCCGCATCACCCTCGGCAAGCTTGCGAACGGAACCCTGCGACACCAACCCGCGCAGTGCGGCATCGACCTCGCCGACACCAAGATCCAAAGCCTCGGCGACATCAACCGCCGTAACCGGCAGCGTCTGCAGTGCCAGCCAAGCGCCCACACCACCCGCGATATCGCCGGACTCGAGCGCCGCATACAGTGCGCGCTCCCCTTCAGCAAGCTCGCGCGAGCGACGGCAGCGCGAAAGCAGCACACGCCCGCCGCCAATGAGCATAACGGGCGAATACGACAGCACCACGGCATGGTCGCCGGCGCGCAGCGGCAGCGGTTCCTCCAAGCGTACCTGAACCACTCGCGTCTCTCCAACCGCCATGGGGGCCTCGCCCTCCATGAGCATGATACGACCGACGACCTCGGCCGTGCCGGCCATCACATGCACGCGCGCGCCCGACTCGAGCACACGCGGCTTGGCGCCCTCGCGACCCAAATACGTAAACGTCATCATAAAGCGCAACGTCTGGCCAAAGCGGCCCGCCACGCCGAGCATCTCACCGCGATCGAGCGCGGCGACACCATCGCCAACTAAATTGAGCGCCACGCGCTGACCGGGCAGCGCCTGCTGCGTGTCGCCATGCACTTGGATCCCGCGGACGCGACAGACCGTGCGCGACGGCAAAGCCATCAGCTCGTCGCCCACCGCAACCGGTGCATCGTGCAGCGTTCCCGTCACGACGGTGCCGACGCCCTTGATCGTAAAGCAGCGGTCAATCGGCAGGCGCGGCGCGGCATTGCTCCGCTCGGAACGGTCGCGACAGGCATCCCAGCAGACACCCACCTGCTCGTCGAGCACCGCAAGCAGCCCGTCGATCCCCTCGCCCGTCTTGGACGACACGGGCACAATCGGCGCGCCCGCAAACACGGTATCCGACAAAAAGTCATCGACATCGAGCTCGGCAAGCTCGGTCATCTCGGCGTCGGCCAAGTCGCACATCGTCAGCGCCACCACCATATGCGTGACGCCCAGCAGCTCCAGCACGTGCACGTGCTCGCGGGTCTGCGGCATCACGCCCTCGACGGCCGATACCACCAACACGGCAACATCAATGCCCGTAGCGCCCTGCACCATGGCGCGCAGGTAGTGCGCATGCCCCGGCACGTCAACCAGGCCCACGATCTTGCCACTCGGCAGCGCCAGCTCGCCAAAGCCAAGCTCAACGGTCATGCCGCGACGACGCTCAACTTCCAGGCGGTCGGGGTTTTTGCCCGTCAGCGCCTCGATGAGCGCCGACTTACCGTGGTCAACATGTCCTGCCGTGCCAACGATAACGGGACACTCCACCAGCGCTTGAACCTCACTCATCGGCGCACCGCCTTGGCAACGCATGCGGCAAGCGTCGACGCCGCCGTCTCGATATCGCGGTCGCCCACGAGCGTACGGACGTCAAACAAAATGCGATCGTGCGAGGTTCGCGTGACGACCGGCGTGTCGAAGTCCTGGACAAGCGAGCGCTTGAGCGCGTCGACGGACAGGCGCCCGTCGACCGGGCAGACGGCCACGCACATCGTGGGCAACTCCACAGTAGGCAGCGAGCCGCCGCCGGGAGTCGACGACTCCTCGACGATCTCCACCTGAACGGCGCACGGGCAACCAGCCTTATCGAGCCCGGCGACCATACGATCGCGCAGCTTGCGGGCACGACGCTCCAGATGAGCCTGCGGAAGCGTGAGCATGCTGAGCACCGGAATATCGCGATGGGCAACATCCGCCCCATCCATGTAAATGCGCAGTGTAGCCTCGAGCGCCGTGAGCGCCAACTTGCCCGGGCGCAGGGCGCGCATAAGCGGATGCGACCCACAGGCCTGGACCAGATCGCGACGGCCCATGATAATGCCCGCCTGCGCGGCGCCGAGCAGCTTATCGCCCGAGCACGACACCAGATCGAGCCCTGCCGAAACCGAAGCCGGCGTGGTTTCTTCGCCGCCGCGCACCAAGATGTCGTCGGGCAACAGCGCGCCCGAGCCCTGGTCCTCGTAGAACAGCAGGCCGTGCTTATGGGCCAGTGCGGCGAGTTCCCTTGAGCTCACTTCCTCGTGAAAACCCTCGATGCGATAGTTGGAAGGATGAACCTTCAGGATCATGGCCGTTTCGGGCGTGATGGCGCGCTCGTAGTCGCCCAGATGCGTGCGGTTGGTGGCACCGACCTCGAGGAGTTTGGCGCCCGAGGCCGCCATGACGTCGGGAATACGGAAGCTGCCACCGATCTCGACGAGCTCGCCGCGGCTGACGATAACCTCTTTGCCCGCGGCATGGGCGGCAAGCACCAGCAGCACCGCGGCGGCATTGTTGTTGACGACCAGCGCATCCTCGGCACCGGTAAGCGAACGGATGAGCTGCGCGGCATGCTCCTTGCGCGACCCACGCGAGCAGGTGTCCACACTGTACTCGAGCGTACTATACCCGCGCGCAACCTCGGCCACGGCCTTGGCGGCCGACTCCGCGAGCGGGGCGCGGCCCAAGTTGGTGTGGATGACCACGCCCGTAGCGTTGACGGCAGGGCGCAGGCTCGGCAACGCAGAGCGGTGCGCACGCCGCTCGATGGCCGAGGCTAGTTCGCGCTTAGAGCGCGGGGCAGCACCGGCGCGAATGGCGGCGCGCTCCTCGTCGAGCTCGGCCGTGACGGCGGCATGCGCCACCGCGTCGCAGGTCTCCCTCGCCGCCTTCACAACCGGCCACTCGGCAAGCAGCTCGTTGACGGAAGGAATGGCGCGCAGGCGGGCGCGTACCTCATCGGACATGTTCTGGCTATCGCTCATGTGCGGCCTTTCAAAAGAAACGTGGATCAGTCGAATACATCAGCTGAGTCAATTACTCGTTATTATCCTCGCGCGCCGCGATCTTTTCCACGCGAACGGCGTTTTCCTGGGTGAGCGCGGCGCCCGTCAACGGGTCCCAACGCAAAGGTGTATGGTCGAGCGGGCCCACGCCCAAGGCTTGAGCGCCACCGGCATCGGCGCCAAACGAACGCCCGCCGGGGGCGGCCGAGGTGAAGATGCACGCCGGATGCAGATAGGGCGTCGTCTCCACGCGCACGCGGTCGCGGCCCATGTCGCTCACAAGCTCGACGACCTCGCCA
The DNA here is from genome assembly GCA_900541785.1 of uncultured Collinsella sp. Classification (GTDB taxonomy): domain Bacteria; phylum Actinomycetota; class Coriobacteriia; order Coriobacteriales; family Coriobacteriaceae; genus Collinsella. The sequence continues at coordinate 14,722 of UQKY01000030.1, forward strand.
TCGGCAATGCCCATGCGCGCAGCGGCATCGGCATTCATCTGCACGGCATCCAGATCCGATCCAGCCTCGGCGGCACCGGCCGCCGCGAGTCTACGCGAGGTATGCGACTCAAAGGGACGGTTGCCGCTAATGAGGCGAAACATCCCCAGGCTAGGCTCCACCATGGGAGCGATCCAGTTGGGTACACGACCCAGGCCGGCTCGTTCCCATACGTCGCTTGCCAGCGCAATTTTGCCGCCATCCAAGGGAATCGCCGGATCGCCCGTACGCGACGGCAACGCAACACCCGTGTCGGCCCAGCCGCGCTCCTTGAGCTCGTCCAGATTGATCCCAAAAGGCGCCACCTGGGCAGCCGCCAGATCGTCAGACGTAAACTGGAAGTACTCGCCCACGCCACACGCCTGCGCCAGACCGGCAAAAATCTCCCGGCCGGGACGCGTGTCGTCATGCTGCACGGGCAGCACGGCATTGCGGTAGAACACGCGCGCATCGTTGGCGCCCACGACCGTGCCCACACCGCGGTCGGCCTCCAGATACGTCACGTCGGGCAGCACGAAGTCCGAAGCACGCGCCGTCTCGGACCAGCGAATATCAATCGTCACGAGCAAGTCGAGCTGCTGCAAAATACCCAACCAAGCCTGCGCATTGCCATAGCCCGCACCGGGGTTACTGGCATAGACGATGAGTCCACGCAAATCGCCGGCAAGAATCGACTGGCCGATGGTCGTGCACAGGCCGCGCACCGGATCGACCAGTGGATAGCGCTCGGAGCCCAACTTGGGCTCACGTGGCATCGACGGCGTCGCGAAACGCGCAGGGTCCAAGTCGCCCAACACAAGCGGCGTGGGCGGGTTGAGGGCACCGCCCGCGTGTCCGATGCAGCCCAGCAGCACATCGACCAAGCAGATAGCGCGCGCCGTCTGGGTGCTATTGGCATACGCAATGCCGATGCCGCCATGAAAGCCGGCGTCCACCACAGCAGCAGGCGCCGCGGCAGCTAGATCGCGCGCCGTGGCGGCGATCTCTGCGGCTGGCACGTCGCACATCGACTCGGCCCACTCAGGCGTCCAAACAGCAGCCGCCTGCGCCAGCTCGTCAAAGCCCGTGGTATAGCGGGTCACGAACTCGTGGTCATACAGATCATCGGCAATCAAGACATGGGCAATACCCAACAGCAGCGCCAAGTCGCAGCCCGGGCGCACGCGCAGCCAGCGATCGGCAAGCGCGGCCGACCCGCTGCGCCGGGGGTCGACCACGATAATCTTCGCCCCGCGCCGGCGCGCATCGTTGAGCGCATCAACGGCCCCCATCGTCGACGAATCGACAATGGAACGCCCCAAATACATGATGCAATCGGTATGCGCCAGGTCGGAGGCGGGGCTGTAGCCCAGGCTGTGCTCCCAACCGGTAAGTCGGCTTACCTCGCAGGCACCGTCGGCACCGTACACGTTGGGCGAACCCAACGCATGCATAAGGCGATAGGCCCAGTAGCGGTCGAACGAGGGCACGCCGAGTGTCATGCCCAGCGCACGCGGACCACACTCGTCAATAATCCCCCCAAGGCGCGCCGCAATCTGCGCGAACGCCTCGTCCCAGCTCACCGCATCGAACCCCGAGCCATCCTGGCGGCGGCGCATGGGATGCAAAATCCGGTCGCGCTCGTCAAACGGCATGTCCAGGCGATGGCGCCCGCGGGCGCACAGGGCACGCGCCGCGCACGGATGCCCCGGCACCGGCAACTCAGCCACCACACGACCGTCCTCAACGCGTGCCGCAAAGGCGCAATCGGCATAGCATCCCCCGCATGTGGTCACCACGGTGCGACCGTCACGCTTCACAGCAGATGCCATCTCGATTACCCCTTTCATCAGCCAAACACAACAGGCCAACAGCCCGACAACGAGCCCCAGACCCAAAAAGCCTCCCGCACGGCAACGCCCCGCGGGAGGCCCAACGTCAAACAGACGGTACCTTACGCCTCGGACTTCTTAGCGTAGATAAACCAGTAGCCGAGCGCGACCAGAACCGCGCCGCCCACGATGTTGCCCAGCGTGGCGGCGGACAGGTTAAATGCAATGCCCGCAGCGTTGAGCGCATCGGCGCCGGCGACGTCGGCACCGTAGCCGCATGCATGCATCACGGCGCCCATGGGCAAAAAGTACATGTTGGCGACGCAGTGCTCAAAACCGCAGGCCACAAAGGCGGCAATGGGCAGCAGAATGCCCACAACCTTATCGACCACGGTCTTGCCGGCGGTGCCGATCCACACGGCCAGGCACACAAAGATGTTGCACAGGATGCCGCGGAAGAAGATCGTCACCCAGTCGATCGTCACCTTGCCGGCGGCGACGCTCACCATGGAATTGGCGACCGCCTCGCCGTTGAGCTTATAAATGCCGGCCATGTACACCAAAAAGACGATGAACAGGGCACCGACAAAGTTACCGACCCACACGACGGCCCAAGCCTTGAGCATCTGGGCCAAGGTGATCTTTTTGCTCTTGAGCGCGCAGACCATAAGCGAATTGCCGGTGAACAGCTCGGCGCCACACACCAGCACCAGCACCAGGCCCAGGCAAAAGCACAGGCCGCCCACGACGCGCTGGGCACCCCAGCCGAGCGTGCTATCGCTCAAAAACACGGTAAAGAACAGGCCACCGAAGGCGATAAACGCGCCGGCGAACATTGCCAACAGAAAGGCCTTGGCGACCGGCAGGTTAGCCTTGGTCACGCCGGCGGTCTCGGTCTTGGCCTCGATCGCGGCGGGCGCCAGGCAATCGGGAGCGGGATGCTCCACCTTGGAATCTGCCATGTCAATCACTTCTTTCCTAATCAGCAGGGACAAGCGCTCCTATTGCTCCTGCCCCAAGCGGACAAAGTGGGAAAAGTCGTTGGCGGCCACGGCGTCGTACACGGCGTCGACGGCCTCAAAGACCTCCGGGGACATGGGGTTATAGAACTCCGTATCGCCCGGCTGAATCCCTATGAAGACGATATCTTCGCACGATTGCTCAATCTCTTCGATCAGAATCGACAAGGGAAGCGAATGCGTGGTGAACATCGACTTGCGGGCCACGTCACGTTTGTCGAGCAAGCGGATGGCGCCAACGGGCAGCGCCATGTCGGCGGCATCGACCAAAACCAAACGCGGCGGACGCTCGCGCTTGACCTCGATGATGTCATCCTCGGGCGTCTGACCGCCGTCGATGGTGTACCAACCGGCGATGGGCGCGTCCTCCATCTTTTTGGAGAGCACGGGGCCGGCGGCATCGTCGGCGCGCAGCACGCTTCCCGCCGTGAGCACGATACCCGCAAACGGGGTGCCGTTCACACGACCATCCACAACGCGACCCATTACTGCAACCTTCCCGTCAGATACACGCCCGACACATCGCGCACGCGCTCAACCAGATCGCGGAACTTCATCAGAAACGCGACCTGCTGGGCATGCAGACCAAAGTCGTCATCGAACACCGAGATGCCGGCCTTGGCCGACCCGCGAAAACCGCGCTCGTCGAGCAGCGTATCGCAGGCCTCGAGCAGCGACGGCACTGCCGCCTTGTCGAGCTGGCACTCACCAAAGGAGCGGATGGCCTCAAACTTGGTTTTGGCCTCCCCCTCCGGCAGCGCGTCGACGAGCGAATAGAACACATCCACCGGCACCGACAGGCGCGGCTCAAAGCAGTCGAGCACGCCGGTGTGGTGGCCCACGGCGAGCGTGTAGTACAGCACGTCGCAGGCCTCCTGGGGAACGTCTTCCTCGGTCTCCACAAACTTACGCGTGAGCTCATAGAAGACCACCTGGTCGGGCGTATGGCCCAGGCAGGGGTCGGCGACGCCCTCGGCGGCCTCGTCGCTTGCGCGCGAGGCATCGCCAAAAGAGCCGCCGAGCATACCGGGGCCCGCAAAGTAACCAGAGCGGTCCGTGAGCTCCATCTAGCGACCTCCGGCCAGCACCAGATCCTGCAGCGCCGAGTACACCTCGACGCGGCGCGGATCGTCCTGCTTGTCGATGAGCAGCGCCATGGCACCGCGGATATCGCCCTTGGGCGCGCCCTCGAGCGTATCCATAAACTCGTTGGCCAGATCGCGGCCGTAACGGTAGCCGCTCATGGCGCGAGCTTCGCGCTCGATGGCAACGCGCAGCTTGTACGGCACGCCGGGGTGCAGGATATCGGCCTGCTCGCCGGCGGCCTCCACCGTGGTCTCGGCATGGAGCTTTTGGTCCAGCAGGCCAAGCGCCATGGCAAAGCCGTAGATGGTCTGCGCGGGGCTGGGCGGGCAGCCGGGGATGTAGACATCGACCGGCAAGATCTTGTCCGTGCCGCCCCAGACGCAGTAGTTGTCGTAGAAGATGCCACCGGTGCAGCCGCACGCGCCATAGGACACCACGATCTTGGGATCGGGTGCGGCCTCAAAGGCGCGCAGGGCCGGCATGCGCATGGCACGCGTCACCGCACCGGTGTACAGCAGCACATCGGCGTGACGGGGCGAGGGCACGACCTTGATGCCAAAGCGCTCGACGTCAAAGACGGGCGTGATGGAACCGAAGATCTCAATCTCGCATCCGTTGCAGCCGCCGCAGTCAACACGGTAGACGTACACCGAGCGCTTGATCTTCTTAAGAAGGGTCGCCTTGGCCTTCTCGATGCTCTCGTCGAGCTCGATCTTGGTCGGGCGGTACTGAAGCCGCTCGGGCAAAAGCGTGGGTTCGGCCATGGTTACTCCTCCTTCGTATCAAAATCCATGATGATGCCCTCGACCGGCGCAGGACCGGCGGGAATCTCGGGCGCATCGGGGTTGAGCTCGCGGTCGATATACTCCGGGTTCACGCCGTGGCCGCCCAGATACTCCATACCGGGGCCCTGGGGCTCACCGGACGCAAGCGTCTCATTGGCAGCCATGCCATGCGCGTTGCCGGTCTTTACGGCCGAGGCGGCGCGCAGGGCGTCGAGCTCGCGCTTGCACTCCTGGCACATACCGACAGTACGGGCAGCCTGGATGGCCTCCATGCCGCCGGCCTTTTGCAGCAGGCGCTTAGCGTAGTCGATCTCCTTGTGCGGGGCAAACGGCTTGCCGCAGCGCGAGCAGTGCTCGAGCGTATAGACGCTCTTGCTGGTGAGGTCGTCCTTGCTCATGACGGCCAGCTCAAACTCCTCGGTGAGCTTGATGGCCTCCATGGGGCAGGCCTCCTCGCAGCGGCCGCAGAAGATGCAGCGGCCGTAGTCGATCGACCAGGTGATGGTGTCGGCCGCAAGGTCGGTGTCCATGCGAATGGCATCGGCCGGGCACGCCACGCCACAGGCACCGCACGCGATGCAGAGCTCGGCGTTGTGCTCGGGCTTGCCGCGCATGTCCTTGTTGGTGGGGAACGGCGCAAACGGGTACTTGACCGTCGCGTCGCCGGCCTTGGCGTTAACCTTCCAAAGCTTCAGCATATTAGAGCGCCTCCTCATCGAGCGGAGCGGCCATGGTGCCCTCGCCCGCAAGCGGCGACTTGTCGCGCCAGACGTTCTCGAACTGCTCCTTGTCGAGCACGTGGTCGCGCTTAGCGGCGACATCGGTCACCGTCACGCGGTCGGTGCAGGAGTAGCACGGGTCGAGCGAGCCGACGATCAGCGCCGCGTCGCCCACGGTGTTGCCGCGGAACATGTAGCGCAGGACCGGCCAGTTGCTGTACGTGGCCGCCTTGGCGCGCCAGCGGTAGCACTTCTGGTTGTTGCCGAGCATGGCCCAGTGCACGTCCTCGCCGCGCGGCGCCTCGGTGGCGCCGATGGCGTACTTGTGCGGGGTGTACTCCCAATCCGTGGTGAGGATGGGGCCCGACGGGCAGTTCTCGAGCATGGTCTCGATCATGTCGATCGAATCGTAGACCTCCTGGATGCGGACGGCGGTACGGCCGAAGGCATCGCAGGTGTCAGCAGTAGCGGCGTGCATCTTTTGGACATCCGGATCGGCGTAGCCGTCGAAGGGATGGTCAAAGCGCACGTCGCGGGCATAGCCCGAGCCACGCATGAGCGGGCCGACCGGCGAGAAGTCGCGAGCGATCTTGCGGTCCAGAATGCCAATGCCACTCGTACGCTCAATAAAGTTGGGCGTGGAGAGCAAGACGTCGACGAGCTCTTGAACCTCTGAGCGCAGCTGGTGGATGGTCGTGAGCGTGGAAAGCTTCTGCTCGGCCAAAATGTCGCGACGCACGCCGCCGATCACGTTGAGGCCGTAGGTCTTGCGGTGACCGGAGAGCTTCTCGGCCAGGTCCATGGACTTCTCGCGGACGCGGAAGAACTGCTGGAAGCCAGAGTCGAAGCCCGTGTAGTGCGACGCCAGGCCAATGTTGAGCAGATGCGAGTGCAGGCGCTCGACCTCGAGCATGATGGCACGGATGTACTGGGCGCGCGGCGGGACATGAATGCCCTGGGCGCGCTCGACGGCCTCGGCATAGGCCACCGAGTGGGCGCAGCCGCAGATGCCGCAGATGCGGTCGGCGAGGAACGTCACAGCGTCATAGTTCAGGCGCGTCTCGGCGACCTTCTCCATGCCGCGGTGCACGTAGAACAGACGATAGTCGGCGTCGACGATCGTCTCGCCCTCGACGAACAGGCGGAAGTGGCCGGGCTCGTCGGAGGTAATGTGCAGCGGGCCCATGGGGACGAGCGTGGTCTCCTTGCCCTTGGTGTCGGCCAAGAACTCGTAGTTTTCCATATCGCTCGCGGGAGCGGGACGGAAGCGGTAGTCCATGGAGTCCTTGCGCAGCGGGTACAGGCCGCTGGGCCAGTCATCGGGCAGCACCAGGCGGCGACGATCGGGCAGACCCTCGGGGATCAGGCCGAACATGTCGCGCAGCTCGCGCTCGCCCCACACGCAGGCGGGGACGAACGGCGTCACGGACGGGAACGTCATCTTGGCGGGATCGACCTCGGTACGCACGGTCACCCAGCCGGGATCCTCCCCCTCCATGGAGATGACGTAGTACACGGCGTAACGGCCGCACAGGCTGCGCTCATCGTTGCCGATGATCACGGGAATCCAGCCGTAGCGCTCGTAGTACAGGTAGTGGACGGCCTCGGGCAGCTTGTCCTGCTTGACGGTAATCGTCAGCTGGTCCTCGCACTGCCACTCGACCTTCTCGATGCAGCCCGGAACGGCGCGGCGCAGGGCCTCGACATGGCTCTCGCAGCGACGGGCATACACCTTGTTCTCAGTTTCAATCATTCGTTACTCCACCTCGCTCTGAGCGGTCTCGGTACCGAACACAGCGCGGTACATCGGCGTCGCGTGAAGTTCCTCGGTGCTCTGCTCGAGCACGATGCCGGTCGCGGTCTCCACACCGTGCACGAGAGGCAGCGGGGTGGCGATGCCAAACCACAAGATCATGACAGCCAGGATGGCTTCGGGGATAAGCATGAGCGCCGGGGCCTCATGCTTGCCCATGCCCTGGGGTGCATGGCCGAATACCGACTTGAGTGCGATGCGGGTGAGCGCGGAGATGGCCACGGTAAGACCGAGGGCGACCACGACGACCAGCCACATGGGACCGGCGGTAACACCGGCGACAAAAGTCAGGAACTCGGAGATGAACATGCCAAAGGGCGGGAAGGCACCAAGACCGAGCAGTGCCAGGACGGCGAGCGCGGCGGTTGCGGGAGCAACCTCGACGACACCCTGGATCTTGGCCAGGCTACGCGTGCCAAAGGCGTGCTGGATGTTGCCGGACACGCAGAAGGCAAGCGTCTTGGTAAAGCCGTGAAACACGCAGTGCAGCAGGGCCGCGGCGATACCCAGCGGGCCACCGATACCCAGGCACAGGGCGATAACGCCCACGTTCTCCACAGACGAGTACGCAAAGCGGCGCTTGAGGTCGTCCTGGCGAAACATCGAGAGTGCCGCCACCAAAATGGACAGCGTGCCGACGATCAACAGCAGAAGTTGCGGATACTCGGCACCCACGGCCTGGATGGTAAAGCCGTAGAAGCGCATGATCACAAGCATGGCACACTTAAGCAGAACACCCGAGAGCAGGGCCGAGACAGGGCTCGGAGCCTGGGAGTGGGCATCGGGCAGCCAAGTGTGCATGGGGAACAGGCCAGCCTTGGTGCCAAAGCCGATCACGATAAACGCAAAGGCGAGGCGCATGAGCGTCGGGTCGAACTGGTTAGCATACGGCAGCACGCACGATAGGAATGCGGCCTCGTGGGCGTTGGGAATCACGTCGGCGGCGTTGGCGTAGATCAGCAGCGTACCGAACAGGCCAAAGGCCACGCCGGCGGCGCAGACCATCGCATACTTCCAAGAAGCCTCGAGGGCCGTCTTGTTCTTGTAGATACCCACGAGGAACACGGTTGCCTCCACGGCGGCCCACGTGAGGATCATGTTGTTGGAGAGGCACGCGAGCAGCATGGTGAACACAAACAGGCTAAACAGCGCAAAATACTGCTTGGAGCGCTCGGCGGGCATGGAGCCCTCCTCGATATCGGCCTTTACATAGGGCAGCGAGAACAGCCCCGTAAGAAAACCGATAAAGCCGATGAGCAGCACAAAGATGGCG
>UQKY01000031.1 GCA_900541785.1 uncultured Collinsella sp.
TTGAGCGTGGACTCGTCGGCGCGGCCCTCGAGCACATCGGCGAGCAGGTCGCTCAGCGCGCTCAGGCCCACGCGGCAGGGCGTGCACTTGCCGCAGCTCTGGGTGGAGCACAGGTTGACGAGCGCCGCCGTAAACTCGACGGGGCACGGGGCGAGCGAGCTCACCGCCAGACGACGTCCGAGTGCATCGTGCAGGTCGTCCATGACGGCCTGAGCGTGGCTGCGTTCCATTACGTGCAGTCGAGCCATAAGATCCCCTCTCACATGGCAGCCCGGAGGCGAGGCCGGGCGAAATTGCTACACGCACAACACTGACCTAAAAAGTTGTGAGGTCTCCATACGGTTCGGCAGGCGGTATAAAATGTCACCCTCAGCGGTGAAATAGAACATTACCGCAGATAAATGCCATATTTGATAAAACGCGTTACCAAATTGCAATATTCAATGTGAAAAAGAGCGCCTTACTATTTTTCCTTTTTGATCCGTTTTCCTCCGTCCCCTTCGGATCACATGATCCCTTGGGAACGGAGGAAAACGGATCGTTTTTGGTGCAAAAGGGCCAGGTTTGTTTGCACCAATCTCACTTGCGCTAGATAAAGAGCTCGCATTCCTTCCGCACGACGCAAACCTTGCTCAGCATCTGGGAAACAGCGGATAGTTTGTTAGGATCAAGCTTACGAGCGCCTCGCGGACATACGGCAATGCAGCGCATGCAGGAGATGCACGCCTCGCCAGCTGCTCGTTTGGGGTCACCCTTGTCGATAGCACAAACGGGGCACGCCGCGGCGCATGCACCGCAGGAGACGCAATCCTCTGTTGCCTCGGGTGCCATGCGGTGACCTCCAGCTTGTTTATAAGGACGATTGCCGGGGATAGAGGGCTCGGACGCATCCTCAGCCAACAACTTTTGCTGAATTTGCTGCGCAAACTCAGCAAGCTGCGCCGAGTCCTGCGCATCCGGACGACCGGCAGCAAACTGTCGCGCAATGGAATGTTCTGCAATGGCCGCAACTGCCGCGATCACCCTAAATCCGGCGCGCTTCGCAACGTCCTCCAGCTCTACGAGCGTGTCCTCAAACGCGCGGTTTCCGTAGACGCACACCAGACCGGCCCGCGCTCCGTTGCCGTGAACCATGCCCAACCGGTCAGCCACCACAGCCGGGATTCTACCGGCATACGCCGGCACAGAGATTACGGCCACGTCGTCCTCAGTCATCGAGACAGCGCTGAAATCTAGCCCGCTATCGGTCAGATCGACGGTAACGGTATTCTTGCCCAGTGCTCCGGCCACAAGGCCTGACACCTTCTGCGTTCCACCCGTCGGACTAAACACAATTTCGAATACGCTCATCGAAACACCCTCCCCCTACGCCTGGCAACGCGTCAAGCCGCTTTCACATCCAGCCAGAGTATACGGCACGTGGGGTCCCCGTTTTGATGCACCAAGCACCCCAATGCACCCACCCTACACTGTCTGCCTCTTCGTTTTGTATAAATTACGGTACAGATTGTATATATTTACGGGATACCGCTGTGTTCTCCTGAGGTACCCCATCCTGGCCCGTGCAAAAAACGGAGTATTCTGCAACGTGACCGCGCCAGCACCGCCGCGGGCGGGCAAAACTGTAGGGCGCCGTATCATTTTAAGTCCCGACATGGCGAGAATGACGCGCCCCTGCTCCGGAAAACGGTGAAATCTGACTCAGAACGCTCGCCAGGGATATCCGAAGGCCACCGTTGGCGACGTCGAATCATATGCAGACAACTCGAACTGCAGAATACTCCAAAAAATGCACGGCGCACCCCATGGGACCCATTGCCGCATGGCAGGAAACAGGTCCACGGCATCCTCTAGATGCATTCCCGAGGAAATCACATTTGAACTAGCGATCGGATACGGCAAACAGAAAGGGCCCCGAACGTAGCTGCTCGGGGCCCTTGGTTCGCCTCGCCCTAGCGGGCGATGCGTATGTTACTTGCGCTTGCCGCCGCCGTCACCGGGGCGACGGGAGCTGCCGCCGCGCTTGCCGCCACGGCTGTTGCCATAGCTGCCACGGTTATCGCGACCGCCGGCGCGGCCGCCACGGGAACCGGCCTGGTTGCCGCCACGCCCACCACGATAGCCGCCGCGACGCTCCTCGCGGGTATCGTCGTAGTTGCGCCAGTCATCGCGACGATCGCGGCTGGCACGCGGGTCACGACGATCGCGCGACTCGTTAGAACGACCAGCGCCGCCGCGGCCGCCATTGCCGCGAGCACCCTCGCGACGCTCGCCGCCGCGGCTACCGCGCTCTTCAAAGCGCTTGCCGCCACGGGACTCACCGCCACGGGCACCTCGCTCACCGCGGCTCTCGCCGCCGCGATGCTCATCACGGCCACCGCGCTCGTCATCACGCCCGGAACGACGACGGTCGCCCGAACCGCGCTTGCCACCGCGCGAACCGCGGCCCTCGTCCTCGCGCTCGACACGACGACGGCCACCGCGATCCTCGTCCTCGCGGCGGCGGCGATGTGCCTCGCCCTGGAACTGCTTGGCACGACGCTCGGCACGGTTGCCGCGCGGGGTCTGCTCGACAGCACCGCCGCGCTCCTCGGCAGCCACCTCGCGGGCCACGCTCTCCACAGCCTCGTCCACGCGAGCCTGAACGCCCTCGCGCACGCGGGTCTTGCCGCCGCGCTTGGGACGGCTCGGACGCTCGCCATCGCCACGGCGCTCGTCGCGACCGCGGTTGGAACGACCAGCCACATCGCCGTAATCGTCGCCGTTGCGTTTGCCATCGCGACGCGCCTGCTCAAGCTTCTTCTTGCTCTTGGACTTGCCGCGTTTAGTCTTCTTCTTCACCTTAAAGGCCGCAGGGTCGCGCTCGGGATCAACCGCAGGCGGGTTGGGACCCACATGCAGGTCGCCGGCCTCGTAGATGTCGGCCGTCTTGTCCATGAGCTTCTCGATCTCGTAGAACTCATCGACGTCCTGCTCGGTCACAAACGTGATGGCCCAGCCCAGCTCGCCGGCACGGCCCGTACGGCCAATGCGGTGGATATAGTCGGTCGGCTCAGCCGGCACGTCAAAGTTCACGACGTAGCGCACGTCGCTAATGTCGATGCCGCGGGCGAGAACATCGGTTGCCACCAGCACGTCGACGGTACCGTCGCGGAAGGCCGAAAGGGCACGCTCGCGCTGGGCCTGGCTGCGGTTGCCGTGAATCGCGGCGGCCTTGATGCCCTTGCGCTCCAGACGACGGCAGCAGCTGTCGGCGCGGTGCTTGGTGCGCATAAAGACGATGGTGCGCTCCGGGCCCTCCTTCTTGAGGAACTCGGGCAGCAGGTTGTTCTTGGCCTCGATGGACACCGGGAACACAAACTGGTCGACGGTGTCGGCGGTCGACGTGGCAGGTGCGATCTCCACGCGAGCCGGGTCGCTCACCAGGTCGGTGATCTCGCCCACGGCCTCCTCGTCGAGGGTCGCCGAGAACAGCAGCGTCTGGCGCTCGGCCGGCGTCTCGCGCACAATGCGGCGGACGGCGGGCAAAAAGCCCATGTCAAGCATGCGGTCGGCTTCGTCGAGCACCAGCACCTTGACCTCGTCCAGGTGGCAGGCACCCTGCTCGATCAGATCGACCAGACGGCCCGGCGTTGCGACCAGGATGTCGCAACCGTACTTGAGGGCAGCGGTTTGCGGCTTGTAGCTCACGCCGCCCACGACGGTCACGGCAACGTGGCCCGTGACGTCGGCGATCTTGCTCGCGACCTCGTCGATCTGCTGGGCAAGCTCGCGCGTGGGGGTGATGACGAGCATCACGGGGCCGCGGCCGTTGCCCTCGGGCTTTTTAGTACCGCGACGACGGTTGCGGCCGCCGCGCTCGCGCACGGGTTTGGGAGGAGCGATGTGCTCCAGATTGTTCATGGTCGGGAGCAAAAAGGCGGCTGTCTTGCCGGTACCGGTCTGGGCGGCGGCAAGCAGGTCACGGCCCTCGAGCACCACGGGGATGGAGCCGGCCTGAACGGGCGTGGGCGCCGTGTAGCCCAGGTTCTCGATAGCACGGAGCATCTCGTCGGAGAGGCCCAGCTCGTCAAAGCCAGGCAGGCTCTCGGTAGCGGACTCGACGGCCTGGGCAGCATTGGCCTCATCGGCGGCATCGAAGGCAGCCTGGGTCATGGCCTCGCGGGCCTCGTCCAGAATCTCGGCGTCGGTGACGTCGGATACAGAATTACGCATATGTTGTTGTTCCTTATCTGCACGCGCAATGGGCACGGCATGCGGCCGCGCGGGCGTGCTTGGTAGTGCGCTAATACATACAAAAACAGGTGCGCACAGAGAGGACGTTGCTCAGCACGCTGGCGATCGCTTTGGCAGCCCTATCACGCGCCGTCCAGACGCAGCAGCTCTAAGCGATGGAGCAGATTCGCCGCCGGTTAGTATACCCGTGCTTCGCATGTCCCCACGTAAACCACAGATGACGAGGCGGACGAGGTGGGCCCGGCTGATTGTCTCAATCTGTAACATCTACAGGGCAAATCTTCCTCTACGTGTTACAGATCGAGACAAACGGTCGACACGGTTCACAAACGTCTCAATCTGTAACAGTTAACGAGTAAAATCGGTCCTAATTGTTATAGATCAAGACAGAGGGGGATTTCCGTCCAGTCCAAACCAAATCTCTCAGTCTTCCTGCAATTTCGAACATGTGGCCTATAATGTTGCTTTGGTTAAGCTATATATTGCGCAGCCATTTAATACGTCGCCCACCGGGGGCCATTAATTCCTATCGCCATATTGGCTAGGAAGCAATCAAAGGAGGTATCCGTGGCAGCAGAGACGCCTTGCTCGGTCCTCTATAACGATATTCGCTCGTTCGGCGGTCTTAAACATCTCGAGATCGCCCGAATGCTTATCAATGGAAACTCTTATCTCGGCAGTACCCTGCTCGAGAAATGCTCTTCCAACCGCTCGTATCTCACCCGTTACATCGTCCATCGCAAGCCTGACCAGTGCGCGCCCGCCATCTACAGCGACTTTACCGTCACCACGCTCAACCTTTCCGCGGCAATCTGCAGCAAGCTCGGCGGCGGCGAGTCCGCCTATCGGGCAATCGCCGAGCACTATCGCGGTCCGGCCGCCAACGAAATGATGTCGGCTCTCACCAGCTACAAGCTGGACAGCCGCCTATATGCAAATGCCCTCAATCGCATCGACAACTTTGACGGCAATGCCGTGCGCGAGAAAAGCACGCTTTACCTTATGCTCTTTGTGGCAACGGGGGCGCTCGCCGATCCCGTTCAGGGCGTGGCCACCGTCGAGCGCTTTTGCGACAGCAAGACGGGCGGGCACTTTGGCACCACCGAAACTACCGTCGGACGTGGCTTTATGAGCAGCCTGGAGCAGCCGCGCACCGTCGCCCCCAACCTCGGTCTGCTCAGAACCCATGCCGACAACTGCGCCGACATGCAAATCCATCCCCTCACACGCGATCCGCGCGGCACCGTGATTGGTTCTCTGCCCAAAACCTCGCCCAGCATCACCGATGTGGGCGCCGACGCATCGCGCGAGCATCTTCGCATTTGGCTTGAGGGTGAGCACTGGTACGCCCAGGGCCTTGGATCGACCAACGGCACGGTGCTCGAATCGGGCGCGCGCGACGGCGATATTGTGATTGAGCCGCCGCGCGACCAACGCGAGCCCGGCAAGATCTATCCCCCCGTGGAAATCGCCAACAGCGACAGACTTCATTTGGGTCTCTATACGACATTCCTTGTCATTGTGGACTAGCGCGGACGGCGATCGAAAGACGGTCGCCGTCCGTCTTTCGTCTTCTACCTTCTGCGTCGTAAACGACAATGCACAGCGGTATACGTGGGCAGTGCGGCTATCATGGTACTTTACCGATATCCGCACTGCTCACGTATACGTGCGGCAACCCATGCCAGACAAAGGAACGCCATGGATACTACCGATAGCGCCTATGGCGACAAACTCATCCGTCTCGATACGTTCGATACCGCCGTGGCGGTCGACCCCAGCGCCGAGGACGACGCCAAGCGTCGGTTTATGACGCTTATTCTCCAGACGGCCCACCGCAACAACGGCAACATCGGGCACGTGCTGCGCGCGACCAACACGAGCGGCGAGGTCTTTGCCGTCAAGCTACTCAAGGACAACGCCATCCTTTCCGGCCAAGCCCCCGACCGCTCCGCCGAGCAATCGGCCGCGCACCTGGCCAACACCGCTGCGCTGTTCGAGGAGTACCGTCATCTGTGTACCGTCTCGCACCTGCGCGGATTTCCGCGCGCCTATGGCTACGGATCGTGCGAGGATGACCCGCTCATCCTCATGGAGTGGGTCGAGGGCACCTCGCTCAAGCAGGCGCTGCCCCTGCTTCCGCACGACGCCTCGGGCGGGCTGACCACCCAGATGGTCGCCGCCGTCGGAAACGCCGTGCTTCGTGCGCTCTTGATGACCCAAGGCCTCGTGAATCCGGTCATTCATCGCGACCTGTCGCCTGCCAATATCATGTTCCGCACCACCAGCCGAACGCTCGAGCAGCAGATTGCCGATTGCTCCTTTGACCCCTGCCTCATCGACATGGGCTCCGCGACCATGGCTCTCGGCGACGACACGATCACCCGGCGCGCCGACATCTGGCGTTTTGCCACGCCCGCATACGCCGCGCCCGAGATGCTCACGCAGGATATCGAAGGCATCGCGGCCCTTCGCCGTTCGCCGGCAATCGACGTCTATGCGCTTTCGAGCATTCTGTACCAGCTCTACAGCGGTCGCAAACCGTTCGATGTCGAGTCGACGGGTGCCGCGGCAACCGGCTCGTTCTACCTCATAAAGACCAAGACCAAGCCGGCACCGCTCGAGCCGCGATGCGAGGGCGATGAGGCGCTCGTCCAGATCATCATGAAAGGCATCTCGGTCGAACAGGGCGATCGCCCTACCGAGCAGCAGATGCTCGAGGTGCTCTCGACATACCTCCCCGCTGCAGAATCTGAGGACCGCGAGGGCGCGGGCAATGACGCCGTAATCGACATCGACTCCGGTACGCACCTTAAGGTCGACGTCGCCGACGAGCGCGCGCGAGAGATCCTGGAGCAGGCCCGGCACGATGCCATGACCCGCCGCCGCTTTATTATCGGTGGCGTTGTCGCAGCCGTTGCGGGGCTTGGCGTTATCGGGGCGGCAACCCATGGCTTTGGCATCCCCGACTACCTGGACGGCATCCGCGGTTCGCTTGACGACTACACCTGGGATCAGCTGCAGGAGATTTCGCTCAAGATTAAGGCCGCCGAGACCCGTAGCGAGGCACGCGAGATTGCCAAGCGCTATCACCTGCTCGATGCCGATGGGCATATCCCCTATCCGTGTACCAAGCGTGTCACGCTCACCAACGGGCTGCAGGTTGGCGCGCAGCTTGTGGGCATCCGCCACGATGAGCTTCTGGACGGGACGGGCAAGGCCGGACTGACGTTTATGTTCGACGCGGGTATTGCCGAGCGCAACGCTGCGGCTGAACCGCCGAGCGCCGGCTGGGCAGATTGCGAGCTGCGGAAATGGCTCAACGGCGACGGCCTTAAGCTGCTGCCCAGCGAGTTGCGCGCACTCATCAAATCTGTCAAAAAGATCTCGAATAACGCTGGCGCCGCCAACAGTGCATCGTGTCTGAGCGAGTTGCCCGCAACCCTTTGGCTGCCCGCCATGGTCGAGTTGTGCGGTACGCAACCGCCCGATTCGTTTGCCAAGGACTATCACTACCTGGCAGACATCTACAACGGCGAGGGCAAGGAGTATCAGCTCTTCCGCGAGCTCAAGGTGAGCCCGTATTCCACGAACGAGACGATGGTCCGCCAGTGGAAGGGCAAGGACACCTGCTGGTGGGAGCGCACGGTGAGCCCCGACTCATCGGAGACCGAAGGCACGCTCTATTTGAATCGCGTTGGACACGACGGCAACGTCTTTACGTACGCAACGCCTGCGGACAAGCCAAACAAACGAACCTGTGTGATCCCCGGATTCTGTATCTAGAGAGCGGGCGTCTTGCCGTGACGGGACCCCTCCCCGGCAATTGTCTCGATCTGTAACACTAGCTCGGCAGATACAGGTCTAGATGTTACAGAACGAGACAAACCCCAACCCTGCGAGACAACATCTCAATCTGTAACATCTAGCAGGCAAAACGGTCCTCAGATGTTACAGATTGAGATGATTGGTTGGGACGGTTCATCGGCCAACCAACCACCCTCATCTGTAACGAAATGTCATACATTTCTTTCTGTACTGGACACCCCCAGGGGGTATGGGTGTATAGTATCGGCAGGTTAACAATTCCAACACCGAACCACGGAAAGGAGCAGCCATGGCTCAAGATAAGTTCGACGTGGGCGGCATGACATGCGCCGCCTGCCAGGCGCATGTGGACCGCGCCGTGAGCAAGCTCGACGGCGTCGAGAGCGTCGCGGTCAACCTGCTCGCCGGTTCCATGATGGTCGACTATGACCCCGCGCAGGTCTCCCCCGACGATATCTGCACCGCCGTCGACCGTGCCGGCTACTCGGCCTCGCCCGTCGATGCGGGCACCGGTGCCGCCGGCTCAAGCGGCAGCTCGCAGGCCAGGTCTGGCGTCACCCATATGGAGTCGCCGACCAAAAAGTTGGAGGCCGCCGCCTCTGCCATGCGCACCCGCCTCATCATCTCGATCGTATTCCTCATCCCACTGTTCTACATAGGCATGGGGCACATGCTCGGCTGGCCGCTGCCCGGCATCTTCACGGACCACATCCACAGCATGACGCTCGCCCTCACCGAGCTCGTCTTGCTCATCCCCATCGTCTATGTCAACGACGCGTACTTTATCAACGGGTTTAAATCGCTCGCGCACGGCGCACCCACCATGGACGCCCTTATTGCCGTGGGCGCCACCGCCTCCATCGCCTGGTCGCTCTACGCCATGTTCATCATGGCCGACCAATTAGCCGCGGGTCAGGTCCACGAGGCCATGATGACGAGCATGGACAATCTGTATTTTGAGAGTGCGGGCACGATCCTGTCGCTCGTTACCGTGGGCAAATACCTCGAGACGCGCAGCAAGTCAAAAACCGGCGGCGCCATCGAGGCACTCATCGACTTGGCACCCAAGACCGCGACCGTCGTTGCCGACGACGGCACCGAAACCACCGTCGACGTCGACAGTATCCTTCCCGGCCAGGTCCTGCGCGTGCGCCCCGGAGAGTCCATCCCTGTCGATGGCGTGGTGCTCGAGGGCAGCTCGGCCGTGGACGAGAGCGCGCTCACCGGCGAGTCCATCCCCGTGGAAAAGACCGCCGGCGACACCGTCAACGCCGCCACTGTCAACCGCACCGGCTCGTTTACCTTCCGTGCCACACGCGTGGGCGCCGACACGTCGCTCGCCAAGATTATCCAGCTCGTCGAGGACGCCAACGCCACCAAGGCGCCTATCGCCCGCATGGCCGACAAAGTCGCCGGCGTGTTCGTGCCCGTGGTGTTCGTGATCTCGGCTGTGACCTTTGCGGCGTGGATGGCACTGACCGGCAGCATAAACGAGGCGCTCACCTCCGCCGTGGCCGTGCTGGTGATCAGCTGTCCGTGCGCATTGGGTCTGGCCACGCCCGTCGCCATTATGGTCGGCACCGGCAAGGGCGCCGAGATGGGCATTCTGTTCAAGAGCGCCGAGGCGCTGGAGAATCTGCGCAGCGTGGGCACCGTGGTGCTCGATAAGACGGGAACGGTCACTCGCGGCAAGCCTGCCGTGACCGATATCGTGGTAGCCACGCGTGCCGACGGATCGCCCGCCATGAGCGAAAAGGCGCTGCTCAAGCTGGCCGCTGCGCTGGAGCGCTCAAGCGAGCACCCGCTGGCCGAGGCGATTATGGCCGAGTGCGAGGCGCGCGGAATCGTCGCACGCATGGTCGAGGACTTTGCCGCCGTGCCCGGGCGAGGCGTTACGGCACGCGAGGGGCAGAATGTCATCGCCGCCGGCAACGTGCGTCTGATGGACGAGCTGGGCGTGAAGGTTCCCGCCGGCCTTGCCGAACAGTTCGCGGCCGAGGGCAAGACGCCACTGTTCTTTGCCAAGAACAGCGAACTTGTCGGCACCATCGCCGTGGCTGACGAGGTCAAAGAGACGAGCGCCGAGGCCATCGCCGCGCTCCGCAAGCTCGGCGTCGACGTGCGCATGCTCACCGGCGACAACCGCGTGACAGCCGAAGCGATCGCCCGCCGCGTGGGACTGAGCAGCGAGCAGGTCATCGCCGACGTCCTCCCCGCCGACAAGGAACGCCACGTGCGCGAGCTGCAGGATGCGAGCAGCAAGGTCGCCATGGTGGGCGACGGCATCAACGACTCCCCCGCCCTGGCGCGCGCCGACGTGGGCCTTGCCATCGGTACCGGCGCCGACATCGCCAAAGAAGGGGCAGATGTGGTTCTCATGCGCAGCGACCTCATGGACGTCGCCCGTGCCATCGAGCTGTCGCGCGCCACAATTCGCAACATCAAGCAGGACCTGTTCTGGGCGCTGTTCTACAACGGCATCGGCATTCCGCTGGCGGCGGGCGTGTTCTCCCCCCTCACCGGCTGGCAGCTCTCGCCGATGTTTGGCGCCGCGGCCATGAGCCTGTCGAGTGTCTGCGTCGTAAGCAACGCTCTGCGCCTACGAACCTTTAAACCATCAGTTGCGGTGAAATAAGGCGTAACATGCTTAGCTAAACCGCTATTTAGTCCGTACTCCACCGCAACTTTAGGTACTCAACGAAAAGGAGATAATCATGAACTACATCGTTAAAACGTCTGGCCTCATGTGCGGCCACTGCGACGCCACTGTCGAGACGGCGCTGCTCAACGTGGCAGGCGTGACCGATGCCGACGCCGATCACGAGACCCAGACCGTCCAGGTAGAGTGCGCCGACACCGTGACCGCCGAGCAGCTCGCCGCCGCCGTCGAGGGCGCGGGCGAGAAGTTCCACGCCCTGTCCGTGACCGCCGCGTAGCAGACGCCGCCTACTCAATCCTCAGAAGTTGCGGTGAAATAGTTCCTGTTTTAGCGCTTCAAGCCTGCAAACAAGAACTATTTCACCGCAACTGACGGGGGCATCCGGAAGATCGACCAGAAACGAGGACCCGCCATGATGGCAGACCATAAATCGGTGACCCGCATGCTCAAGACGGCACGCGGCCAGATCGACGGCATTCTGCGGATGGTCGATGAGGACCGTTACTGCGTCGACATCTCCACGCAGCTCATGGCCACGCAGGCGCTTATCGCCCGCATCAACGCCGATGTGTTGAAGGCACACATCGAGGGCTGCGTCGCCTCGGCCATCGAATCGGGCGACGAGGAGCTCAAAGCCGCCAAGCTCGCCGAGATAGAGCGCGTCGTCGACAAGCTCGCCAAGTAATTGGGGCATTGGGGACAGACTTCTTTGCACCGTCTTGGTGTTCCGGGGACAGGCATGTTTGCACCACATTGGTGCAGATTAACCTGTCCCCCTTGCTCTAAATCGGGTATAAAGGCGTGCGGTATATCGAATGAAAGGCAATTTGCATGAATGACTTTATGAAGGGTCGCAATGGTGCCGATGAACTCACCATCGTGATGGGTTTTGCCGGCATCGTCATCGCGATGATCGGATCGATAGCCCGCATCCAGTGGCTCAGCTGGATTGCCATCGCCGTAATCGTGATTGGCGTGCTGCGCGGCCTGTCCAAAAATATCGACGCACGTCGCAAGGAGAACGAGGCCTTTGTCGCCACGACCGCCAATGTTCCCGGCTTGGGCAAGTTCGTCGCCAGCTTGGGCGGCGGAGCTGCAGCGGCCAACGCCTCGCGCGCAGCCGGTACTAGCAAGGAAGACTTTGAACGTGCCAAGCGCACAGCCAAGAAGATGTGGAAGGGTCGCAAGACCACGGCCTACCTCAAGTGCCCCAACTGCGGCCAGATGCTGTCCGTCCCCAAGGGCAAGGGCAAGATCCGCGTCACCTGCCCCAAGTGCCACGCCAAGATGGAGACGCGCTCCTAGCCGCTACACCATAGGACAAAATAAAAGCCGAGGCCTCGCGTTGAGACCTCGGCTTTTTGCATATGGCGGCAAGATTCGACGAGCCGGCTGTCCCCTGTCACACCAGCGCTTACGCTACGCCATCGCGGGCAAGCTCCTCAGCCAGCGCCTCTGCCGGCATGTCCATAATCGCATCGAGCTCCGCGTCAACCTCGGGGATGCGCTTGACCTTTAGCTTGCGCGCCAGGTCACCGCGACACATCACATGCATCGGTTCGCGCAGAGCGCGCAGGTCATCGAGCGGGTTCTCACGCGTCACCAAAATGTCGGCCGCCTTGCCGCACTCGATCGTACCGGTCTCGTCACCCAGGCCCAGCAGCTCAGCATTGACCTGCGTGGCCGTGTGCAGCGCAAAGGCATTGCTCACTTTGACGTACTTGGCAAAGTAGGCCACCTCGCGCCACATGTCGTACTGCGTCACGAACGGGCAGCTCGAGTCCGTGCCCAGGCCCACTTTGATACCGGCTTCCAGCGCCGCACGGGCGCTCTCGATAATGCCCGAGCACACGATGTCACCGTTCTTCTTTTGCGTGTCAGTCGAATGAGTCTTTTCCGGATCGAGCAACACAAACGGCAGCGCCGGGCTGATCGTACAGGTAACGCTGGGCGCACGCCCCTCAAGCTGCGTACCCGCGGCGCCGCGGTACAGCTCCAGAATCTCAGGCGTCATCGGAGCGCCGTGCTCGATTGTGTCGACGCCGGCCTGAAGCGCGGCGCGTACGCCCTCGGTGCTCTCGACATGGGCCATGACCGGAAGGCCAACCTCGTGCGCCGCCTTGCACGCCGCAGCGGCAACCTCCACCGGCATACGCAGCACGCCCGGCTCGCCCACCTCGGTCGCATCGAACACGCCGCCCGTCACGAACAGCTTAATGACGTCGGCGCCGCGCGCATACAGGTCGCGCACCTGCTGGGCCGCCTCGCCGGGGGTATTGGCGACCTGCGCAAAGAGGCCCGCACCGTGGCCACCCGGCACCGTAACGCCCGTTCCTGGTGCCACCAGACGCGGACCCTGATACTTACCGGCGTCGATGGCGTTGCGCACGGCGATGTCGGCAAACAGCGGGTCGCCTGCACCGCGCACCGTGGTCACGCCGCTTGCCAGCTGCTGCTGAGCGCTGCCCTTGAGGACATGGCGGACTATGGCCCGGCCCACGGGATTGTCGAGTTTCTTCATGAGGACGCCCGCGTCGCCCGCCGAGACCGGTTTGCCCGAACCGCACAGATGCACGTGCATATTGATGAGACCCGGCATGAGGTACGCACCGCCCAGGTCGATGACCTCGGCACCCGCCGGCGCCTGCGCCACGGCGCTCGGACCAATCCAGGTGATAACACCGCGCTCAACGGCCACGGCCATATCGGGCTGCGGCTCCATATGCTCCGAGCCATCCAGAACGGTCGCATTGATAAACAACGTGGGACGATCGGCAGTCGCCATATCGAGCTCCTCCCTCTCAGAAAACTTCAACATTTGTCCATTATTACCCAGCGCGGCAGGATTGCTGCGGACATATCGGTTAACGGGAGGAAGAGAGAAATGTGAGGGCAAACGGAGGCAGCGCGGCGATGCTCCGGCCGTTCCAGCAAAACGTCTCAATCTGTAACAGGTAGACCGTCTTTAACCTTCCAAATGTTACAGATCGAGATCTTTCGGCACCGCGTCAACCTTTGTCTCGATCTGTAACAGTTAGGTCGAATTTTGGCCGTTAGATGTTACAGATCGAGATATTCTCCAGCCCTGTCGTCAAACGTCTAAATCTGTAACAGTTAGACAGGTTTTCGGCCTCTAGATGTTACAGATTGAGATCTTTTAGCGGTAGCCAACCTTCTGTCTTGATCTGTAACAGTTACGAGGCCAAACGGCCCCTTGTTGTTACGGATCGAGACAAACTCGGCAGGAACAACCACATCCGCGTCAGTTGCACCCCTCAGCCCCATACCATTGGCATCTCCATTCCTCAGCCAAATCGGCCCGTCGCGGAATACCCGCCAGCCTCATCTTCTCAACCAGCTTCCCCGGATTCTTGAGCTCATCAAACGTAAACCGAAGCACCTTGTGCCCGAGCATTGTCAGATGGGACTCCCGCTGACGTTCTGCCACGAATGGGTCGACCGACTCCCGACCCTCGTCGTTCTGCAAGGTATACTTCCCCTTTCCGTCCAGCTCGCCAATCACGCACGTTCCGTCCTCGAGGCTCCAAAAATAATCAACGCGAAACACTTGGCTCGGATCGAGCGGATCGCGAAACTCCACCTGCAACTCTGGTACCGGAAAACCGTATGCGATAAAGAACGCTCGGAACCGAGACTCGCCGCCATTTTCGGACAGTCCGTCCGCATACGACGCGATCACCTGCGCTCTGCGATACCCGCGCTTGCCTTCACAATCCATACGAAGCCGCTCACAAAAGTCATCGCGCGATACGCCCTTTGCTCGCAACGCAGAATCGGCAATCGCCAACCCGTAGGAGAACGGCGCACGAAGCAAGCAATCCTCCACCGTGCGCCAAAATGACGTCACCTGCACGCCATCAACACGCTCGAGCGCGCCCGCCATCTGCGGACGCAACAACCTGCACCCGCTGTTCAACGTCATCGAACAGCCCGTCTTAACAAGAAAACGCGGCCCGAGCAGATCATTCGGCACCTCCAAACCCCACAAAAGCGCCGCGTCATAGCCCCAAAACGCCCAATCGGGATGAAATTCCGCAAGCCCTTTGATAGTCCTCAGCGCTCGCTCCGCCGGCGTCAATGCATCCCAATCATGCTGAAAACAGAACAGGTACGGCTCGGGCTCCGCGATATCGTCGGTTCCAACATGGCGTCGCAGCCACATGAGCTCGGTATTGTCATGCGTTGCGAGCAGCGCACCCTGCTTGGCCGTCTCCGTGAGACGCGCGAGCATCCTGTTCCGCGCCAGCGTGTTGCGAGTCGTATGCTTGTGTTTGAGAACGGTATTAGACACTTTCATCACCACCACGTCAGACAAATGGACCATCGTCACCGTTGCCTCCGCTGACAAATGTCTTGATCTGTAACAGGAAGACAGTCTTTGAGCCTCTAGTTGTTACAGAACAAGATCTTTCGGCAGCCGCCAACCTTCCGTCTCAATCTGTAACAGTTACGGGCCCAAACAGCCGCCAAACGTTACAGATCGAGACAAAGTCAGGGGCAGCAGGGCGACACCAGTCACATCCCCTACTCCCACTCCTGCTCATAAATATTGAGCGACTTTACGTACCGCCCCTGGGCGCCCATGATGTCGCGGACCAGGCGCAAAAAGAAGCTAATGCACGAGGTATCGAAGCCGTCCTGCAGGTCCTCCGGATGCACCGCACCCGGCCCATCGACCGCCGTGTCACTCAGGCGTGCGATGTCATACAGATAGGGCTGTCCCGCCGTCAGCCAGACATCGTCGACGCAAGCGAGGCGCACCGCAATCGCGCCGTCGCTCCAATGCTCCTTTTGCACGATATGCGGGTCGTAGACATCAAAGCGACGGTCGGCGCGCGTATCCTTCAACGCAACCATGCCGTTCGCAGGATCCTTGTCCAAAATGCCAAAGCGCGAGAAATACTGCGTGTCGCGTACCTGCTTGAGCCGCTTGAGCGAGGCAGGCGAAAGCGATGCCGGCGGCTCATCAACATACAGCTCGAGCAGCGTCTTGCCATGGCGATAGGGGCGCTCGAAGAGCAGCCAATCGGTAAATGCCATGTTGTAGGCCATGATTTCATTTTGGGAAGGCTCGGTGCGATAGCCGAGCCACGGGTCGACAATGATCTCGAACTGCTCGCGCGCCGGCTCCAAAAACTGAAACTTCCGCAGCATCCAAAAATGGGCCATGTCGGCAATATCGTTGCCGACGGCTTCGGCCAGATGCGCTCGGTCTAAAACGTGGTCAGTCACGGCATCCTCCTCAAACTGATGAACCTCAATTTGAGCTTACGAGGAGGGTGGGCAGCCACTGTCAGCACGGACAAAATAGGCCTCCGGCTGCAAACCAGATGCTGACCAAACACTTGACGGAATGCTTGACCGAATATGCACACTGGAACAAAGCCGCAGGTAAACATAGACGGTCAACCCGCCCTTTTGAGCCAAGCGCCCCCGGCCACCACAGAAACAGCAGAGCACCACAGCTCAAGAAGACGCCGAATGGACACTCGCGCGTCGACAAACGAACAAATCGGTCGCAAACCCGCAAGGAGTGTCCCCGAATGCCGGCACATAAGGAACGTCCCCAGCTGCCGGCACTTGGGGACGTTCCTTTTGGGCCGGCCGTTGGGGACAGCCCTTGACGATTCAGCTGTGAACAGCCGCCTTACAGCTCCAGCGCCTCGGCGACTTCGGCAGCGCAGGCCAGGGCGTCGGCCATAGCGTTCACCACGAGCGAGCTGCCGTTGTGAGCGTCACCGGCAACATACACCGGCGCGGCATCTGCGGCGACGCCGTCGACACGCGCCGCAAGATGCGAGCCCTCGGCGACCATCACAGGCAGCGGGCGGCCCGCCGTGGCAACAGGTACGCCGACAGCTTCGAACACGCTGCGCTCCGGACCCGTAAAGCCACAGGCGATGAGCACCAGCTGGGCCGGCACCTCGTGCTCGGAGCCCGCGATACGCTCGGGCTTGCCAGCCGACCAATCCAGATCGGCCACGCGCAGGCCCGCGGCCGCGCCCTTATTGTCCAGCAGCACCTCGAGCGTATCCACACCCCAAGCGCGCATCTCGCCGCCCATGGCAGCGATGGCCTCCTGCTGGCCGTAATCGGTCTTCTTCACGTTGGGCCACTGCGGCCAGGGGTTGCTCGCCGCGCGCGCATCAGGCGCCGCCGGCAAGAACTCAAACTGGCGCACGCTGCGCGCACCCTGACGTACCGCGGTGCCCACGCAGTCGTTACCGGTATCGCCGCCGCCAATGACCACGACGTCCAGGCCGCGTGCATCGACGACAGGCTCGCCGCCATCGAGCACCGAGACGGTCGAGGCCGTCAGGTAGTCCACGGCATACACCACGCCGGGTGCGTCAATATTCTCAGCAGCCAGTCCACGCGGGGCGCGAGCACCGGCAGCCACCACGACGGCGTCAAAGCCATTGAGCTTGGCCGCCACCGCAGGGTTCGTAACGTCAGCACCCAGCTCAAACACAATGCCCAGCTCGCGCATGAGCGCCACGCGGCGCTCGACCACAGACTTCTCGAGCTTCATGTTGGGAATGCCGTACATGAGCAGGCCGCCCGGGCGATCGTCACGCTCAAACACCGTCACGCGGGCACCGCGACGCGCAAGTTCCCATGCAGCCACCAGGCCAGCCGGGCCAGAACCAACCACGGCAACCGTGGGCGCGCCCTCCCCCGCCGGCTCAAAGCGGCGCGGACCGCCGTTGGCCCACTCATGGTCGCTGATCGCGCGCTCGTTATCGTGAATCGTCGTGGGCTGGCCGTCGACCGAGCCCAGGTTGCACGCGGCCTCGCACAGCGCCGGGCACACACGGCTCGTGAACTCGGGCATGGGCGAGGTGAGTGACAGACGCTCGGCAGCCTCGTCCCAGCGGCCGCGATACACTAGCTCGTTCCACTCGGGAATCAGATTGTGCAGCGGGCAGCCACTCGGACGCGCCTTGCCAAAGCTCGCACCCATCTGACAAAACGCCACACCGCACATCATGCAGCGGCTCGCCTGGGCACGGCGCGCATCGTCGTCGAGCTCCACGTACAGCGGATCGAAATCGCGGCTGCGCTCCTCCACGGGGCGCAGCCCGTGGGTCACACGATCGATATCAAGAAAAGCACCGGGCTTACCCATGGCACTTACGCCTCCTTCTTGGTCGAAGCAACAGAGCTGGCGGCGGGCACAGCGCCAGCGACACCACCCGCCGCATCAAAGCGAGCGACATCGGCGGCGTCGGCGCGACCGGTCACGATGTCAAACGCCAGCTCCTCGGCCTGCTCATGCGTCTTGCCGACGGCCTCGGCGGCGGCGACAATCGCCAGCACGCGCTCGTACTCGGTCGGAATGACCTTCACAAAGTGCTTGCTCATCGTCTCAAAGCTGTAGAGCAGCTTAATGCCGCGAGGGCTCTGCGTCGCGTCCACGTGCTCCTGGATGAGCGCACGAATCTGCGCCAGCTCGCCGGCCGTCGGGGCCTTGAGCTCAACGCTCTCGTGGTTCACACGGGCATCGAGCGTGCCGTACTGGTCAAAGACGTAAGCCACGCCGCCCGTCATGCCGGCGGCGAAGTTCTGCCCGACCTCGCCCAGGATGAGCGCCAGACCTCCCGTCATGTACTCGCAGCCATGGTTGCCGCAGCCCTCGACCACCACCGTGGCACCGGAGTTGCGTACGCCAAAGCGCTGGCCGGCCAGGCCGTTAATGAAGCCGCGGCCACTCGTAGCGCCAAAGAACGCAACGTTGCCCACGATGATGTTCTCGTCGAACTTGTAGGTCGCATGCGGGTTGGGGCGCACCGACACCTCGCCGCCCGAAAGGCCCTTGCCAAAGTAGTCGTTGGCGTCGCCGCACACGTTGAGCGTAATGCCGCGCGGCAGAAAGGCGCCAAAGCTCTGACCGGCCGAACCATCGCAATCGATGGTGATGGAGCCGGCGGGCAGGCCCTCGGGATGCGCCTTGGTCACCGCGTTGCCCAAGATGGTGCCCACGCAGCGGTTGACGTTGGCGATATCGGCGCGGAAGCGAATCGGACGCAGGTGCGCACGGGCATCGGCCGTATAGGGCACAAACAACGTGGAGTCGAGCGTCTTGTCGAGCTCACTGTCCGCAGCCATCTGCGGCAGGAAGTGACGACCGTCGGCACCCGGGATGTGGGCACCGAACTCGCAGGTCGCGCTCGCCAGCACGGGCGACAGATCGAGCAGGTTGGCCTTGCGGTTGCCCGGGACCTCAATCTGGCGCAAGCACTCGGGATGGCCGACCATCTCGTCGACGGTGCGGAAGCCCAGGCTCGCCATGACCTCGCGCAGCTGCTCGGCAACAAAGAGCATAAAGTGCTCAACGTGCTCGGGCTTGCCGCGGAAGCCGCGACGCAGGCGGCAGTTTTGCGTAGCGATGCCGGCCGGGCAGGTATCCTGCTGGCAGTCGCGCTGCATGAGGCAGCCCATGGAGATGAGCGGCATGGTCGCAAAGCCAAACTCCTCGGCGCCCAACAGGCAGGCGACAGCAACATCGGTGCCGTCCATGAGCTTGCCGTCGGCCTCGAGCACCACGCGCGAGCGCAGGCCGTTTTGCAGCAGCGTCTGCTGGGCCTCGGCAAGGCCAAGCTCCAGCGGCAGACCGGCGTGCCAGATCGAATCGCGCGCCGCGGCACCGGAGCCGCCGTTGTGGCCGCTGATCAAGATCTTGTCGGCAGCGCCCTTGGCCACACCGGTGGCGATGGTGCCGACACCGGCCTCGCTGACCAGCTTGACCGACACGCGTGCGCCGGGGTTGGCGTTCTTAAGGTCAAAGATCAGCTCTGCCAGGTCCTCGATAGAGTAAATATCGTGGTGCGGCGGGGGCGAGATCAGGCCGATGCCGGGCGTGGACTGACGGACCTCGGCGATCCAGGGGTAGACCTTCTTGCCGGGCAGGTGGCCGCCCTCGCCGGGCTTGGCGCCCTGGGCCATCTTGATCTGAATCTCGAAGGCGCTGCACAGGTAGCGGCTCGTCACGCCAAAGCGCGCGCTTGCCACCTGCTTGATGGCGGAGTTCTTGGAGTCACCGTTGGCCAGCGGGGTCTCGCGACGCGAATCCTCGCCGCCCTCGCCCGAGTTGGAACGACCGTGCAGGCGGTTCATGGCGATGGCCATGCACTCGTGTGCTTCTTTGCTGATGGAACCGTACGACATGGCGCCGGTGTTAAAGCGGCGGACGATGTTGAGCGCGGGCTCCACCTCGTCGAGTGCCACCGGAGTGCGGCCGCTGGCATCAAAGTCCAGCAAGTCGCGCAGACGCACGGCACGGCCGGTGCGGTGCAGGCGAGCGCTGTACTCCTTAAAGGTGTCGTAGCTGTCCTCGCGGCAGGCGGTCTGCAGCAAGTAGACGGTCTGCGGATCGATGAGGTGATCCTCGCCGCCGAGCGGGCGCCACTTGGTCAGGCCCAACGTGGGCAGCTGATCGGGAGCCGGGCTCTTAAGGATAGCGAGTGCGGCGTCGTAGCGCTCGTTTTGCTCGCGCTCAACGTCCTCGACACCCATACCGCCCACACGGCTCACCGTGCCGGCGAAGTACGCGTTGACGAACTCCGGAGTGAAGCCCACGGCCTCGAAGATCTGCGCCGAATGGTAGCTCTGCACCGTGGAGATGCCCATCTTGGACATGATGGAAACGATGCCGGCGGTCGCAGCCTTGTTGTAGTTGGCGATGCCCTGCTCGGCCGTCACGTCCAGGTCGCCGCGTGCCGCCAGATCGCGGATGCACGCATGTGCGTTGTACGGATAGATGCCGCTCGCGGAGTAGCCCACCAGTGCCGCAAAGTCATGCGGGGACACGGCGTCGCCGCACTCCACCACGATGTCGGCAAAGGTACGCACGCCGGCGCGGATCAGGTGGTTGTGCACGCAGCCCACGGCGAGCAGTGACGGTACGGGCACCTCGCCCGCAGCGGCACGATCGCTCAACACCACGATGTTCACGCCGTCGCGGACCGCAGCCTCAACATCCTCTGCAAGCTGCTTGAGCGCAGCCTGCAGCGCGCCCTCACCCGCGTCGCGGCGGTACACGGCACGGAAACGGCGGGTCTTAAAGCCCACACGGTCGATGGCGCTGATACGCTCGAACTCCTCCTCGCTCAGCAGTGGGAGCTCCAAGCGCACCAGCTGACAGGCCGTACGGGAGTCCTCGAGCAGGTTGCCGTGGTTGCCCAGGTAGAGCGTGGTCGAGGTGACCATATGCTCGCGAAGAGCATCGATGGGCGGATTCGTGACCTGAGCGAACAGCTGATAGAAGTAGTCAAAGAACGAACGCGTCTTCTTGGACAGGCAGGCCAGCGGCGCATCGATGCCCATCGAGGCGAGCGGCGCCTTGCCCTGCTGGGCCATGGGACGCACGACTTCGTCAACATCATCCCAGTGATACCCGAGCTTGGCCATGCACACGGCGGCGGGCACCTCGGCATCCTCGGCGGGCGCGGGCGCGGCGGGCTCATCGAGCGCGTCGACGGTCAGCGTCTCCTCGGCGATCCAATCACGGTAGGGCTTTTCCTTGGCATAGCGGGCGCGCAGCTCGTCGTTGTAGATCACGCGGCCGCGGGCAAAATCGACCTCGAGCATCTGGCCCGGCCCCAGACAGCCGCTCGTCAGGATGTTCTCGGGGCTCACCTCGATGGTGCCCACCTCGCTTGCCAGCATAAAGCGACCGTCGCGCGTCACATAGTAGCGGGCGGGGCGTAGGCCATTACGGTCGAGGGCGGCACCCAGGGTACGGCCGTCGGTAAAGGCGATAGCGGCAGGACCGTCCCACGGCTCCATGAGCATGGACTGGTAGGCGTCGTAGGCGCGGCGCTCCTCACTCAGGCTATCGTTGTGGTCCCACGGCTCGGGCAGCAACATGGACGCGGCACGCGTGAGCGGACGACCGTTCATGACCAAAAACTCAAGCACGTTGTCCAGAATCGCGGAATCGGAGCCCTCGCGGTTGATGATGGGCATCACGCGCTCAAGATCATGCTGCAGCACGGGGCTGTACAGGTTGGGCTCGCGGGCGCGGATCCAGTTGACGTTGCCCTTGAGGGTGTTGATCTCGCCGTTGTGGATGATAAAGCGGTTAGGGTGCGCGCGCTCCCAGCTGGGCGTGGTATTGGTGGAGTAGCGCGAATGGACGAGCGCCACGGCCGTCTTGACGGCGGCGTCGTTGAGATCGATGAAGAAGCGGCGCATCTGCGTGGCGACCAGCATGCCCTTGTACACGATGGTGCGCGAGCTCATGGAGCACACGTAGAAGATCTTGTCGCGCAGGGCAAACTCGGCGTCGGCCTTTTTCTCGATGGTGCGGCGGCACACGTACAAGCGGCGCTCGAAGGCGTCACCCGCCGGCGTGTCGTCAGGGCGGCCCAGGAAAGCCTGCAAGATGGTGGGCATGCAGGCGCGGGCCGTCTCGCCCAGGTCGTGCGGGTCGACCGGCACCTCACGCCAAAAGAGCAGCGGAACGCCGGCTTCGGCGCAGCCCTCCTCAAACACGCGACGGGCATCCTCTACGCCCTTGCCGTCCTGCGGGAAGAACAGCATGGCCACGCCATAGTCGCCCTCTGCCGGCAGAATCTGGCCGCACTTTTGAGCCTCTTTGCGGAAAAAATGATGCGGAACCTGGAACAGGATGCCGGCGCCGTCGCCGGTGTTCTTCTCGAGTCCCGTACCGCCGCGGTGCTCCAAGTTGACCAGAATGGACAGCGCGTCGTCCAGAATCTGGTGATGGCGCTCACCGTTGATATCGGCAAGCGCGCCGATGCCACACGCATCGTGATCGAATTCGGGGCGATAAAGGCCCTGCTGCTGAGCGGAATCTGCCTGCATCGCGATCCTCCCCTAGATATTTAGACAGTCAGTTGAATAGGGATACTAGGAGCATCGCCGGCCCGTTGTGTTTCCCACCCGTTTCGAAACAATCGCGTAACGCGCGCCCTGCGAGTGGGTGCCGCCGAGCTCAAGGACGACAACAAGGGCCCCAGGTTCGGCCCGTCAGCCCACCGCTTCAAACATCTCAATCTGTAACAGGAGGAGCCGATTATGGCGCTTAGATGTTACAGATTGAGATTTTCTGCAGGACGGTTTTGGTTTGTCTCGATCTGTAACACGACGGGCCGGTTTTGGCGGTCAGCTGTTACAGATCGAGATTTTCCATAGGACCATTTCTTCCTGTCTCGATCTGTAACACCTAGGCCCAATTTCCATCCCTAGTTGTTACAGATCGAGACATTTCGGCAGCCCCCTTTCACCATCCTATTCAAATACAACAATTTTGTTAGTCTTAGTTAACTTTTTAGCCTAAAACGGGTATCCTTTGCGGCGTCAAGCAAACGGCACGCAGGAGCTCACCATGCTCAACCATCTCAAACA